>CAYYSY010000337.1:0-46133 GCA_964474355.1 uncultured Spirochaetaceae bacterium | reverse complement strand
CCTGGGCGGTGCGCCGATCGGCAGCTCGCTCACGATCGCACCGCTCTCCGCGATCTCTTCGGCCAGCCGGCGGTGCTCCGCCGGATAGACGCGGTCCGCTCCACACGCCTGCACCGCCACCGTGGCCCCGCCGGCCTCGAGCGCACCGCGATGGGCCGCGGCGTCGATGCCCCGCGCGAGCCCGGAGACGACGATCAGCCCCCGCTGCGCCAGGGCGAGCCCGAGCCCGCGTGCCGTATCGAGGCCGTCCACGGTGGCGGCGCGGGCGCCCACGATGGCCACAGCCGGCCGGTCGAGCACGCGCGGATCGCCCCGCACGCAGAGCACCGGAGGCGCGTCGAGCAGTGGACGCAGGAGCGCCGGGTACGCCTCGCTCGTCCAGGGAACGAGGCGCGCGCCCGCGCGTGCGAGGCAGGCGCGGTCTCGAGCGGCCGTCTTCGCGCCAAGCCCGACCAGCACGCCGGAGCGCGCGAGCGCCTTGTGGGGATCGGATTCGTCGGCGAGCAGTGCGATCGCGTGCTGGGGCTCGAAAGCCAGCGCCCGCTGCAGTGCGAGCCACGCCTCGCAGCGGCGCCGCGTAGCGGCGTCCGAGTCGGCGGGATCGAGGATCAGCGCGTCGCCCACGCCACGCTCCCCGGGACCGGGGCTCCCTGGGTAGCAACGACTGAGCCCACCCACACGCCGCAGCCGAACGCGGCGCCCGAAACGCGAAGCGGCGATCTCCGCGAGGAGACCGCCGCTCGGTCGAGCTCGTAGCGTCGCGGGCGCGAGCGCCCGCTGCGCGTCAGCGCTGGGCCAGCTTCTTCGCTGTCGGGCGCACCTTGTCGCCGATGGACAGCTCCCGTCGCGCGTGGACGATGTACGCCACCGCGCTGTCGGGCTGGGTGTCGACCACGATGAGCTGGGCCACGACGTGGTCGGGCGTGAGCACCTTGTCGCGCTTGCCCTTGTCCATCATGAACCGGCCGGCATCGTAGACCTCGAGCTCCGTGCCCGGCTCGACGCCGTGCAGGTTGCCCCGGTTCACGTACACCCACTCGCCATCGCCCATGGCCGTCCGGCTGTCGGGCAAGTAGACGATGTTGCCGGGCACGGCATCGGGCGAGCGCTTCAGCGGGACGCTGATGTTCACCGGGTCGCGCGGAATCACCATGTCGCCGCGGCGGATCTCCGACGTGCTGATGCGGATCTCGGCCTTGCTCGACTCGGCCTCGACCGCCCTCACCCTCGCCCAGCCGAGCACCTCGACGTGGTAGCCGAGGAGCGTGCCGTCCAGATCGCGGACGGGGTCGGCATCGCGATAGATCGTGAAATCGTCGCCGGGCTGCACCTCACCCTCGCCGAGGCCGATGTAGATCTCGTCGCCGTCGGCCAGCCAGGTGCGAGGCACCGAGCTGTCGACGATGCTCGAGGCGGCCTCGATCGTGTCGGGCGAGACGTAGCCGAGGCTCTCAGCCTCGCTCACGCGCACCATCGCGCCAGTGGGCGCCGCATCGGGAGCCGCTGCGGGCACGGCCACGGGCAGCTCGTCCATCTCGGTCGGCTCGGCCGCAGCCATCAGCTCGTCATCGTCGCCGAGCGCCGCGGGTGCGTCGGGCTCGAAGAGGGTCTCCTCGGCTGCGACATCCTCGGGCACCCCATTCATCAGCTCGTCGCGCTGCGAGTCGGTGACGATCCGCATCTCACCGGAGGTGATCCAGATGTGGTCGCCGGGCGCGATGCGATGGGGATTCGAGATGCCGTCGTTGTCGTTCCACACCGAGGGCCAGACCCACGGCGTGCCGAGGTAGGCGTTCGAGATGTGCCAGAGCGTGTCGCCCGAGCTGACCGTGTGGATGCGGCCCACGCGGCCCTCTTCGTCGACGCCCATCGGGCCGATCGCGATCTCACGCGACGGAGCCGGCTCGGTCCGGGGAGCGACCTCTTCGATGTCGTCGGTCGCGGCGGTCTCGTCGATCGCCCCGATGCCGGCCTCGTCCGTCTCACCGGTCGCGGCCACCGCGTCCACGCCCTCGGCCGCGTCCATCGCAGCGGCGTCGCCGCTGGGCTCGGGCATCGACTCGGCCATCGCCGGCTCGACAGGCTCCTCGGCGATCGCCTGCTCCGCATCGACCGCGGCTGCGGCGCTCGGCGCGGCGTCGGCGACCGGCTCGGTCGCCGGCTCGAGCCCCACGCCCGAGTCGTCGAAGTCGAGGCCGAGGCCGTCGTCGGCAGCTGCCTCGGGCGACTCGGCCAGGACCGGAGAAGCGAGCACCAGGCTCGCAGCGGCCACCCACAGAAGCATCCAGGTTCTCATGCCATCCCTCCACGAGCGTGCACGGGAATCGTCCCGGACCCTGCCCGCCGACCGCCGCGCACGGCGGGAGTCGGCGCGCGAGAGGGCACGCGGAACGCGTGTCACGCGCAGATGTGCGTCGAACCTATCGGCGCCTCGGGAGCCGGGCTTGATGGGGTCGACGCTGGGGGCACGCATTCCGGGCGCACCGGGCGTGCATCGGGTCGGCAGGCCGGGCGGGAGGGGCGATCCGAGGTCGACCTGCGAACGCGATTGGGCCCCGCGGGGCTTCTGGGGGAGGGACCGGCCTGATGCGAGGTGGGCCCCGGAGGGCCCAGCCTCGATCAGCTCGAGATCTTCTGGAGCTCGGCCCTGGCCTGGCTCGCCCAGGCGGGCTCCGACACCCGGTCGCCCGCGGCCTGCGCGGCGTCGAGCTGCGCGTCGAGGTGCTGGAGCGCCGTCTCGAACGCAGCCTCGGCGTCTTCGTTCTGACCGGCCGCGACATAGCCGAGACCGAGGTGGTAGCCGACCTCACCGCGCGCCTGGTCGTCCGGCGGCATGTTCGCGAGCGCCTCGCGGAAGTAGCCGATCGCCGCCGAGGGCACGTTGCGCTTGAGCAACACCCAGCCGAGCGTGTCAGCCGTATTGGGATTGCCGGGCATCGCGGCCTTCGCTTCCTGTGCGAGGGTGAGCGCGAGATCGAGCTCATCACCGGTCGAGGCGAGAAGGTACGCGAGGTTGTTCTTCGACTCGGCCATGCTGTCGTCGTTCTCGATCGCGAGCCCGTAGTGCTTGCGGGCAAGATCCGGCTTGCCTGTCATCTCGTAGAGCACGGCGAGGAAGTGATGGGCGTCGGCCGCGGTCGGATCCTCGCCCACTGCCTTCTCGTAGATCGCGATGGTCTCGTCGATGCGACCCTGGGAGCTGTAGATCGCGGCGAGCTTCGAGTAGGCGCCGAGCATCTTCGGGCCGAGCTCGATCGCCTTCTCGTAGCTCTCCTCGGCGAGCGCGAGATTCCCCTGCATCGCGGCAACGACGCCCTGCAGCTCATACAGCTGCGCGTCGTCGGGCTCGGCCGCTACGGCGGCCGCGATGCGCGCCTCGCTCTCCGCGAGCCGCCCCGCCCTGCGGTCGAGCGTGACGAACGTCTCGAGCACCCGCACGTGATGGGGCATCGACTGCGCGACGCGCTCCATCAGCTCGCGGGCCTTCACGTCGTTGCCGCTGGCGAGCTCGATCCGTGCGAGCGCGAAGATCGCGGCGTCGTTCATGCGATCCTCGGGCAGCCCGAGGAGCATCTCGCGGGCTTCCTCCACCCGGCCCAGGCGGATCATGCTCTGGGCGAGGATGATCCGGACCTGTGCGTCCTGCGGGTTCTCGTTCAGATACAGCCGGCCCTGATCGATCGCGTACTCGTGCTCGTTGAGCAGGGAGTGGATGCGAATCAGCCCACGACGGGCCGCGTGAAGGGAGGGGTCGAGCTCGAGAGCGAGCGCCAGCTCGACACGGGCGCGCGCCAGCTCGTTCTTCGACGTCAGGGCGGTCCCCATCAGCAGCCGCGCCTGCGGCCAGTCCGGCTTGCCTTCGAGCGCCGCACCCAGCGCCTCGACCGCACGGTCGGCGTCGCCCTCCGCGATGGCCAGCTTCGCCACCACGAAGAGGGCCTCGGGCAGGCCGGGATACTCCGTGATGATCTCGTCGATCAGCTTCCGACCCTGCTCGGTCTTCTCGGGGTCGGACTCTGCGGCCCCATACTCGATCAGCGCCTCCGCGTGGCGGAGCCGGGACTTGAGCACCGTCGGATCGAGGGCGAGCGCCCGCTCCGCTGCCTCGAGGGCTCCCGCGAAGTCCCCCTGACCCGTGCGATACGTCGACAGGACGAGCAACGGATCGGGGTTGCCCTCTTCGGACGTGGCGGCCTGCTGCATGACGGCAGCAGCCTTCTCGGACTCGCCGGCATCACGGTGGAGCCCCGCGAGCATGTACATCATCTCGAGCCGAAGCTCGGGGACGTCCGTCAGCAGCTCGCTCGCCGTCTCGAGGATCGTGATCGCCTCGTCTCGGCGTTCGCGCGCGATGAAGAAGCTGGCAGCCGTCTTGTACGCGTCACCGCGGCCGTCGATTCCGGTCTCCTCGGCCTCGGCGCGCTGCGCCTGCTCCTTCGTCGCGAGCTCGATGGCGAGCCGCAGGTAGCGCTCCGTCTCCTCGTCGTTGTCGGTCTCCGTCGTGCTCAGCCTGACCATCTGCGCGGCGCCGGCGTAGGTCTCCTCGATCTCCATCGCAGCGAGCGCCTCGGTCCGTGCATCGTCGACCCTGGCCTGGCGCAGGAAGAAGTTCGACAGCAGCAGTCGGAACTCGGTCTTGTCGGGGCTCCGCGCGATGAGCTCGCGCATGATCGGCTCGACCTCGTCCTCGCGCCCGAGCCGCTCGTATGCCTGAGCCCGAAGGACGTATCCGACCTCGTCCCCGGGATCCATCTCGATCATCGCGTCGGCCTGCTCGAGGACGGCCTCGTAGCGACCGTTCGCGAGTGAGATGGCCGCGTAGGTGTTTCGAGACTCGCGGTCGGTGGGGTCGAGCCGGATCGTCTCCGAGAGCTCCCAGTACGCATCGTTGACGGCGCCGAGCCCGAGGTATGCCCTCGAGAGACCGCGATGGGCGTCGGCGTCGTTGGGGTCGATCTGGATCGCGTTGCGGTACTCGATCACTGCCTCGCGCAGCTTGCCCTCTTCGACGTACGCCTCGGCCTGCTCCTTGAAGCCGGCCACCTTCTCCTCGTCGCTCGCGCACGCGACGAACACCGACAGGCTGAGCGCCATCGCAAACAACCAGAATCGACCGTGGACCCGCTGCTCGCGTCGACCCGCCTCACGTACTTCACACATGCTCGATATCCTCGATCCGATCGGGGCGCGCCCGGAATCGGCTGAAAAACGGCCCAAAGCCTGCCCTATCGCGCGTAGGAATACCACCGAAAACCCGGTCACCTACGGCGTTACCCCGAGTCGTGCCCGAGTCGACGCACCAGTCGAGGCGAGCGGGCGCGGCGCGGCGCGAGTCTCGGGTCGGGCGCCTAGCGGTTGCGGCGCCAGCTCTCGTGGGTGATGCCCATCCGGCGAATCATGTAGTTGAGCTTGCGGGGCGACACCTCGAGCAGCTCTGCCGCCTCCTTCTGCACCCATCCAACCTGCTCGAGGGCAGCCAGCACGAGCCGGCGCTCCATCGCGCTGAGGGAGACACCGGGCGCCGCGAGGTCGTTCCCGACATCTTCGAGGGTGCGCGTGGCGCTGCGCTCGAGCGCGAGATCGGCCACCTCGATGCGCGGGCCTCGCGCCATCAGCACCGCGCGCTCGACCACGTTGCGCAGCTCGCGCACGTTGCCGGGCCACGGATGTGCGCGCAGCGCTCGAAGCGCCTCGGCGGTGAGGCGCAGCGGCTCCCGCCCGATCTCGCGCGAGAGCTGTTCGGCGAAGGCCTCGAGCAGCCCCTCGACGTCCTCGGGTCGCTCGCGCAGGGGCTCGAGCTGGATGCCGATCACATCGAGCCGAAAGTAGAGATCCTGACGGAAGCGGCCCTCGCGCTGGGCGAGTTCCAGATCCTGATTCGTCGCGGCGACGATCCGCGCGTCGGTGCGCAGCGGCCGCGTGCCACCCAGCCGGAAGAACTCCTGGTCCTGCAACACTCGCAGCAGCTTCGCCTGCGTCGCCGGAGTCATGTCGCCGATCTCGTCCAGGAAGAGCGTGCCGCCGTTGGCCTGCTCGAAGCGGCCGATGCGGCGGCGGTCGGCGCCGGTGAACGCGCCTCGCTCGTGTCCGAAGAGCTCCGACTCGAGGAGCGTCTCGGGCAACGCCGCGCAGTTGACCTTGACGAAGGGCTCATGCCGGCGATCCGAGGCGTCATGGATGAGGCCGGCGACGAGCTCCTTGCCCGTGCCGGTCTCGCCGGTGACGAGCACGGTGCTGCGGCCAGGCGCAACCCGGCGGGCGAGGTCGACGGCCGAGCGCATCGACGAGCTGCGCGCGACGAACGTGAGGGGCGCACCGTGTGCCGCAGCCGCCTCGGCCCGGTGGGGCGGCGGCGCCCGCTCGGCCTCGATCCGGGCGATGAGGTCGTCGAAATCGAAGGGCTTCTGCAGCAGATGCCGCGCACCGGCGCGGACGGCAGCGACGGCGACATCGATGCTCGCGTAGGCGGTCATCACGAAGACGGCGGTGTCCGGGCTCGCGGCGAGCGCCGCCTCGAGCACGGCGAGACCATCGGCGCCGGGCAGCCGGAGGTCGCTCAGCACGACGTCGAAGCGGGGCGCACCGCCATCCGCGAGCCGGACGATCGCGGCATCGCCGTCGGCCGCCTCCTCGACGGACCAGCCTTCGGCCGAGAAGCGCATCCGCATCGAGGCTCGCACGCCCGCGTGATCGTCGACGATCAGCACGCGCGGCACCTCGGTGCCCGCCTGCACATCGGCGGCGGCGGCGCTCATGCGCGGCGCACCCGGGTGGCGTGAATCGGGTCGGGACGTTGCTGGACCATCACTCCACGCACATCGGCGTGCGGGGCGACGAGCCTGAGCGAGGCGCTGGCGCGCCTCTGGCTCAGGGGCCCTCGGGAATGACGTAGCGCTTGCCTTCCTGGCCGAGCCAGCCGTCGTCCTTCAGCTGCTTGATCGCGCGGGTCACGGTCTCCCGCGACGTGCCGATCATGTCGGCGATCTGCTGGTGGGTCATCGCGGGCGTCATGCGCTGGCCGGCACGCGCAGGCTCCTCGCGCGCGATCCGCTCGAAGAGGCCCCGGGTGCGGTCCTTGACGCCCTGGAAGGACATCGAGCTCGCCTGCTCGTTGGTCTCGCGCAGGCGATCGGTGAGCTCACCGATCACGGCGAGCGCGAGGTCCGGGCTCTGACGCAGCTGCTCGATGAAGTCGCGGCGCGACAGCGCGAGCAGCACGCTCGGCTCGAGGGTCTTCACGCTCGCAGAGCGCGGATCGTTCGAGAGCAGCGCCATCTCACCGAAGAAGTCGCCGGTCTCCATGAACTGCATGATCTTCTCGCGCCCGTCCTCGGACGCCTTCGTGACCTTCACCCGACCCTGGCGGATCACGTACATGTAGTCGCCGGCGAGTCCCTCCTCGACGACCGTCGTGTGCTTGGGGAAGCGCCGCTCGATCAGGTGCGCGGCGATCTCCTCGAGGTCGGCCTCGGTCACGCGCGAGAAAAGGGGGATCGCGCGCAGGGACTCGACGGCCTCCTTCTTGCGTCCACTCGGTTCGTTCATCCGGTCGTCTCCTTGGCCGTCACGGCGCTGCAGATCGGGAGCCTAGGGTAAGGCGGCCCGATCGTCCTCGTCCGCGTCCCGCGGGCGTGCTCATGTGAGACGGTCGCGCCCCGCCCTCTTGAGCCCCGCCACGATTCGCCGAACGTCCGAACTGCGCGAGAGCTGAGTGATCAGGATCACGTCATCCGTGTCGATCACCGCCAGGTCCTCGACACCGAGCAACGCGATCAGCCGATCGCCCCCCCAGACGAGATTTCCCCCCGCATCCTCCACCACGACGTCGCCGGCGATGACACGGTTCCCTGCCGCGTCGCCACGGGGACCGCGCGAGCGTCTCGTGCCCGCGATCTCGGCCGCCTCCGGGGTGCCGACGCCGAGGCGCTCGGCGAGGGACGACCACGTACCGACGTCGCTCCACTCGAATTCCACCGGCACCGTCCAGACGCGCTCGCTACGTTCCATGACCGCGACGTCGACCGGCAGGCTCGGCGCGCGGCGATAGGTGGCGAGCACGGCGGCGCGATTGCGGCCCCGGGGCTGCTTGCGGATCGGCGCGAGGGCGCGATGCAGATCGGGCGCGCATGTGCGGATCTCGTCGAGCACGGTCTGCGCGCGCCAGATGAAGATGCCCGCGTTCCAGAGAAATTTGCCACTCGCGACGTACCTGCGGGCAGTCGCGCGGTCGGGCTTCTCGACGAAGCGAGCGACCCGGTGCAGCCCCGGGTGCGCGTCACCGACTTCGGGGCCGGTCTCGATGTAGCCGAGCCCGGGATCGGGCCGCGTCGGCCGCACGCCCAGCGTCACCAGCACGTGCTCCTCGGCGGCTGCCTTCGCCGCCCGACGAATGTCAGCCGCGAAGGCCTTGTCGTCGGGGATGTGGTGATCGGCGGAGAGCACCGCCATCACGGCATCGGGATCTTCCGCGGCGATGCGCTGCGCCGCCCACGCGATCGCCATGGCCGTGTTGCGTCGCTCGGGCTCGACGAGCACGCGGCCGCGCGGCAGACCGCTCTCTTCGCGCATCGCCTTCGCGTGCTCCTTGCCACAGACGATCCAGACGCGGTCGCCACGGGCGAAGCGGCGCGCGCGCGCGAGCGTGGCGTCGAGCAGGGTCCGGCCACCGACGACGCGGAGGAAGGGCTTCGGCCGATGTCGCCGCGATGCGGGCCAGAAGCGCTCGCCGGCACCTCCGGCGATCACGACGGCGTGCAGTGCGGGACCCCGGCGTTGGCTCATCGGCCGACGCTCCAGTACTCGAAGCCGGCCTGACGCACCGCCGCCGGGTCATAGATGTTCCGCATGTCGACGAGCCGGGGTACACGCATGAGGGCACGGATGCGATCGAGATCGAGCGCACGGAACTCGTTCCACTCGGTGATGATCACGAGCAGATCGGCGTCCTGGCATGCCTCGTACGAATCCTTGCAGAGCTGCAGCTCGGGCAGGACCTCCGCCGCCTCGTGCATCGCCTGGGGATCGAAGGCGCGCACCTCCGCTCCGCGCTCCTGCAACGCCTTCACGACGTCGACGGACGGCGCCTCGCGTATGTCGTCGGTCTCGGGCTTGAACGAGAGCCCGAGCACGCCGACGCGCTTGCCCTCGACCTCGCCGCCGAGGGCCGCGACCGCCTTGTCGATCATCACGAGCCGCTGCCGGGCGTTCACCTCGATCACCGCGTTCGCGATCTTGAAATCGACGCCGAGCTCACCCGCGAAGTGCGCGACCGAATGCGTGTCTTTCGGGAAGCACGAGCCGCCGTAGCCGGGGCCCGCGTGCAGGAACTTCTTGCCGATCCGGCGGTCGAGGCCCATGGCCCGGGCCACGGCCTGCACGTCGCCGCCCACCTTCTCGCAGATCAGCGCCATCTCGTTGATGAACGAGATCTTGGTCGCGAGGAACGCGTTGCCCGCGTACTTGGCCAGCTCGGCCGTCGGGATGTTCGTCAGCACGAAGGGGGTCTCGTTCAGGAAGAGCGGGCGATAGAGATCCTTCATGATCGCGAGCGCATGGCCGTCGTCGGGGTCGGTGCCGACGACCACGCGGTCGGGTCGCATGAAGTCACCGATGGCGGCGCCCTCGCGCAGGAACTCGGGGTTGGAGGCCACGCTGAACGTGATGTCGCTGCCCCGGGCTTCGAGCTCCTCCTGGATCCACGCGCGCACCTTGGCCACCGTGCCCACCGGCACCGTGCTCTTGGTCACGACGAGCTTGTAGCCGTCGATCGACTGGCCGATCTCACGGGCCACCGCCTCGATGAACCGGAGGTCGGTGCTGCCGTCGTGGGCCTGGGGCGTGCCGACCGCGATGAAGACGACCAGCGCGTTGGCGATGGCATCCGCGCCATCGGTCGTGAAGACCAGCCGGCCGGCCTGAACGTTGCGCCGGACCAGATCCTCGAGACCGGGCTCGTAGATCGGAATCTCGCCGCGCTCCAGCGCCGCAATCTTCTCCTCGGCCTGGTCGACGCAGGTCACCTGGACCCCGAACTCGGAGAAGCAGGCGCCGGTGACGAGTCCGACGTAGCCGGTGCCGATCACTGTGACGTTCATGGGGGTCGATTCCTCGAAGGACGGACGGGCAAGGACGGCCGCGTCGGCCCGCTCAGCTCCGCTCGTCGCGGAAGTGCTCGATCGTGCGCTCGAGGCCTGCCTCGAGCCCGACCCCGGGTTCGTAGCCCAGCACGTCGCGCGTGGCCTCGATGTCCGCCCAGCTGTGCTTGACGTCGCCCGCGCGCTCGCCCTCGTACTCGACGTGGATCTCGTGCCCGATGCCCCGCTCGATGGCCCTCACGAGGTCGATCACGCTCGTCCGGCAGCCACTCGCCACGTTGAAGACGCCCCCGGCTGCGCCCGGCGCCGTGGCAGCGGCGAGGTTGGCCTGCACCACGTCCTCGATGAAGACGAAGTCGCGGGTCTGCTCGCCGTCGCCGTAGACGCGAAGCGAGTCTCCGCGGAGCGCCGCCGAGATGAAGAGCGGGATGACCGCGGCGTAGTCGCTCTTCGGATCCTGCCGCGGACCGTAGACGTTGAAGTAGCGCAGGGCGACGGTCTCGAGGCCGTAGAGCTCGTGGAACAGCTTGAGATAGATCTCGGAGCCGTACTTCTGCGCGGCGTAGGGCGACAGGAGATCGGGCTTCTGTTCCTCACGCTTGGGAAGCGTCTCGTCGTTGCCGTAGGCGGCCGACGACGCCGCGAACACCACGCGCCCGACGCCGTGACGGCGCGCGGCCTCGAGCACGCGCAGCGTGCCCGTCAGGTTCACGTTGTGCGTGCGGATCGGGTCGTCCACCGACTGCGGCACCGAAGCGATCGCACCCTCGTGGAAGACCACGTCCGCGCCCGGCATCGCCCGGTCGAGCATCGCCTCGTCGGCGAGGTCGCCCCGAAAGAGCTCGAAGCGCCCTTCGACGGCACGCAGATTCGCCTCGCGGCCGCTCGAGAAATCGTCGAGTACGCGCACCTGCCAGCCGTCGGCCACGAGGCGCTCGACGATGTGGCCTCCGATGAAGCCGGCGCCGCCCGTCACGAGGGCGCAACCGGAGCTCTCACGCTCCCCTGCCATGCGGTTCCTTCCGAGTTCCCGGTCCACGGACCGCAGGGGCGGAATCGACCCCCGGTGTAGGTGCCCCCCAGCGGGCACCGGGTGACTCACGTTCGTGACATCTCGGCGGGTGCCGGGGTGCCCCGCGTCCATGCCCCCCTCAGCGGGTGCCGGGGGACCCCCGCTTGCGGCCCGTCAGCCGCTCCTGGGCCTCCAGATCGGCCTCGACCATGATCTGGACGAGCTCCTCGAACGAGGTCCGCGACTTCCAGCCCAGCTCGCGCTCGGCCTTGGAGGGGTCGGCGAGCAGCGTGTCGACCTCCGCCGGGCGCATGAGCATCTCGTCGGTCTTCACGAAGTCGGCCGGATCGAGATCGACGTAGCGGAAGGCGTTCTCGTAGCAGTCGCGCACGGAGTGCTGGAGCCCGGTGCCGATCACGTAGTCCTGCGGCGTCTCGGCCTGGAGCATCAGCCACATGGCCTCGACGTACTCCTTCGCGTAGCCCCAGTCGCGCTTGGCCGTGACGTTGCCGAGCGGTAGCTCGTCGGCGAGGCCCAGCTTGATCTTGGCGACGAGCTCCGTGATCTTGCGCGTCACGAACTCGCGTCCGCGCCGGGGCGACTCGTGGTTGAAGAGGATGCCCGACACCGCGAAGAGGTCGTAGCTCTCGCGGTAGTTGACCGTGATCCAGTGGCCGTAGAGCTTGGCCACGGCGTAGGGGCTGCGCGGATAGAAGTCGGTCGATTCGTTCTGCGGCACCGCCTGCACCCGTCCGAACATCTCCGAGCTCGAGGCCTGGTAGAATCGGATCGAGGGATCGACCGCGCGCACCGCCTCGAGCACCTGCGTGACGCCGAGGCCCGTGAACTGACCGGTGAGCGAAGGCTGTACCCACGACGTGGGGACGAACGACTGTGCCGCGAGGTTGTAGACCTCGTCGGGCTCGGAAGCGCGCAGGGTGTGGAGCAGCGACATCTGGTCGAGCAGATCGGCCTGGTGGAGCGTGATGCGGTCGGCCAGGTGCGCGATGCGCTCGAATGTCTCGGTGCTCGAACGACGCACGACGCCGTGCACCTCGTAGCCCTTCTCGAGCAGGAGCTCGGCGAGATACGAGCCATCCTGTCCGGTGACGCCGGTGATGAGGGCGCGGGGGGCGGTCATGAGCTCTCCTCGTGCGGATCGGTGGAGCCGGGTGGTTCAGGCATCGGCTCGTCGGTGGTGATCGCGAGCAGGCCGAGGTTTCGGAGCAGGCGGAAGGTGAGCAGCGCGACGGCGGCCAGGAAGATCCAGGCGGAAACTCCCCGCAGCTGCGAGAACGAGACGGCGATGATGCTGAAGCAGGCCGTCTGGAAGTAGAGCCAGAGCACTGCCTTTCGGTGGCTGCCCTCGCGCTGCAGCAGCACATGGTGCATGTGCATCTTGTCCGCGGAGAAGATGCCCCGCCCGCTTCGGATGCGCCGCTGGACGGAGAGGAGCGTGTCGAGCAGCGGCACCGCGAGCGCGAGCAGCGGCACGACGAAGGTGAGCAGGGCCGCCTTCCGGTAGCCCTGGATCGAGAGCAGGGCGAGCGAGTAGCCGATGAAGAGCGCGCCCGCGTCGCCCAGGAAGATGCGGGCCGGTGGGAAGTTGAAGGGCAGGTAGCCGAGCAGCGCGCCGCACAGGACGACGGAGAGCACCAGGCCGGTCGTCTGCCCGGCCTGCGCGCAGAGCACCGCGAGAGTGGCGGCGATGATGGCGCCGAGCCCCGCGGAGAGCCCGTCGAGGCCGTCGATCAGGTTCATCGCGTTCGTCACGGCAACGATCCAGAGCAGCGTGAGTGGCCAGACGACGTAGGTCGGCAGCTCGGACGGCACGAGCGTGAACGGGTTCGTGAAGAAGTCGATCTCGTAGCCACAGGCGATGGCGAGGAGGCCGGCCGCGATCTGGAACGGCAGCTTCTGAAAGGCGGAGAGCGCGAAACGATCGTCCCAGAGGCCGATCACCAGCAGCAGCCCGCCCCCGAAGAGGAAGGCGAAGAGCTTCGCCTGATCGTACGAGTGTCCCTGGGAGGTCCAGGCGACCGCGCCGAGCCCGGCGATGACCCCCGCGAAGACCGCGCCGCCCCCGAAGAGCGGCATGCCCGTGCGGTCGCTGACCTTCCGATCGTTGGGCCGGTCGACGATGTCGAGCGCCATGGCGATCCGACTCACGACGGGCGTCATCATCGCGGCGACGACGGCCGCCACCAGAAATGGGATGATGATCATCGGGAGACTCACCGCTTCTCTCGCCTCGACGCGCCAGGACCGGCCCGAAGATCAATAGTAGCCGTAGAGACGACGGCTGAGGGACGTTCCGTTGATCACCATCCCGACGACCCTGCGCCGGTCGATGAGCTCGAGGACACCCTGGACGTCGTCCCGGCTCGTCACGTCGGCCCGGACGACCATCACGACGCCGTCGCAGAGCTCGGCGACCGTCTTGCTGTCGGGGAGGCCGAGGCTCGCGGGCGTGTCGAGGATCACGCGGTCGTAGCGCTCGCCCACCTGGGCGACGAGGTTCTTCATCTCCACCGACCCGAGGAGCTCGGAGGGGTTTCCCGGGATGTTCCGCACGCCCAGCACATGGAGCCCGAGCCCTTCGACCGGAATCAGCGCGTCGTCGAGGGTCGCCTGGCCGGTCAGCACCTCGCCGAGGCCGACCTTCGGCTCGAGGCCGAGGCTCGCGTGAATCCGCGGGCGGCGCAGGTCGCAGTCCATGAGCAGCACGCTGCGATCGACGGAGAGCGAGGTCACGGCGGCCAGGTTGATGGCGCAGGTGCTCTTGCCCTCCCCCTGGTTCGCACTGACGATGGCGATCGTGTGGATCGGGCGCTGGGTCGCGATCGAATCGATGCGTCCGCGCAGTGTGCGGTACTGCTCGGCCACGTACGAGTCGGGCTGGAGCATCGAGATGCGGCGCTTGTTGATGTCGCCGGCAGCGTCTGCCTCGGCTCGCTGGGCGGCGCGACGGCCGAAGAACCCGCCCAGGAAGCCGCTCGGCTTCGGCGCAGCAGGCTTCGGCGCTTCGTCCTCCCAGCGCGGCTGCACGGGGACGCCGACCTCCTCGCCGGAGACCTTGCGGTCCCGCTCCTTCTCGGCGCGCTGAAGAGCCTCGTAGATGTTGGCCATGTTCCTGACTCCCTGCCTTCGTTCAGGTGGCGCGAATCACTGGAAGAACCGGAGCAGCCGCCGGCGTCGCCGCGGAGCGGCTTCGACGCCGGGACCAGCCTGGTCCTGCGAATGGGTCGGCGCGTCGATCAGCTCGAGATCTCCTGCCACCTGCCGGATCATCGCGCCGTCGATGGTCGACTTGTCGCGCGAGTAGCCGAGCAGCAGGACGCTGTCGCAGACGCTGTTGATCAGCCGTGGAGTGCCTCCCGTCACGGCGTAGAGCTCCTTGATGGCGGACCGCTTGAACAGCCGCCGCCCGGTGAAGCCGGCCTTGCCCAATCGGCCCTCCACGTACTCCTGGGTCTCCGACTCGTCGAAGGGGCGGAGATGATGACGCAGCGAGATCCGTTGTCGAAGCTGGCGCAGATCCGGCCGGGCGAGCACCCCCTTCAGCTCGGGCTGCCCGACGAGCATGATCTGGATCAGCTTGGAGCGCGCCGTCTCGAGGTTCGAGAGCAGCCGGATCTCCTCGAGCAGCTCGGCGGAGAGGTTCTGGGCCTCGTCGACGATCAGGAGCGTCTTCTGGTTCTCCTTGAGCCGGTCGATCAGGAGCTCGTTGAGCTCGAGCAGGTAGTCGGCCTTCGTACGATCGCGGCGCTCGAGGCCCAGCTCATCGAACAGGATCCGGAAGAAGTCCCCGGTTTCGAGGCGAGGATTGAAGATCAGCGCACATTTCGTCTGGGAATCGAGCTTCGTCATCAACGCATGCAGCAGGGTCGTCTTGCCCGTGCCCACCTCACCGGTCAGGAGCGTGAACCCCTTCCCCGACCGGACACCGTACTCGAGCATGGCGAGCCCCTCGCGATGCGCCTCGCCCAGGAAGAGAAAGGACGGGTCCGGCGTCATCTCGAACGGAGCACGGAGCAAGCCGTAGTATTCGGTGTACACAGCCGCTGACCTCGATTCAGGACGTGCCGCGTGGCAGACGCGGCAGGATGACTCCGACCGGGCGCGCGTCGTCGGACTCGTCTTCCGACTCGCCGGCAAGGAAGCTCGGCGGGCCGTTGACGAACAGGTACGTCGCGACGCCGCCCACGAGGAAGGTCACGACGACCATCGCCGTCACGAGGGTCTCGCGAATGATGCGCCGGGCCCGCTCCGCGCGGTCCGACTCGAGCAGGATCTTCGGGATCTCCGCCAGCACCGGAATGCCGGTGGCGGCCTGGAGATCGCGTGCACCGTGGAGCGACGTGTCCGCCGATTCCACCAGGACTGCGGCGGCGCAGCCGGTGCCGAGGCCCAGGATCAGGCCGAGCACCAGGATCATCGGACGATTCGGCGAGCTCGGGCTGGGCGGCGGGAACGCGGCCTCGAGGATCCGGAGCTGCTCGCCGAGCTGACGCCGCTCGAGATCGGCCTGCACCGATGCCTGCTGGAACTTGCCGCTGAAGTCGTGGAACGTCTCGCGGAGCGACTCGTGCTCGCGATGGAGCCCGTCGAGCTTCTCGGCCACGGCCGGCGTCGCCCCGATGCGGGCCTGGATGGTCGCGAGCTGGCTCCCGAGGCGCTCCACCTCGGCCTTGCCCGTCTGGACGCGGAGCTTCGCGCGCCGGTACTCGGCGCGCGCGTTCTGCTCCGCATAGTTGCTCGACGCCTCCTCCTCCGCGGGATCCACGTCCTTCCGATCGGATTCGCCCTTCGCAGCGAGCGCCGCGTTGATCGACTCGAGCTCGGCGCGGGTCGCGATCATGTCGGGGTGACGGTCGGTATAACCCCGAGACTTCATCGACGTGATCTGCATCTCGAGCACCTTGCGCCGATGCGCCGGGTCGGTCTTGTCGTTGGGGTTCGAGAGCGACACCGCTGCGAGGATCTGGTTCTTCCAGAAGGCCACGTCGCTCTCGGAGGCGCCGAGCGCCTGCTGCGCGACGCGGAGGTCGATCAGCGTCTGTCGCTGCATCCCCTGGTTCGGCGCGAGGTCCTCGGGCAGGGTGCCGGCATTGGCCTCCTTGACCTTCTTGATCTCGGCCTCGACCACCAGGATCTGGTCGCGCAGGCTCTCCATCGACGCCCGCATGAAGTCGAGGCTCTTCTGGGAGACCTGGACCCGGGCGCTGATGTGCTGCTCGATGTAGTCGGCGGCGAGGCTGTTGACGACGTCTGCCGAGATCTTGGGGCTGTCGTACTCGAACGAGATCGCGAAGGTGTTGAACTCGGCATCGCGATTGCGGCGCTGCGACGCCTCGAGCTCACTGAAGACCGGCACGACGATGAGATCGGAGCGCATCTCCTCGACGATCTCCTCACGCGTGTACCAGTCCTCCATGTCCGGGTAGAGCTCGAAATCCGTGATGAGGGCCGAGAGCCGCGTCCGGCTGAGGATCTCCGACGTCATGATGCCGAGGCGCTGGCCGAGATCGCTCTCCTGCACGCCCGCGGCAACGAGCTGGTCGTTCACGCCCTGGGGCTCGACGAGGATCAGTGAGCTCGCCTGATACTTGTTGGGCAACGCCATGGCGACCCAGAACACGATGAGGATCGTGATGCCTGCCACCCGCACGATCAGCGTCGCGCGGCGACCGAGGATGGCGACCAGATCGGAAAGCTGAAGTCCTTCTTCCTGCTGCATTGCCTTGACTCCGAAAGTCTAGAACCGATACGGGTCGAACTCGTACGTGACGACGAGACGCCCGATGAAGCGTGTGAAGCGGCCATCGGTGTCGACCAGAGGCTGACCCGTGTCGATGTCGAACTGCCTGAACTGGCTCCAGCTGGTGACGAATGAGAACTCGCCCCGCATGCTCAGGTTCTGCGTGATCCGCCGTGACCCGGTGGCCGTGATGTACAGCTCGCGGCGCTCCGACCGATCCCGCGACTCGACGAGCACGAGATTCGACGCGGAGGCGAGCTCCGGGTCGTTGAACGGCGGTGGCAGGGCGGGTGTCAGGCTGCCCGGAGGCGCGAACTCCCCGCTTCGCGCCGCCGTGGGAAGGCCCCGGGTGCGGGTTGCGTTCGTGCGGCGACGGGTGAATCGCGTGTGGAAGCCCAGGATGGTCCTGCGAACCGGGCGATAGTTCGACGACAGGCTCACCGTGTCGGCGATCGTCGTCGACGCCGTTCCACCGGTCGCGTCCTGCGTTCGAACGTAGCCGGCCTGGATGCCACCGCGGTTCCAGTCCTGGCGCACGAAGAATCGTGCGAAGAAGGTCACGAAGCTGCTGTCGATCGCGGTCGTCTGCGCACCGGGCAGGAAGTCCACCTGGGTCGTGTCGAAGAGCGTGGGCACGGACGAGCCGTCCCCGAAGACGCCGCAGTTTCCGAACCCGAAGAGCCGTACGCCCGGTGTGATCTCGGCGCAGCCCTCGTAGGTGGCGGCGAAGCTCGATCCCTGCGGCACCAGGAAGAGGGGCACGGTGACGGCGCCCGGCTCCTCCTGACGTTGCTTCACCCAGCTCGGTCCGATGCTCCCGGACACGGTCACGGTCTGGTAGGGCGTCCAGCGCGCGGTCGCGTTGATGTTCACGATCCCGGTCCGCGTGGTCGGCCCGCTCCGGATGGTCTGGTCGAACTTCCGGAACGTGCCCTCGGCGTTGGCGCCCACCAGCCACTGCGGATGGACCAGATGGCTCCCCCCGACGCGAGCCCGGCCCGAGATGTTGGGGACGTTGAACGTATTGCTGTACGTGAGCTGGTCGTAGGTCGCACCGGCGAACCCGAACGAACGCGCGCTGAAGCCGCGTTCGTATGACAGGTCGACGTGATAGCGACCCTGGTCACCCAGCCCGGGCGCATTGACGCCCGCGGTGCCCGAGGTGTCTTCGATGAGCGTCGAGACGAAGCGGTTCAAGTGCGCCCGCGACACGAGCTTGATCTCGTCGCGTGGCGATGGGTTGTACGTGAGATCGCCCCTGAAATCCTGGTTCCAGCCATTCACGTCGTCGGTGACGAAGTAGACCTGGTAGTTGGGACCGTAGTAGAAGTCGTAGTTGATCTCCTTCCGGTCCTCGCGCAGCCGTATGGTCGGACCGACGCGGTACGACCCGTCCGCCTGGTTCCCGAACGAGTTCGAGAACAGGTTCGAGTCGCCGGTGATCGACTGCACCACACCGAAGACCGCCTCGCGGGCGGACGCCTCCATCGCGCCCGAGAGGGCGCCGATCAGGATCAGCACGAGGAGGCGGGCGTGAATCATCGCGGGCCTCAGTCGGGCACCACGACCGTGTCGCCGGGCTCGAGCACGATGTTGGAGTTCGGGGCCTTGCCCGAGACGAAGGCTCCGTAGTTGAAGTTGTACGCGACCTGGCCTTCGGGCGTCTTGCGGAGCACCATCACGCTGTTTCGCTTCGCCCAGGTCGTGAAGCCGCCCGCCTCGGCGATCGCCTCGAGCACGCGCTTCTGCCGGCCGAGCCGCACGATGCCCGATCGGCCCACGGCGCCGACGACCGTCGCACTCTGCGAGTCGGCGCGCTCGATCGTCACGGTCACGTCTGGTGTCGAGATGTACTCGGAGAGCTGCGCGCTGATCACTTCGGTCAGCTCGAGTGGCGTGAGACCCTCGGCCTGCACGTCGCCGAGCAGCGGCACCGAGATCATTCCGTCGCTGCGCACGACGACCGTGGCCGTCAAGTCGGGATTGCGCCAGACGTCCACCTTCAGGATGTCGGGGATCCCGATGACGTAGGGCACCCGCTCACCGGATGACGTCTCCGGCGGCGGCTCGACCACCGGCGGCTTCGCGCAGCCCATGAGCAACGCCATCGCCGTCACGATCCACGCGATCGAAACGAAAGAAGTCGAGTTCCTCATTTCATTCTCCAGGTCGCGAGCCATCAGCGATCACCGCCGAGACCCGTCTCGCGAGCCATCAGCGATCACCACTGAGCCCCGTCTCGCGAGATGTTCAGCGATCACCACTGAGCCCCGTCTCTCGCATCTTGTAGAGCAGCGCCTTGTAACTGATCTTCAGCCGCACGGCGGCTTCCTTCCGGTTCCACCGCGTCTGTTCCAGAACGCGCTCGATGGCCTTCTTCTCGGCAATCCGGGCAGCTCGCTTCGACAATGCCTTCAGATCGATTCCGTCCTCGCTGGAGAAGTCCGCTCCGAGTGCCTCCAGATCGGTGAAATCGGCGAGCGGATCGCTCTTCTCTGCGGGCTCGGGCTGCTTGCGCTTCGACTCGATCTCGGGGATCACCGCCTTTTCGTTCCCGAGCACGACGATGCGCTTCACCATGTTCTCGAGCTCACGCACGTTGCCGGGCCAGTGATACGAGAGCATCACGTCCATCGTCTCTCGCGAGAACGAGGAGACGTTCTTCTTGTACTGCTCGCTGTAGGTCTTCAGGAAGTGGTCGACGAACAGCGGGACCGAATCCATGCGCTCGCGCAACGGCGGGATCTTCACCGTCACGACGTTCAGGCGGTAGTAGAGGTCTTCGCGGAACTCACCGCGGCGTACGGCTTCCTCGAGGTTTCGGTTGGTCGCCGCGATGATGCGCGTGTCGACCTGCACGTCGTTGGCGCCGCCGAGCCGCGAGAACTGGCCGTCCTGCAGCACCTGCAGCAGCTTGGCCTGAAGGCCGGGCGCCATCTCGCTGATCTCGTCGAGGAAGATCGTGCCGTGGTTCGCGTACTCGAACTTGCCGAGCTTGCGCTTCTGCGCCCCCGTGAACGCACCCTTCTCGAAGCCGAAGAGCTCGCTCTCGAGCAGCTCACTGGGGAGCGCCGCGCAGTTGACCTTGACGAAGGGTCGCGAGCTGCGATCGCTGCGCTGATAGAGCGCGCGCGCCACGACCTCCTTGCCGGTGCCGCTCTCGCCGGTGACGAGGACCGTGATGTCGGTGTCGGCCGCCTGGTCGATGATCTCGACGACCTCGCGCATCGCCTCGTTGTCGCTGCCGATCAGCAATCCGCCGAGGTCGCTGCGGACGCGACCGCGAAGGCTCTGCACCTCCTCGCGCAGATGCTGGGTCTCGAGCGCCTTCTCCAGGGCGAGGTCGAGCTCCTCGATCTCGAACGGCTTTCGCAGGAAGTCGGAGGCGCCGAGCTTCATCGCCTCGACGATCGTGCGCGCGAGGCCGTGCCCCGAGAGCATGATCACGGGCACTTCGGGCAGCCTCTGCTTCAGGCGGCGCAGGGCCTCGAGCCCGTCCATGTTGGGCAGGATCGCGTCGAGGGTGACGATGTCGGGCGTCACGCGGTCGAGCGTCTCGAGCCCCTCTTCTGCAGACGCCGCGGTGTGGACCTGGTAGCCCCGCCGGACGGCGAGCGCTTCGAGGTAGTCCCGCACACCAGGGTCGTCGTCGATCACGAGGATCTGTCGGGGCTTGTTCATGCGAGCTCTCTCTGTCCCGTGCGGTGCGCTGTGCGAGCTGCCTCGGTAATGCGTGTGCGAGCCCGATGACTCGGCTCTCGCTCACGCCCCCGGATCAGCTGCCTGGAGCCGAGACCTGCGTGGGGGTGCTTGGCCTCATTCCACGACGGAACTCGTGTTCCCATGACGGAGCGTCACTCCCAAGGTGGGAATTCCGTTCCGAAAAGGGGCACATTATTTCCTATCTGTCGGCAGAATGGGACCCTACCTGATCGAATTCCGGCGCAGGGTGAGTAGAGAAGTCGGTTTGGCGATGGCTCACCCCCACGCAACTCCACCCGGGGGGAAACGGAAAGGTCCGCGTCTTGCACTGCCGAACCAGGCAACGGACGAGGCAGGACAGGATGAGCGGATGATCGGGATCGAGATGGCCAAGGGGTGAGATCCGGGACGGCGGCGCGACCCGACCGAGGCCCGGCCCGATCGTGTCGGAGCGAGAGGCGCGACGACTCGGCCGATCGGCCGCACCAGCGCCGCGGATCGAGTATTTCGCCTTCCCGTCACGGCTCGAGGTGACCGATGAGCGCGTGGCGGGCACGCCGAAGCCCGCGAATGCGAACGCGTTCCCGCTCGTATTTCGATCGCCGATTCCGAGGCCGCGGCGGTTAGACTAGCGGGAAGGTCCCGCCGCTCTGCCGCAACCAGATCGAGCCATGTTCGCGAACGCATCGAACCCCGCGGGTCCCCAGGACCGTCATATGAGGGGTCAGAGGAAGACATGACCCAAGCAGACAGCACCGAGCCCGGCCGGCGGCCGATCCGCGTCATGGTGGTCGCGGGTGCTCGGCCGAACTTCATGAAGATCGCTCCGCTGATGGCGGTGATGGAGCAACGGCCGCGGTTCGAAGCGACGCTCGTGCACACCGGACAGCACTACGACACCGCGATGTCCGAATCGTTCTTCCGCGACCTCGGCATCCCCGAGCCCGACGTGAATCTCGGCGTGGGGTCGGGCACCCACGGCGAGCAGACCGCTCAGGTCCTGATGAAGATCGAGGCCCTGCTGCTGGAGTCGCCGTTCGATCTCGTGCTCGTGGTCGGGGACGTGAACTCGACGCTCGCCGCGACGATTGCGGCCGTGAAGCTCGGCATCCCCGTGGCCCACGTCGAGGCGGGCCTGCGCTCGGGCGACCGGGCCATGCCCGAAGAGATCAACCGGATCCTCACCGACAGTGTCTCGGATTGGCTCTTCACGACCGAGTCCGCTGCGGACGAGAACCTGCGCACCGAAGGCATCGACCCGGCACGCATCCACTTCGTCGGCAATGTCATGATCGATACGCTGCTCGGTCACGTCGAACGCGCGCGCGCCCTGGACGTGGCGTCCAAGCTCGACGTCGAGCCCGGACGGTTCGCCCTGCTGACGCTCCATCGCCCGAGCAACGTCGACGACCCGGACTCGCTGCGGCGCCTCGTCGAGGTGCTCGAGAAGATCCACGAGCGCGTCCCCGTGATCTTCCCCGTCCACCCCCGGACGCGCGCAGCGTTCGAGAAGCTGCTCGGCGGCCGAAAGCCCGAGCTCGGCCTCTGCGATCCGCTCGGCTACCTCGACTTCCTCTCTCTGATGGACTCGGCCGCCATGGTGCTGACCGACTCGGGAGGGATCCAGGAGGAGACGACCGCGCTCGGCACGCCGTGCCTGACCCTGCGCACCTCGACCGAGCGCCCCGTCACCTGCACACAGGGCACGAATACGATCGTGGGGACCGATCCCGACAGGATCCTCGACGCAGCGCTCGCGACCCTCGAGAGCCCGCCCACCGGTGCCGCCGTGCCGCCGCTCTGGGATGGGCGCGCCGCGGAGCGCATCATCGACGTGCTGGAGCGAGACCTCGGAGGCTCTTCTTGAGCGCAGCGCCCGACAAGATCGCCCGCCCCTCCGGGCTCGACGAGCGAAAGACGCTGATCGGTCTCGCCGTCACGTCGATCGTGCTCGCGATGTGGGTCTATCTGCCGGTGCTCCAGCGGATGGTCACCCACTGGCAGATCGACGCCGACTATTCGCACGGCTTCATCATCGCGCCGCTGTCGATCTACTTCGCCTGGGAGCGACGCGCCGAGCTCGCGCGCGCGAAGGTCGAGGGCAGCTGGTGGGGCATCGTGATCCTCGCGCTCGGGCTGGTCGCGATGGCCATCGGCCAGCTCGGCGCGCTGCTCACCCTGCTGCGCGGCGGCTTCGTGCTCACCGTCATGGGGCTCGTGCTGCTGCTGCTCGGGCGCGAGATCTTCCGCATCCTGCTCTTCCCGCTGCTCTTCCTCTTCCTGATGGTGCCGCTGCCGCGCTCGCTCGTGAACGTCGTCGCGTTCCCGCTGCAGCTCATCGCCGCCAACTGGGCGGTGTCGACCCTGCAGCTCCTCGGTGTACCCGCGCTCGTCGAGGGCAACATCATCCATCTCGCGCACACCCAGCTCTTCGTCGCCGAGGCCTGCTCGGGGCTGCGCTCGCTGATGGCGCTCATCACCCTCGGCGTGGTGTTCGCGCACTTCTTCAAGCCCGGCCATCGCGTGCAGCAGGTCGTGCTCGTCGTGTCGACGATTCCGATCGCCGTGGTGGTCAATGCGGCGCGCGTGACGCTCACGGGCTGGATGACGCAGCAATACGGCGAGCACGCCGCCCAGGGCGTGATCCACGAGTTCCAGGGCATCATCACGTTCGGGCTGGCGTTCTTCGCACTGATGGGCGTCGCGAGGCTGCTCGACTTCGGTACCCGTCTGGCTCACCTCCGTGCGGGTACCTCGCAGGGGGGCCATCGATGATCCCGAAGCTGCTGACGGCGCTGCTCTTCATCGGGCTGAACTTCTACGCCTTCAACTACCTCGGGCGGGCGCTCACGATCCCCGAGCGCGTCGGCTTCGAGGCGTATCCCGACACCCTGGACACCTGGCAGTGCCAGGGACGCCAGGATCTCGACGAGAAGGTCATCCGCAACCTCGGCGTCACCGACTACCTCCTCTGCGACTACGCGCGGCCCGAGAGCGGCGGTCTGGTGAACTTCTATGTCGGCTACCACGAGAAGCAGACGCGATCGGACTCCGGCAAGGAGACGCTGATCCACCCGCCCGAGCACTGTCTACCGGGGTCGGGCTGGGACATCGTCGAGTCGGACATCGTGCCGGTCGACTTCGGCATCCCCGGCGAGGCCAAGCGGGTCACGATCGCGCGGGGCAACCTCCGCCAGCGGGTCTACTTCTGGTACCAGTCACGTGGCCGCGTCATCGCGCGCGACCACCTCAAGATCCTCCACATGTTCGCCGACCGGGCACTCACGGGGCGCACCGACGGTGCACTCGTCCGCGTGACGATCCCGATCGACAAGAGCGATGGCGGCAAGGAGCGGGCCGACGAGACCTTCAGGGAGTTCGCCATGCGGGCCATGCCCCCGCTCGACGCCGGCGTGCCCCGCTGAGCCCGGCCCGCCGCTTCCCTCAGCGATGAAGATCCTCTTCCTCAGCGACAACTTCCCGCCCGAGTCGAACGCACCGGCGATCCGCACCCACGATCACGCGAAGCACTGGGTCGAGCTCGGGCACGAGGTCGTCGTCATCACCTGCGCGCCCAACTTTCCGAAGGGCGTCGTCTACGACGGCTACCGCAACCGGCTCTTCCAGCGCGAGAGCATCGACGGCATCGAGGTGATCCGCGTCTGGTCGTACATCGCAGCGAACGAGGGCTTCGCGAAGCGCATCGCCGACTACGTGAGCTTCATGGTCTCGGCCATCTTCGCGAGCCTGCGCGTACGGCGGCCCGACGTCGTCGTCGCCACCTCGCCTCAGTTCTTCGCGGCCGTGGGCGGGTGGCTGGTCGCGGCGATGAAGCGGCGCCCCTTCGTGTTCGAGCTGCGCGATCTCTGGCCCGAGAGCATCGTGGCGGTCGGCGCGTCCTCGGGCGGCTTCCTGATGGACCGCCTTCAGGACCTGGCGAACTTCCTCTACCGGCGCGCGGATCTCGTCGTGCCGGTGACGCGCACGTTCGCCGAGCATCTCGAAGGTCTCGGCGTCCCGAGTGAGCGCATCGAGGTCGTGACCAACGGCATCGACCCCGACGCGGTCGCCGCGCGGGAGGAGCCCGGGGCGACGCGCGAGCGGCTGGGTCTGCCCGAGGACGCGTTCATCGCCGGCTTCGTCGGCACGATCGGCATGGCCCATGGCATCTCGACGATCGTCGAGGCGGCGACGCTCGCGATGGATCGCGACGACCTGCACTTCGTCATCATGGGTGAGGGCGCCGACAAGCGCACCGTCGCGGAGCTCGTGGCCGAGCGCGGGCTCTCGAACCTCACCCTGCTCGACGGTGGACCGAGACAGGCGGCGCTCGATCTCGTCGCCGCGACCGACGCTTCGCTCGTCGTGCTCAAGAACTCACCGGTCTTCGAGACGGTGATTCCCTCGAAGATCTTCGAGGCGATGGCGCTCGAGCGCCCCATCGTGCTCGGCGTCCGGGGCGAGGCGCATCGCATCGTGGTCGAAGACGGCCGCTGCGGCATCGCGTTCGAGCCCGAGGACGCGGAGGGCCTGGTCGCGTGCCTCGACCGGCTCCGAACCGACCCCGAGCTGTCGCGCGACCTCGGCACGCGGGGCCGCGAGTTCGTCCGCAGCCACTACCGCCGCACGACGCTCGCAGAGCGCATGCTCGGGCGGCTCGAGGAGCTCGCCCGGGCGTAGCGCGGCGCGCTCCGTGCTCCCACTCAGCGATAGCGCGCGATGCGCTCCTCGAGGTCGACGGCCTGACCGCTTCGCATGGACTCCTCCATCGCGAACGTCACGGCGGATGTCGACGCGAGCTCGAGCAGCGTGAACGGCGACGGCCCGCCGCTGCGCACAGCGGCGATCACCTGCTCGATCGCGGCCTCCTGCCCTTTGTCCTGGTTGAGCGTCTTGCTCGAGGCCCCGCCCACGACCTTCGTCGTGCGGAAGTTCTCACACTGTACGGTGCGTCCGTCGGCCGAGATCTCGATCCGCTCCTTCGGCAGCTCTCCGCTCGCGCTCGCGAGGTACTCGAGGGTCGCGACGCTGCCGTCGGGATAGGAGAGCAGCGTGACCATCGAGTCGTCCGACTCACGCTCCCGCGAGAGCGAGCGCGCGAAGACCCGGCCGGGCGCAGCGCCCACGAGCCAGCTGCACAGATCGACGAAGTGGCAGCACTCACCGACGACACGGCCGCCACCGGCGACCGGATCGGTGACCCATGTGCCGGCGGGCGGTGCCCCTGCAGCCACGACGTAGTGGATCGAGAGCGGGCCATGCCGATCGGCGACGGCGTCGCGCAGCGTGCGCGCGTGCGGCGAGAAGCGCCGGTTGTAGCCGACCGCCAGCTGTGCGCCCGACTCGGCAGCGGCGTCGAGCACCTCCTCGACCTCGTGCCAGGCGAGCCCGACGGGCTTCTCGAGCCACACGGCCTTGCCCGCGCGCAGCGCGTCGCGCGCGAGACCGGCGTGGCTGTCGTGCCGCGTCGTGACGAAGACGAGGTCGACCGAGTCATCCGAGAACACGTCGGCGGGGTCGGTGCCGCAGCGCGCGAAGTCGAACTTCTCGGCCGTGCGCCGCGCCGAGGGGCCCGTCGCCGTGACGACCGCGACCCGCTGCACGCCACGCGTCTTCGCGACGGCCGGCAGGAGCAGCGCCTTGGCGTAGTTGCCCGCACCCAGGAAGGCGACGCCGGGCTCACCCGCCGCCGGCTTCGACGACGCATCGCGCAGCGTGAGCTGCCGCGCCGACTCGCCCGTCCCGTCGTACGCGAAGACGACGGCCAGCCGCGCCCGATCGCCGCTGGCCAGGCGCTCGTAGGCCGCCTCGGCCTCGGCGAAGGGCACCGTCTCGACGTCCATCTTCAGCGGATCGACGGCGTCGCTGGCGAGCAGCGCGACGAAGGACTGGAGGTTTCGGTTCTCGGTCCAGCGGACGTACGAGATCGGGTAGTCGAGACCGAGCTCCTCGTAGCCCCGGTCGTACGGCCCGGGCCGTACGACATGCTCATCCGCAGATCGAGCTCCTTTTCGTAGAAGCTGCGCCGGTCGAGCTCCATCGCCGTCGCGCCCACGACGGCGACCGTGCCCTTCATGCGGCAGAGGCGCGCTGCGAGATCGATCGGGGCCGAGCTGTCGGAGGCTGCCGTGACGAGCGCGATGTCGACGCCACCGCCCTCGGTCGCGCTCGCGGCCCAGCGCTCGTGGTCGTCGTCCGGAGTCGCGCCCCACTCCGCTCCGAGCGCGACCGCACGCTCGACGCGGCCCGCGTCGATGTCGATCGCCAGCACGCGGCAGCCCGCGGCGCGCAGCAGCTGAACGGTCAGCTGACCGATCAGGCCGAGCCCGATCACGGCCACGATCTCGCCCAGGCGCGGGTCGGCGACACGCACGCCCTGCATCGCGATCGCGCCGAGGGTGGCGAACGCCGCCCGGTCGAGGGACACGCCCTCGACCACGTGCACGACGAGGTTCTCGGGCACGGCGACGACCTCGGCGTGGTTCGCATAGCCCGCCCCCGCGCAGGCCACGCGGTCGCCCGGGGCGAAGCGCGTCACGCCCTCGCCCGCAGCGATCACGACGCCCGCGCACGCGTAGCCGAGTGGCTGCGGCGCATCGAGGCGCGTGGTCACCGCGCGATAGGTCGGCATTGGGCCTTCGTGCTGGAGCTTGCGGGCCACCTGGCGCACGAGGTCGGGGCGCGAGCGCGCCTTGCCGAGCAGCGACTTGCGCGCGAAGTCCATCGCCATCTTCTCGGTGCCCGGCGAGACGACCGAGAAGTGATTGGCGACGAGCACCTGGCCGGGCCCGCAGGTGGGCGCCGGCACCTCCTCGAGCTTGAGCTCGCCGGACCGCGCGTTCTGCACCACCTGCCTCATGCGATTGCCCTCTTCTCTTCTTCGTCTCTCTCGCGCTCTCTCTCCAGATGTCCCGACCAGCCCGGGTGCGGATGAAATGGCTCGTCCGCCGTGAGCGCGTCGAGCGAGCGCTGCTCCGGGCGGCTCGGATCGTCCTCCACCTCCAGAACCAACACGTCCTCGATGCGTCGCACCGCGGTGATGCGCGGCCCCGCGTCGAGCACCGACTCCCACACCTTCGGAATGCGCTGCTCGTCGAAGCCCATGAGCCGCACCGCCACGAGATCGAGCGCCACCGGATCCGTCGACGCGAGCACGACGCCCAGCGGACGGTCGACCGGCGCGAGCGGCCCCTCCCCTTCGCCTGCAACGATCCCGTCAGCGACGGTCAGCACGGTGCGAACGGGCGCCTCGGCGTCGAGGTGCAGGCCATGGCCGTCGCTGTAGTAGACGCAGCGATTGAGGTCGCAGCACATGCGCCACGTGGTCCGGTTGCCGTGCCAGTTGCCGGCCCGGATGAACGACTCACCGCGCACCGCATTCTCGGCGCGGCGGAAGAGCCGGAAGAGCGGCAGGAAGCGGCCGCGGGCGAGCAGCGGACGCGCGCGCTCGAAGCCCCAGATCCGCAGCCGGTCGACGAGCGTGTCGTCCGGGAACTCGTCACCCCCCTTCGCCACGGGGCCGAGCGAGTGATGCGGCAGCCAGTTCTTGTCGCCGTTGATGCCGACCATGTTCTTCAGTGCGAGGGTCACGCCGGTCTTCTTGTGTGTCTTGATCTTCGGAAGGTTCACGATCAGATCGGCAGACAGCACCGTCTCCGAGAGCAGATATTCGTTCTTGCCGCCCCGGTGGTGCTCGGAGGTCGGACCCGGGTCGTAGTCGGCGCCCCGGAAGCGGTCGGGCTCGAGACCGGAGCCCTCGAAGAAGCTCCGGCGTCCCAGGTCCACCACGCGATAGCCGAGGGGGTCGCCCGGCAGCTCGCGCCGCTCGACGATCACGCCGCCTTCGTAGATCACGTGCTCCCGGCGCAGGTCGATCACCTCGAGCGTCCGACCGGCCGTGTCGCGATAGAAGCGGACGAGCTCGTCTAGCCCGACGATGCGCCGGATCTCGTCGAAGTCGCAGTCCTGTTGGGGTGCCTCGGCGATCTTGACCGAGCCCGACGGACCGACCGCCAGCATCGCGTAGTCGGTCAGCGCCCGGAGCGCGGAGCCGTGCGTGATGACGCTCTCGACCGTGCCTTGCGGATCGTCCACGGAATTGAAGTGGCGGATGAAGTTCGGCTTGAGCACGACCGTTCCGCCCTCTTGCACGAGATCGCGAAGCGGGCTCCAGTCGGGCGTGTCCAGGTGCGCGGCGTCGAGCCCGAGCGCCTGCAGCGCCGACCGGAACGCGGCGTAGCAGCGGCCCTCGCCCGGAGGACGTGCACCGCTGGCGAAGAGCGCGTCGAGCTCGGGAAAGCTCGCAGCAGGCTCGTACGGACTGCTTTCGGCGCCGTAGCCCGCCACCGTCCTCGCGATCCCGACCCGGGTCAACGCCCCTCCCCTTCGCTCGGGTCGCGCAGGCCGCGCACACCCCAGCGCGCCGTACTAGACGCCGTAGTAGTCACGGTACCACTCGACGAAGCGCGCCACGCCCTGTTCGATGGGCGTCGTCGGTCGATAGCCGATCTCGGCGACGAGATCGTCGACGTCGGCGAAGGTGTCGAGCACGTCACCGGGCTGCAGGGGCAGCAGGTTCTTCTGCGCCTTCTTGCCGACGCAGTCCTCGAAGATCTCGATGTATCGAAGCAGCTCGACTGGCGCGTTGCTGCCGAGGTTGTAGACGCGCCACGGCGCGTTGCTGCGGCCGGGATCGGGCTTCTCGCCCGACCACTCGGGATCGGGCGCCGCCACGTGGTCGAGGAGTCGGACGACCCCCTCGGCCGCGTCGTCGATGTAGGTGAAGTCGCGCTTGTGGTGGCCCATGTTGAACACGTCGACGGGCTCGCCTTCGATGATGCGACGCACGAAGATGAAGGGCGACATGTCGGGCCGGCCCCATGGGCCGTACACGGTGAAGAAGCGCACGCCGGTCGTCGGAAGGCCGTAGAGATGGCTGTACGTGTGCGCCATCAGCTCGTTCGCCTTCTTGGTCGCGGCGTAGAAGCTGACGGGATGGTCGACGTTGTCATGCACGGAGAACGGCATCGTGCGGTTCGCGCCGTAGACCGAGCCGCTCGACGCGTAGACGAGGTGCGCAGTCTCGTGGTGGCGGCAGGCCTCGAGGACGTTCGCGAAGCCGACGAGATTGCTCGACACGTAGGCGCCGGGGTTCTCGATCGAGTACCGGACGCCCGCCTGGGCCGCGAGGTGCACGACGCGATCGAAGCGTCGATCGGCAAAGAGCCGGGCGAGCCCCTCGCCGTCGGCGAGATCGAGCCGCACGTCCGTGAAGCCCGCCCGCGCCGTCAACCGGTCGAGGCGGGCTTGCTTGAGCGAGACCTCGTAGTAGTCGTTGAGGCAGTCGAGGCCGACGACCTCATCCCCGCGATCGAGGAGCAGGTGCGAGACGGCGGCGCCGATGAAGCCCGCCGCGCCCGTCACGAGAACCTTCATGGCACGGTCACCCCCTCGGCGCTCACGGTCGCGGCGCGCTGCGAGCCGGACAGCGGGCCGGAGGATAGCGGCTCCATGCGCTCCGAGGCCCCGGCGCATCGGCGATGTGCAGGCGAGGTCGCAATCGGATGCGATCGGGCTCGATCCCGCGAGGCCGGAGAAGGCCGACCCGTCGGGACGCCGCTGTCACGGCTCCGAACGCATCTCCAACAGCACGGGAAGCAGCGCGTCCCGCAGCTCCTCGGCCGCCATCCGGTGCCCCTTCGCGTTGAGATGCGAGTCGTGCTCGAAGCGAACGTCGAGCGGATCCGCCTTCTCCACCGAGGCGAGGTGGATCTGCTCGTAGCCCGACAGATCGATGCCGGCGTCCGCGAACTTCTGCAGCATGTTCGGCTGGCTCGCGACGATGAACCGCGCACCGCTGGCTTCGACCGTGCGCGCGAGCTCCGGGATGATCCGCTCCGTCACCTTGTTCGACGTATTCTCGATGAGCAGCGCGGCCTCGCCCTTGTCCGAGCGGCCCTGCGGCATGCCTGCGTTGTAGAGCTTTCGCAGGAGCGTGCCCCACTGATCCCAGGGAACGAGGTGAGTGAGGAACGAGAACAGCGCGGAGCGGTCGAACAGCGCCATCTGTAGCCGGCAGACGACACGACCGACGCGACTGTCGAGGCGCACGATCTCGCCACCCGACGAGATCCGGTACTCGGAGCACTCGGGATAGTCGGGCACGGGGGCCCCGATGAGGCGTAGTCCGTGCTCGCCGTCGGGTACGAAGGCAGCCTTGCCGAAGACCCGGCGCATCCTGTGGACGGTGATGTCGTTCACGAGGTCGTTGGGGGTCAGCCACATGACCACGACGTCGGGCTCGAGCAGGCGGCCGCGTTCGCGGAAGTAGAGGTACGACTGGTCGGTCCCGTAGCCGCGCACGCCCGCGTTGATCGTCTGGATCGGGAAGTCGAGCTCCTCCCCCAGCAGGTCCCCGAGCACCGCGACGAACGTCTCTTCCTGACGCACCTCGAAGCCGGCCACGATCGAGTCGCCGAGCACGAGGATCCTTGCGCCCTCGTCGGCGATCGGCTCGACCTCGGGCCCGCGCAGCCCCAACGAGTTGATCGAAACCGGGCTGTCGAACTCGATCGGCCAGGGGCGCGGCCCGACGTACCGGCCCTCCGCGCCCGGCTCGTGGGACCACCCCAGCAGCTCGTCGGGCTGCCAGAGGATCGAGGGCTTGGAGTAGACCTCGTAGATCGCCTGATAGCCGAGGATCCGCAGGGCGAGCTCGCCGAAGAGGAGCGAGATGACGAGCGACACGAGGAGAAGGGTCAGCTTCGCCAGGCCGATCACGATCGATCGTCGGGTCATGAAACGCTCCGCTCGCACCAGGATGCCCAACGCCACGGTCCGACGAGCAGCTCGAGCTCGTCGCGGTCACCAGCGGCGCCTGAGGATCCGTGATCCTAGCAGGATGCTCGCACCCCCGGCCGAGCACCGGCAGCTGCAACGAGGGATCGGTCGGTCGGCACGCACCGTTCGCCATTGCTAGCTTTCGCCGGCGATTTGAGCAGGCACGGTGCAGGGATCGGCGGAGAGCCATGAGCGACGGGGCCGGGAGCGGAGTGGCATCGAGGGGACCCGGCCCGGCGCTGTACGCCGTCTTCGCGATCACGACCCTCGCGATCACCGTGGTCGGCCTGCTGCTGGTGCTCGAGATCGGGCTGCGGATCATCGACTGGCCGTCACCGGGCCTCTACCAGGACGGCGTGGGCCCTCTGCCGCTGTCTCTGGCCGACGGGCGGGGCAGCGCCTGGCGCGCGTATCCCGGTGATGCACGCATCCGCCACTGGGACTACGACGTCGACGTCCATCTCAACCGGCACGGCTTCATCGACCACGACCCCGCTCCCAGGGCGCCGGGCGAGCGGCGAATCGGACTCTTCGGCGACTCCTTCGCGGCCGGCATGGGCGTGACGCCGGACGAGCGCTTCGCGACGCGCTGGTGGCGCGACCTGCAGCGCGCGGACGAGCGGGTCTCCGTCTACAACTTCGGCAGCGCTTGGAGCGGCACCGGCCAGAGCGCGGCCTTCCTCGCCGCGAACGGCGCGCACTACGAGCTCGACGAGCTGGTCCTCGCCGTCTTCGGTGGCAACGAGCTCGGAGACAACCAGCGCTGGGAGTCGAGCCGCGCCCAGACCCCCGAAGAGCGCGCCGCCATGGAGCAGCGCATGCGGTCGCGGGGCTGGCGCGACGAGATCCGGAACCGCAGCCGCGCGGCGGGCTACCTCTACGTCGCGCTGGCGCGCGGGCTCGCGAGGCGCGAGGTGCGGGTCTCGACGCGGGAAGACCTCCCCGATCTCTGGCCCGACACCGAGCGCGGGCTCGATGCGTTCCTCGAGGCCGCGAAGGGTCGCCCGCTCACGGTCTGGTATCTGCCCGCGACGATCGAGTGGAGCGACGATGCCTGGCGGCAGGTGAGCAGCGGGCACGACTGGACGGACGCCGATCGTCACGTCGTCCGCGATGCGATCCGCCTCTGGGCCGATAGCCGCGGCGTGCCCTTCCTCGACGTGACCCCCGCGCTCGCGGGCAGGAGCGTGGCCGAGCTGCGCTTCGCCAACGACGGCCACTGGAACGCGGCCGGGCACGCACTGGTGGCGGAGTACCTCTCCCAGCACGCCACGATTCCGAGCGAGAGCGGGCGGACGGGTGTCGCCCCCACGAGCACCGACTAGCCGCGTCCCGCGGCTTCAGCGGCCTCCGTGCAGCTTCGCGACGTCCTTCATCTCGAGGGGATGGGCGTAGAGGGTCAGCTCGTCGATGGCGGTCGTCTCTTCGGTGTTGTTGCCCAGCACGAAGACGGGCGCCCCGCCGTCCTCGACCAGCGCTCCATAGTCGAGCCGATCGGCCGCGGCGCGGCGCTCGAAGGGCTGCCCGTCGAGGCTCACCTCGAATCCGTACCGGTCCCAGTTGGCGACGACGAGATGCCAGCGATCGCTCCGCCAGCCTTCGCTGCCCGACATCTCGACGTACGTGGGCTGCACCCCCGGCAGACCGAAGACGCCCACGATCAGCCTCTCGGGCCGATCCAGGTCGCGATCGAAGCCCATCCGCTGCACCACGAACGAGGCGGGATGCACGGGCACGGTCAAGAAGCGCACGTAGCCCCTCCGCTCGGCGCTCGGCGGGATCCAGCTGCGCGGCCTGATCCAGAACGACAGCGCACCGGGTCGGGTGAAATCGAGATGATCCCGGGCGGCGTACTCCAGGCGAGCGCCGCCGCCACCCGCGCCGAGCAGAAGCCCACCGCCGAAGCGCCCCTCGACGAAGCGCAGCGTCCCTCCGACGCCGAGCGGCTCGGCGCGGCCGAGGGCGAGATCGGCGTCGACGCGTCCGTGGTCGAACGACGCGTAGAACACGATCGACTCGTTGAGGACTGCTGCGGCGCCGCCCGGCTCTACGATCGGCGGCGCATCGGCGTGGGTGATGCCGGCCCACAGGCCGATCACCGAGATCGCATACCCCACGCGCAGAGCCGAAGACCGTTTGCGACGGGCCAACGATCACTCCCTCTCGAAGGCGATCAGCCGGTAGCCGTGATCGGGCGTCAGGAAGTCGCAGCGGAAGCGGGCGGCTGAGCGAAGTCGGCGTCCGGTCACCGCGTCCCGGCACGATACCGAGTCGTCGACACCCATCGCCCTTCCATCGAGCGCAAGCGCGGTGCTCCCGCCTTCGCCAAAGGCCGCTACGAGCGCGATCGCCTCGCCATCCCGCACGACGACCAGCGCCTCTCCGTCGATACCCGAGAGCCGGAACGGCGGCGAGGGATCCCAGTAGCGGTGCACGCGAGCGTCGAGCCGCCCGTAGCCGAAGCGATGGAGCGGGCCCCAGACCTCGTCTGCGAGCCGGCTCGAGCCACCCCAGGCCCGGATCTCGTGCACCGCTGCCCCCGCGACCACCGAGCGCTCCATCCGCTCGCGCTGGCGACGATCTTCGACGCCCGCGACGCCGGGCAGGAACAGCGGCAACGTACCGACGGAGTCACCGGTCGCCTCGGCCCGGATCCACTCACGCGAGAAGCGCTCGCTGAAGGGCTCGGGTCCGTAGCGCAGCTCGCCGTCGAGCATCGCCGCACTCCAGGTCTGCACCGGGGCCACGGGTGTGTTGGTCATGTGCGAGACGTTGAGCCAGCGGCGGCGCTTCTGGTACGCGAGCGTCTGCAGGCGGCGCATGAAGGAGCGAAGCTCGAGCAGATCGGTCGTGGGCCGAAGCCGCCCCGCCTCGTCGCGATGGGCCCGGCCCGAGGTCTCGTCGAAGACGGCACGCAGGAACGTGTTGTCGATGTAGAAGCCGTCGACCGCGCCCGAGTCGAGCAGCTTCGCGAGATGCCACAGCGCGAAGTCCTGCCAGCTGCGGCCGGGGAACGTCGGTACCAGGTCCTCGACCGCGAGCGGCGAGTGGCCGCCGTCGGAGAACGGCGCCGGGCTCCACGCGTCGCGGTACACCTCGAGCTCGGGCACCGGTCCGACGGTGTGCGCGCTCACGTAGGCGACCACGCCATCGGGGCGGGTGGCCAGGCCGCGAAAGCCCTTCTCCAGGCTTCGCCGGACGGTCTCGGGTCGTGGATGCGACGACTCACGCCGATCGAGCCAGCGCTCGACCGCGCCGTCGGGCACCGACCCCGTCGCCCGAGCAGCGGCGAGATCGGCGAGTAAGCCCTCGTTGCCCGGCGCCGGAGCGAACGACCCGTACGCCGACGCGCCCCCCCACTCCCAGGTGGTCGCCAGGATGCAGAGGCGGCTCACGATCGGCGTGGCACGACACGTGGGCTGCCAGAGCCGCCAGGTCGGCGCGAATGGACGAGGCTTGGTCGGCGTCGCCTGCAGGCCGAACGCGAGCCGGCGCGCTCGATCGAGCGCGACCGGCCGGCCGATCAGCCGAACACGGAGCGTGACGCTCGCGCCCTCGCGCTCCAGCACCTGGACCGCCGCGTCCGGCGGCGGAGCCCAGTCGCGGTCGCCGGCCGCGACGAAGGCCAGGCCCCGCGCGCCGTCCCCGAGCCAGACGTAGGGGACGAAGCTCCCGGGCAGCTCGACGCGACGCGCTTCGGTCGATCGCCAGACGATGCCCTCGCCCGAAGGCACCGCGCCCGACTCGTTGTGCCGGGTGCGGTCGGTCACGACGTTCATCAGCTGCGCGACGTCCTCGCGCACCGGAATCACCAGGTCGAGCCGCTCGACCACCACGCCGGGCTGCTCGGGCAGCTCGACGTCGATCCACAGCAGGCCGTCGACCTCCATGCGTGCGCGGGTCGTCGCCCGAAGCGCGCCCGCTCGCCAGTCGCTCTCGTAGTCGATCCGTCCAGGCGAGGGCTGCCCGAAGCGCGGGGCGCCGACCGGCTCCACCGCACGTGCACCCTCGCCGCCGAGCCCGACCTCGAAACGAAGCGGCGCGGTGAGCAGCGGCGTCTCGAGACTGTCGATCTCGCCCGGCAGCCCCGCCACGCCCACGCTGTGCCGGCGCAGCACTGCGTGCACGTCGCGCCCCTCGACCCTGAGCGGCTCGAAGGGGGGGAACACCTCGGGCTCGAGCCCGAGGTCGTTGTGCTCCCACCCGAACGTGCGATGCGTGAAGCCGCTGCGCACCACCACGTCGGATGCATTCGCTTCGCCGATCGTGGCGATCACGCGATGCGGTCCATCCGCGAGCGGCGGCAGCGCGATCTCGCCTTCGAGCACGTGCGCCGGGTCGAGAGCCGCCACCTCGCTCGCGAGCGCCGTGTCGCCGCGCGGCCCGTACACCCGGATCTCGATCGGCCCGGGCGGGAGCGGAGGGCGCGCGCCGGCCGGATCGATTCGCCAGCGCAGCTTCGATGCGTAGGGGTACCAGGCGACGTCGAGCCGCACGCCCCGGACGCGACCGACGTCGCGGTGCGCACGCGCGTCCGGCTCGGCAGCGGCAGCGCTGAGCCAGCCGCGGAAGCGGAGCGTCTCGTCGCTCGCGTCGCGAATCTCGACGATGGGCGCTCGCCGGGCGCACGCCTCGGGCAACGCGACCCGCTCGGCGCGGCCGCCGTCGAGCCGCAGGACGCGCGCTTCGATCCCCTCACAGCCCTCGCTCGGAATCGCCCGCAGCCGCAGATCCACCGGTGTCGGGACGTGGCTGTGGACACCGATGGCATCGCTTCGCGCCGAGACGACGATCGCATCGCGGCGCACGACGATGCGCGCGGCGCCTTCCATCGGCTCGGCCCCGGACCCGAGCGCTGGCCAGGCGCTGCGCACCGATGGCCGGCGCGACTGCCGGACGACGCGGAGAGCGTATGTGTCGATCGGTTGTCTGCGACCCACGGCGAGCTCGGACCGGGGGACGACGATCTCGGCCTCCCACTGGCCCTCGTGGACGCGCGTCGCGACACGGGTGCGCGACGAGCCGGCCGAGTCCCAGGCCCAGCCGTCGCCCAGCCACTCGCCCCCCGCGTCCCACGTTGCAGCGCGCGCATTGAAGACGAGTCGGAGCGCGCGCCGCTGGCCCGATGCCGGCTCCGATGCGAGCCACAGCTCGATCGAGTCGTCGAGCGGAGCCAGTGTGTCTTCGCGCGCCCGGCGCGCCGCGCGAGTGAGCAGCCCGCCCTGTTCGGGCACGGGGACGCGAACCGCGATCCTGAGCGTGCGGTCGTTGGCGTCGATCCACAGGCCGGACGATCGTTCGGCGGCGGAGCGCGCTGGCAGCCAGTGGGAGACGTGCGCCGCCCGGGCCCACTCGTCGTCGGAGACGATGCCGTCGAAGTCGAGCCAGGCGTCTTCCGTCGTCACCTCGAGTCGAGGCGGCGGGCGGCGCTCACGCGGAGCGAAGCCGATGGACGAAAGGAGCACGACGGCCAGGGCGATGCGTGCGAGGGGCCTGCCCGCGCGTCGCGTGCAGGCGGGCGATGGCCCGGCAGAGCCGTGTTCGAGCACCGCGTCGCATCTCCGCATCCGATCCGGCTCTCGGCGTGCCGGGTCGGGACCGTTCGGACGAAGCCGCCCGGAGCTCCGTCGACCCCAGAGGTTATCTCACAAACCCCTCGGTGGTTGAGATGGCTTCTAGCGCTAGCGGCGCCCGGTCATGGCTCGCCGTCCGGCGGCGCCACGGGGGCGGTCGCCGTGGAGCGGGGAACGCCGCGCGCGCCGACCGCAAACAACAGGATCCAGACGGTGAAGCACATCGTCCAGCCCATTGCAGCGAACGAGCCACCGCGCGTCAGGAAGATGACGAGTCCGACCCAGAACGGATAGATGCAGTCGATGACCCGCAGGCCGGTCGCCGGATCCTCCCGGCCGTGCCAGTACGTCAGATCGAGCCGCCCGAGGATCAGGCCGAAGACCGCTCCGATGAAGGGGACGCCCAGCATCCCGACATCGACGAGGGGCTCGGACATGATCGGCGGGGAGAGGTTCGTGAACTCGTGGCCGAGATCACCGGTCGCCATCGCTCCCGTCTCGATCGGCTTGCTCGGCCAGAGCACGCGGGGGACCCAGAAGAGCAGGGCCCCCAGCATCTGCATGCCCCACCGATGCCCGAAGATCTCCGTCCAACTGTGGACGATCGCCAGCATGCCCAGCCCGTCGACGTCGCTCGACTTCGAGAGGTAATCGACGGGCGAAGCGAGCTCGAAGATTCTCCACAGCTCGTCGAACGAGGTCACGTACCGACTCCAGTGGAGCGACGGCAGCAGGGTGAGACCGAAGATCGCGATCATCACGAGCGGGGCGCCCGAGCGAAAGCGACGCAGCACGAAGGGCGAGAGGAACGCGATCACCGTGATCGCCAGCCACATGCGCGCGGCTGCGAAGGGGTTGTTGATCAGCAGAGTGCCGATCCCCGTGACCACGACGAGCATCAGGAAGAGGGGCTCGCGACGCGCCCGCCGATTGCGGGCGAGCATGATCAGGCCACCCAGCAACGCAACGAGCGAGAAGGCGCGGAAGAGCAGCAGATTGAGCATGTACCAGACGCTGGTGTACTGCCCGGCGCCGGATTGGCTCGCGAACTCCCTCATGGACTCGAGCGCGGCGCCGCGCGTCGCCGAGCCGCCCAGCCCCGTGGCCGCCAGATACATGAGCGACAGCACCGCCAGAGCCAGCACGATTCGAACCCGCGAGAGCGTGAGAGGGCGCTCGAGGAAGCGCACCATCGGCCCCCGCGGTGTGCGCACCATGAGCCGGTGGAGCTCATAGGCGGCGAGGTAGCCGACGATCCAGAGCGTCACGGTGAGCGCAGCCGGCATGATGTTCTGCTTCATCCCGGAGATCGGCCCAGCCACGCCGAAGTAGCCCACCGTGTACTGGTACAGGGAGGACGCACCCAGGAAGAGGAACAGGGAGAGCAGGTGCATCAAGTGCAGCGAGTAGGGGCGCCGGCTGGCCTCCACGCCGAGGAAGCCGAGCTGCAGCAGGATGTTCACCAGAATCACCAGCATGATCCCGATGCTGGCCCCGGAGTCGCGCTCGAGCGTGGCGAGGCCGGCCAGGGTCCCGCCCAGGAGCACGAGGCTCATCGAGCTCGCAATGAGGGTGGGCCCCATGGAGCGACGCTGGGCGCGGGCGGCGGGCTGGGCGTCGCTCATCTCGATACCGGCTGACATGCCGAAACGCTCCAAGGGCCGCGTGCGGTTACACCCCCCGGGATCTGGAGATGCACGCAGATTCGCCGCCTCATCGGCACGACGCGGGAAAGGTCGGAGAGGAAACCGCCGCGCGGATGCCGGTGCCCGGCGACGACCAGTCAGCTCGACGCGAGGCGGTGGTCGCCGACACTAGCTGACACCAGGGGACACGGCCCCGACCGTGTGCCGCGTGAGGGTGCCGGCTACCTCGCATAGCGCGCTCAGTCGCGCATCCAGCCTCCGAGCGCCGGGTCGAGCGGCTCGGGCTCGGGCCCGTAGAGCGAGTCGAGCCCGAAGAGATGCAGGATCTCGAGGGTGCGCTCGAGTCGGGCCGCGTCCACCTTGCTCTGCCAGCCGTCGATCAGGCCCCTGCCTGCGCGGATGCTGCTCTCTGGCGCGGTCATCGACGAGGGGCGATCCGCGACGCGCAGCACGCGATCGTCCCAGGGCTGATCGATGAACTCGAACAGAGCGCGGATCTCGCCCTCCGGATCGATGCAGGCCTGCTCGTAGAAGATCCAATGCACCTCGTCGCGTCGTAGCTGTCGCAGCGGCACATAGTTCTCGATGCACCAGCGGAAGACGAGCTGCTCGTAGAGCGGCATCGAGCACGCCTCGCGAATGTCGGCGACGAAGGGCTCGAGGTGATCCTCGACCAGCGCGGGCTGGGCCAGGAGCGACTCGAGATCGGGCGGCCAGCTGCCGCGCAGGTTCTGGCCGCGCTCCTGCGACAGCGCGACGGCGCACGGATGCCGGAACGCGAAGACCAGCGGCACCTCGGGGAACTGTACGGCGATCCACTTGAGGAACAGGTTGGCGCGGACGTCCTTCAACAGGCGCCGCCGACCGACGATCTTCAGGTTGAACCCGTCGATCCAGCGGTTGCGGATCCCACCCGAGAGGATCCGCTCGACGATCTCGCGCGCCTCTTCGTGTGGCTCGTCGGGACGGAAGTACGCGCGCTCGGGGAACGCGCTCCACTCGCGCACGTAGCGCGGGTGGAACGGCTCGAAGAGGTAGCGGTAGCCGTTCTCGAAGTTGATGACCTCGGAAAGCCAGGTCGTGCCGCTGCGACCGCTGCCGCCCAGAAAGATCGTGTCGCCGGGACCGCCGCCCCGGTCGACGTAGATCCGGCCGATCAGCTCCCGACGGAGCCTGCTCGCGATTCTCCCCATCGTCTCCCCGTTTCGCAGCGCCGATCCCAGATGCGATCTAGCGCAGGGCCCGGCGCACCTCGCGAATCATCCACCAGCAGCCCCAGGGCCCGAACCACAGGAGCGTGACGTAGAGCGACAGCGCCATCAGGCTCCCGGCCGCAGCGCCGAACGCGCCATGACTCCGGATCATCGGGATGCAGATGGCGAGCGTCGCGGCAGCGCCGATGAGCCGCACCCAGAGCATGCCGCCCATTCGATGATGGACGGCGAAGATCGGCTGCGTCGCCTGAGCCAGCGCCTGCATGTAGCGCCCCGCCGCCAGCGCGACGATCGTCGTCGTCGGTACGACGAAGCTCTCGTTCGTGAGCAGCACGACGAGCCGCTGACCGAAGAATAGATAGAAGAGCAGCATGCACCCGCCAATCGCCATCTGGACACCGAGCCCGGCGAGCAGGATCTTGTCCGCTGCCCAGAGCCGGGCCGCGTCGTTCAGGTCGCTGCCGCGCTGGTAGGCGATCGGCAGCAGCAGGTTGTGGCCGATGCGGAGCATCAGCGCATAGGGGATGCCCGCGACCTGATAGGCGGCCACATAGAGACCGACGGTCTCGGCGTCGAGCAGCGCCTTCAGCAGATAGCGGTCGGCGAAGCCCTGCACCCACTGGGCGACGAGCAGCGCGCTGAACGGGATGCCGAACGTGACGGCCATCGAGAGCAGGTGGCTCGGCTGGCTGGCCGGCAGCGTGACGATCTCGCGCACCATCGGGCCGGCGATGATCACGGCGAAGACGAACGAGGCGAACGCGTAGCCGAAGAGCGCGGTCGCAGCGGTCGGGGGGCCGACCCAGAGCGCCGCCGCGACGCAGACGACGAGGGTCGCCTGGAAGCCGATGCTGCGAAGCGCCCAGGCCCGGCGCTCGCGGCGCATGTTGAGGACCTCGAGCGCCAGGAAGCGCCAACGGTCGAACACGAACAGCACGCCCCATGCGAGCGCGGTCCAGCGGCCGAAGTCGAACTGCTCGGAGACCCAGGCGGAGAGCCCCGCGGCCACCAGGGCGATCACGATGGTGGTGACGGCGTACCACCGGATCAGGATCATGCCCGCAGCGCGACGCTCACCGCGCTCGACCGCGCCGTGGTAGTCGCGCAGGTACGACTCGCGGATCGGCACGAGGAAGATCTGCGTGAACAGGATCATCGCGGTCTCGGCGAGGTTGTACTCGCCGTACCCGCTCTTGCCGAGCACGTTGGTGAGGATCTTCAGGAGGACGAAGAGGATCGCGAACTCGGAGAGCTTGGTCGCGACGACCCAGCCCACCTCGCCGCGCATGCGCGGATCGGAGCGGACTCGTCGGTACAGCCCGCCGAGCTTCCGACCGATGGGACTCATTGCGCTGATCGCACTTTGCGGGGAGGACGCGTCATCCGGCGCGGCGAGGATATCAGCTCGTGCTTGCGGGCCCCACCCGGAGCCTGCAATATGTCCCGCCCCGCTCGGCCCAGGAGAAACGAGCTGCCATGGATGTGCGCTTGAACCTGCAGCGGCTCGCCATCCTCGCGACCAAGGGCGTGGCCCGGTTCTACGGCGAGCAGTTCCCCTTCTACTACGTGATGGAGTTCCCGAAGTCCGGCGGCAGCTGGCTCGCGGACATGATCGCGGACTACCTGCAGATCCCGCGCCCCGTACAGCCAGTCTTCCCCATCGGCTTCAAGGCGGTGCTCCACGGACACTGGGGCTACTCGCCGCGGTACAAGCGCGTCGCCTACCTCTACCGAGACGGGCGCGACGTCTGCGTCTCCTTGTACTTCCGGACACTCCAGGAGATCAAGGACCCGCCGTACAAATCGACGCGTGCCTACTACCGCAAGCGACTGCCCTCACTCTTCGACGTGAAGGACGGCGGCACGTCCCAGCTCCCGAAGTTCATCGAGGAGTGGGCCGTCAGTCCCGGGAACTCCAGGCGCAACTGGGCGGCGCACATCGATCAGTGGACGAACGGGCGACCCGGCATCGTGACGGTGAGCTACGAGCAGCTGCTCGAAGACCCGAGCGGCGCCCTCGCGCCCGTCCTCGAAGCGCTCACCGGCGAGGAGGTGAACGCCGAGCGCCTGGCCGCCACCGTCCACAAGTTCTCCTTCGAGCAGCAGACCGGCCGCAAGCGCGGCGCCGAAGACCGGACGTCCTTCATCCGAAAGGGCATCGCTGGCGACTGGCGCAACCACTTCAACCGCGAGGCCGGGCGCGTCTTCGACGAGCGCTTCGGCGAGACGCTCGTGCGGCTCGGCTACGAGACCGATCGCGACTGGTGGCAGTCGTTGCCCGAGTGAGCGCGCGGCGGAGCGACCGGCGCAGCTAGACCCGCGGCTCGAGCTCGCAGTCGCGGATCTTCTGGAGCAGCGTCTTGTACGAAACGCCGAGCCGCTTCGCGGCCTGCTTCCGGTTCCAGCCGGTCTGATCGAGCACGAAGCCGATCGCCTCGCGCTCGACCTCGATCGACGCCCGGCGCCCCACCTCACGCAGCGGCACCTCGCCGGCGGTCTCCTCGATCTCCTCGAGCAGATCCTGGAACGAGCGTCGGGCGTGGCGCCCGCTCGCGCCGAACCGGGCGAGCTCCTGGAGGATCGGGACTTCGGTCTCGAGGACGATGATGCGCTTCACCATGTTCTCGAGCTCGCGCACGTTGCCCGGGAACGCGTGGCGGCGCAGCGCCTCCATCAGCTCGGGCGAAGGCTGCCTCGCCTCGCGGTGGTACGCCCGGCTGTAGCGCTCGAAGAACATCTCGACGAGCGGTGTGATCTCCTCGGTCCGCTCGCGGAGCGGCGGCAGCCGGAGGTTCACGACGTTCAGTCGGAAATAGAGATCCTCGCGGAAGGTGCCGTCGGCGATCATCTCGACGAGCGGACGATGCGTCGCGGTCACCACGCGGACGTCGACGCTGACCTCGCGGTTGCCGCCCAGGCGCGCGAACTGACCCTCCTGCAGCACATGGAGGAGCTTCGCCTGGAGTCCCGGACTCATCTCGCCGATCTCGTCGAGGAAGATCGTGCCGCCGTCGGCCGCCTCGAACTTGCCGATCTTGCGCGTGACGGCGCCGGTGAAGGCGCCCTTCTCGTAGCCGAAGAGCTCGCTCTCGAGCAGGCCCTCGGGCAGCGCGGCGCAGTTCACCTTGACGAAGGGCATCTCGACGCGATTCGACGAGGTGTGGACCTGGCGCGCCACGATCTCCTTGCCGACACCGCTCTCGCCTTCGATCAGGACCGTGACGTCCGTGTCGGACACCTGCTCGATCACCTCTCGGATCTCTCGCATCGCGGCGCTGCGCCACACGACCTGCTCCGGCAACCCGGACGCATCCGACGAGGCCCGGCTTCGATCGGGCCGCCGCGAGAGCACCGCGTGAATCGAATCACGCAGCTCGTTCTCGTCGATGGGCTTGGGCAGGTAGTCGGCGGCGCCGAGCCGCATGGCCTCGACGATCGTCGGCGCGCGGCCGTTCACGGACACCATGATCACGGGCAGGTCGGGCCAGCGCGAGCGGATCTCGCGCAGCGTCTCCAGACCGTCGATCCCGGGCATGATCACGTCGAGCAGGACCAGGTCGGGTGAGGCGCCCGCCTCGAGGAGTGCCAGCGCGCGCGCGCCGTCCTCGGCCGAGTCGACGTCGCACCCATCCTCTTCGAGCAGATCGGCGAGGTAGCTCCGGATCGTCTCGGTGTCGTCGACGACGAGCAGCCTCGGGCGAGTGCGCGGCGCATTGCCGCTGGCCTGCGTACTGGGATCGGACACTGTGCGACCCACCTCCGAGGTCCGATCCGCCAGCAGGACGATCCGATCGGGCGTGGCTCGAGCGAGCCACCGTCGGAGGGGAATCGGTTCAGAGGCTCTTTTCGCCCGGTCGACGCGCGGCCTTTAGCCGGAATCGGGCGCGCGATGAGGCGCCGCGAGAACGACGCTCGCTGTATGATCGCTTCCGCCTGATCTACGATCCGCCGTCCGCCACGCCGAGATCCGCTCGAATCGAGGGCGAAGGGAGAACCCGGAGAGAGCATGTCGACCCTCGTCGAGTACTTCGACCGCACGTTCTACCCGGATCACCCCAAGGGCTGGGACGACGAGCTCTACCGCCAGGCCGTCCTCCGTCACGCGCGGCCCGACGCGAGCGCGCTCGACCTGGGTGCGGGACGCGGCGCCAACCCCGCGACCGCGTTTCGAGATCAGGTGCGCGAGGTCTTCGGCGTCGACGTCGACGACGCCGTGCTCGAGAATCGCGACGTCGACGATGCGAGGGTCATCGAGGACGACGGGCGGATTCCGTACGAGGACGAACGCTTCGACCTGATCGTCTCGAGCTACGTGCTCGAGCACGTCGAGGATCCCGTCGCGTTCTTCAGCGAGGTGGCCCGCGTGCTGCGGCCCGGTGGCGCCTTCGTCGCCCGCACGCCGAATCACCTGCACTACGTGACCTTGATCGCCCGCCTCACGCCCCAGCGGTTCCACGTCTACATCAACGAGAAGCGGGGGCGCGAGGGACAGGACACCTTCCCGACCGTCTACAAGGCGAACTCGCCCGGCGCCATCCACCGGCTGGCAAAGCAGGCGGGTCTCGAGGTCGTCGACATCCAACGCCACGACGGGCGCCCCGAGTATCTGCGATTCAACGCCCTCACCTACCTCGTCGGCCTGATCTACGAACGCATCAGCTCGAGCAGCCGGCTGTTCGCGTGGATGCGCCCGCTGCTGATCGTCGAGCTGCGCAAGCCCTGGCAGGCTGCCGACGCCGGGGCCGCGGCACGCAACCGATCCTCTATCATCGCGTGATACGCTCTGGAGCGGCCGCAGGCACGCCGCGCGCTGTCGGTTCGCTCGCATGACCCGGGCGCAGCCTCGGGGCCATGCCCTCGGCGCTGCCCCACCCCATCGGAGCCGCTCGACATGCCCCAGCTCGACGAGAAGGAGGCTCGGGCGCGGATCGCCGCCCTCACCGCCGAGCTCCACCGCCACGACGAGCTCTACTATCAGCGGGATGCGCCCGAGATCGAGGACGCCGAGTACGATCGGCTGCGCCGCGAGCTGCAGGCGCTCGAGGCCGAGTTCCCACAGCTGGTGCTGCCCGACTCGCCGACGCAGCGCGTCGGCGCCGAGCCAGCGACGGGCTTCGCAACGGCGCCCCATCGCTCGCCGATGCTCTCGCTCGACAACGCGATGGACGAGGCCGAGTTCCGCGCCTTCGACGAGCGCATCCATCGCATGGCCGATGTCGAAGAGCCGATCTCGTTCGTCGGCGAGCCGAAGCTCGACGGCTCGGGGGTCGAGCTGATCTTCGAGCAGGGCCGCTTCGTGCAGGGGCTCACCCGCGGCGACGGCCACGTCGGTGAGGACGTGACCTCGAATCTCCGCCGCGTGCCGACCATCCCCGACGCGCTGACCGTGAAGAAGCGCGGCAAGGCGCCCGAGACCCTGTCGGTGCGCGGCGAGGTCGTCCTGCCGCTCGAGAAGTTCTCGGCGCTGAATGCCGCGCGCATCGAGCGCGAAGAGGACCCGTTCAAGAACCCGCGCAACGCGGCGGCGGGCTCGCTTCGCCAGATCCACGACATCGACGAGCAGCGGCTCGCGAGCCTCGAGTTCCACGCCTACGCGGTCGCCGAGGGTCTGCCCGATTCGGTCACGAAGCAGAACGAGGTGCTCGATCAGCTGCGCGCGTGGGGCTTTCTCGTGACGCCCGAGTCGCGCATCTGCGCCGACGTCGACGAGGCGGTCGCCCTCTATCACGAGCTGCTCTCTGCCCGCTCGTCTCTTCCGATCGAGATCGACGGCACCGTTTTCAAGATCGACGACCTGGCGCTCCAGGCCGAGCTCGGCTCGGTGTCGCGCTCCCCGCGCTGGGCCATCGCGATGAAGTTCCCGCCCCAGCAAAAGAACACCGTCGTCGAGGGCATCTTCACGAGCGTCGGCCGAACCGGCGCCCTGACGCCGGTCGCCCAGCTGCGTCCGGTGTTCGTCGGAGGCGTCACCGTCTCGAACGCGTCGCTCCACAATCAGGACGAGATCGAGCGGAAGGACGTTCGCGTCGGGGACACGGTCGTCATCCAGCGCGCCGGCGACGTGATCCCGCAGGTGGTCGCGGTCGTCAAGGCGAAGCGCAAGAAGGGCGCGCGCCGTTGGCGACTCCCGAAGAAGTGCCCGGTCTGCGGCTCGCAGGCGGTCCGTGTCGAAGGCGAGGCCGTCACCCGCTGCCCCAATCTCGACTGCCCGGCGCAGCTGAAGAACAACCTGCGCCACCTCGCGAGCCGCGGCGCGCTCGACGTCGACGGCCTCGGCGAGAGGCTGATCGAC
>CAYYSY010000336.1:0-19419 GCA_964474355.1 uncultured Spirochaetaceae bacterium | reverse complement strand
GTACCTTTCGCGCGATCGGCGGGAGCCGCGAATCTGGCCGCCGGCCAGCACGTCCCGGCCGGCAAGGCCCGCGGGGAAGCGCCGCGGAAAGGTACCACCCCGGCCTCCTCGCCGCCGCCGAGGGCCGATCCAGGCCGGTCTCAGTCTTCGGAGGGAGCGGCCGGCGCAGACTTCCCGAGCAGCGCCTCGAGCTGATCGAGTCGCTCGGCCAGCGCCCCGGGCCCCGGCCCCTCGGCATAGACACGCACGCGTGGCTCGGTGCCCGAGGTGCGGACGTACGCGAAGCCGTCCTCGAGCTCGAGCCGGAGCGCGCCGGCCTGGACGCTCGCGTCGCGCACGCGGTCGGCGCCCAGCTGATCTGGGGGAGAGCGCAGCAGCTGCTCGAGGGCCGCACGCACCTTCGGCGACGCAGGCAGCGCCCGCCGCGCACACGAGAGGCGACCGAATCTGCGCTCGAACCCCCTGAGCCGCTCGCCGATCGCGCCGGGCTCCGTCGCCATGAGCTCGGCCATGAGCGCCCCGGCGAGAATGCCGTCCTTGTCGCGGCCGAGCCGCGCCCAGGCGAAGCCACCGCTCTCATCGCCTGCGACATCCGCCGCGCCGTCGAGCAGAGCCTGCGACAGGTACTTGAAGCCGATCGGCCAGCGGCTGACGGCGAGTCCATGCGACTCGGCGACCCGCGCCACCAGCGAGCCCGTCGCGGCCCCGAGCGCGAGGCCCCGGCTGATGCGCCCCGTCCGCGCGAGGTGATCGACGAGCAGGGCGCAGGCCTCGGTCTCCGTCAGCAGCCGCCCCCCCGGCTCGACCACCGCGAACCGGTCGGCATCGCCATCGGTCGCGAGCCCGAGGCAGGGGCCGCCGGTGCGTTTCACGCTCCGCACCAGGGGAGCGAGGTGGGCCGCGACCGGATCGGGCGGCTGCCCGCCGAAGCCGGGATCCCGATCGATCCGCATCCGCTCCACCTGGCAGCCGGCCTCCTCGAGCACACCATCGAGCACGCCGGCGCCCACACCGTGCATCGCGTCGTAGAGCACCGTGAAGTCGGCCCCCGCGAGCGCTTCGCGATCGAGCACGTCGAGCAGATCCGATCGGTATCGATCGAGCAGCTGCACGCCGGCCACCGTCCACGCCTCGGGTGCGACGACCGGTCGGCGCTCGTGTGCCGCGGCGAGCGACTCGATCGCGCGCGCGTCGTCGTCGCCGATCGTGCCGCCCCAGTGGCCGAAGACCTTCACGCCGTGGTACTCGGGCGGGTTGTGGCTGGCCGTGATCATCACGCCCGCGGCCGCGTCGAGGCCCGCGATGGCGTGGGTCAGTGCCGGCGTCGGGACCGGCTCGTGGCTCGCGAGCACCTCACAGCCTGCCTCGGCGAGGACGTGCGCCGCGAGCTGGGCCATGCGCTCGGAGAGCAACCGGGTGTCGTGACCGAGCACGATCCGGCACCCCGCATCCTGGCGGAGCACCCACTCGGCGATCGCGCCGCACAGCGCCTCGAGGGCGTCGAACTGCACGTCCTCGCCGGCCACTCCGCGCCAGCCACTCGTGCCGAATCGGATGGCGCGTCGTGAGGGATCGGACGGGGCGTCCATGGGCGGTTCCAATGTCTCGGGCGACTCGATGACGTGCCTGGCGGGCGGCCTCAGCGGCCCGAGGCGAATCGCTTCTCGAGATACTCGGCGACGATCGGCGGGACGAACTCGTCGACGCTCTCGCCGAACTGCACCAGCTCCTTCAGGCGCGAAGAGCTCACGTAGAGGTAGTCCTGACTCGACGCGAGGAAGATGATCTCGACGCGCGGCTCGAGGTGCCTGTTCATCAGCGCCATCTCGAACTCGTACTCGAAGTCCGACATCATGCGAAGGCCGCGGATGATCGCGCAGGCCCCGATCGCGGTCGCGTGATGCACCACGAGCCCGTGGAATGCCTCGACTCGCACGCGATCGTGGTCGGCGAGCATCCCGCGGAGCATCTCGAGACGCTCCTCGATCTCGAAGGCTCCCGTCTTCTTCACGTTCTGCGCGACCGCGACGACGACCTCGTCGAAGACGCGCAGGCTGCGATCGATCAGATCCAGGTGACCGTTGGTCGGCGGATCGAAGCTGGCCGGAAAGAGCGCAACGCGTTTGGAGCTGGGCTTGGACATCTCGCCTCGATCATGTCTCCGCCGCCGACTCCACAGGGTCGGCGCGCGAGAGGAAGTACAGCACCGTGTCGCCGTAGACGCGCTCGTCGACGAGGTCCAACCCCGGGACAGCCGGGAGAGAATGGCGCTTCGCCCCCTCGACGACCACCCGCACGTCATCGGCCAGCAGATCGCCCGAGACGAGGCACTCGAGGACCGCAGCCTCTAGGCCCGCGTCGTAGGGCGGATCGAAGAACACGAGGTCGAAGCGCTCCCCGTCGCGTCCCAGTCGCGGCAACACCTGGCGAGCATCGCCGCCCCGAACCCGGACCACGTCCTCGAGCCCCAGATCCTGCACGTTGGCGCGGATCGCCTTCAACGAGCCGGCCGCCCGCTCGACCGCGACCAGCTGACTGGCCCCTCGGGAAATCGCCTCGATTCCGAGCGCGCCCGATCCGGCACAGACGTCGAGCACCCGCGCACCCTCCACCGGCTCGAGCATCGAAAAGAGTGACTCGCGCACGCGGTCGCTGGTCGGCCGCACCCCCCGCGGCACACTGCGAAGCCGCCGCCCCCCGAGTCGCCCCCCGATCACGCGCATGCCGCGAACGCTACCCCATCGCCCGCGTGCGATCGCTGACAGCGATGGAGGCAGCCACTGTGCCGATCGTCGTGCGTCACGCCCTCCGGCCCGACGACTCCCAATGTGTCAGCCCGACACACGAGGGGGACGACACACCCGGGTGTTTCCGGGACCCGCCTAGGTGTTTCCCCCCGCATCACGCCCTCGCGCAACGCCCGCCTGTATCACCAACGATTTCAAGTTCCGAATCAGTCGATCGAACGCTCGTGCATCGAACGTCCATCGCATTCCTGTGTTCCGAAGGCGGCCCCCACGAGCACACGTGCTCGTTGATCCCCTGAACTCGAACAGGTCAAAACCCGAACTGCTCCTTCAATTCGACGGAATCCATGAATTGCGTCTTGATGGTGCAATGCCCCCTGCGTAGAATGCGCTCGCGTTCGACCCGGTGACGCATCTCTGTGATGGCGCCCGAGCCGCTTCATGGTGTGACGAGGCAGGGCAGCAATGATCGAGCATGCGCTCGATCGACCGGATCGAACGGTGGGGGTGACGAGTCCAGATCTCGTGGACGACCGTACGTCGCGCGGCGCACTCGCAGGCATTCGCCGAGCCGAGCTGCTTCGTTCGAGACGCGCACCTCGGTGACGAAGACCCGGACGCTGCCCAGGCAGCACAGCACCACGAGCAACACGAAGACACAGGCCAGCTGAAAAGCCAGAAGAAGAGCCAGAAGAAGAGCCAGAAGGAGAAAGGACTGACATGTCCAGAACGTCCGTCGACCGACTCAAGCGCAAGCTCCCGGAGCGCCTCGCCCAGATCCGCGGCGACCGCTCGCAGCGACAGTTCGCGCGCGACCTCGGTGTGTTCCAGCAGAACGTCAACCGGTACGAGAACGGCACGACGCCGCACACCGACTTCCTGATCACGCTGGCCACGAAGGAGCGCGTCTCCCTCGATTGGCTGCTGCTCGGCAAGGGCCGGATGCGCCGCACGCGCTGAGAGCCCGTGCCACCGGCGCTCCGGAACCCGTTCCGGAGCGCCCGGCGGCCCCCCGCGCCGCCCACGCGCAACGGCTTCCCGTTCGCGCGCGCCCAAGTTCCCGCTCGCGAGCGCTTCCCGATCCCGCGCCCTCCACGCTCCTGCTCGCGCGACGGCTTCCCGCGCCCCCCACTCTCCGGCCCGCCCCACCCGTCGATGCCACGCCCGAATCGCGGCCACACGCGGACCGTGTGCAGCCGAGTCCGCTCGTCCGGGCGCCAGAGTGGAACTCGACTACCCACTCCCCATGGGCGCTGCCGATCGCCGAGGGTCCACGCGCCGGCAACGATCGGTCCAGGTCCCCGTCACGTGTGGCTTCGCCCGCTCCCGTGCGGGCCGTGGCACGGCTCTTGCTCGATACGTGTCCCGAACGTCGATCGAGAGCGGATCGATCGATCGCACCGCGCTGACCGGGAACCAAGCTCACCATGCTGCATCTGCTCGCCTTGCTCACCATCGCCCTCACGACCGCCGACCACTGGACGACGTGGCGCTGCCTCCATGCGCCGGTCCCCGGCTGGAACGTGACCGAGGCGAATCCGGCAGCGAGCTGGCTCTTCGATGCGACCGGCCTGATTCCCGGCCTCCTGATCGACTCGCTGATCACCCTCATCGCCGTCGCGTTCCTCGTCACGACGCAAGCGCTTCCGCGACCGGCCAAGCTGGCCTTCCTCACCGTCATCTCCCTCTGTACCGGCTACGCGGTCGTGAACAACGTCGTCGCGATCCGGGACATGGGCCTGCTGACGGTCGGAGTCTCCTGATTCGATGCGTGCACTCACTGCAAGCCTGATCGTGCTCGGCCTCACGAGCCTCTCATGTAGCGGCCTCGATGCCTGGACCGTCTCGGGCGCCCGCGGGCGCCTCGTGACCTCGCCGGGCGCCGACGCCGCGCAGCCCGCCGCAGACGTGACACCCCTCGTCGCCCAGCGCAGGGTCACCTCCGATCGGATCGCCGCCGTCGCATCGCATGCGCTCGACGACCGCATCCGGCGCGAGATCCTCGCCGAGCTCGAGTCGCGCCATACGGGGCTCGCTCACCGTGAGCTCGTCCGCCTCTCGCACACCATCGTCGGAGAGTCGGCGCGATACGGGCTCGACCCGACGCTCGTGCTCGCGGTGATCCAGGTCGAGAGCGGCGGCTATCACCTGGCCGTGTCGCCCGTCGGCGCACTGGGCCTCATGCAGCTGCTGCCGAGCACCGCCGAGGAGCTCGCTCGCAAGCACGATCTCAGCTGGCGGGGCGCCAACTCGCTCTTCGACCCGGTCCTCAACGTGAAGCTCGGCACCGCCTACCTGAGCCAGCTCGAGCGCAAGTACGGCAGCATGAACACCGCGCTGGCGGCCTACAACTGGGGACCAGGGCGCATCGACCGGCGCCTTCGCCGCGGCGCGTCCGTGCCGCGCGTCTACCCCGAGCAGGTGATGAAGTTCTACGAGGCCGGCGAGAAGCCGTCCTCGTCCCGCTCCTGAGGCAGAGCACCGAGCCAGTCGCTCGCGACACCGCGCGTCGCCTTCGCGCGCGTCGCCGTAGCCGAGCCCGCCGTGTCGCCCCCGTGACGAAGCAGCTCCGCGACGAAGCCGTCGACGCCATCCATCGCCGGTCGCGCGCCCTTCGCATAGCCGTTCACGATGATCGAGAACAGCACGAGCTCGCCATCGGCCAGCTCCGCGTAGCCCGAGAGGCTCGTCACCCGGGCATCGGACAACAGCCCGGTCTTCGCACGCACCCGACCCCGCAGCCCCCTCGCCCGCTTCTCGAGCGTGCCGTCGGCCTCGGCCAGCGGAAACGACGCCAGCAGCTCGGGGCCGAACGCGAACGACGCCCGGGCCGCGGCCAGCGCGCTGTGGATCGTCCGTGCCGATACCCGATTGCGCGTCGAGAGACCCGATCCGTCCACGATCGTCGTGCCGGGTCCGAGCACCCCCATCTTCTCGAGCGACTGCTCCATCGCGGCGAGCCCCGACGCCCAGCTGCCGGCCTCCCCGGTCGCGTGACGCCCCATCGACTTCACCAGCGACTCGGCGATGGCGTTGTTGCTGTACTTCATGAAGAGCTCGACGATCTCCGAGAGCGCCCGCCCCTCGAAGACGAGCAGCTCGTGCGAAGCCTCGGTCGCCCGCCCACGACGCACGCGCCCGCCGACCTCGATGCCGACGGCCTCGAGCTGCATCTTCAGCACCGCGCCTGCGTAGAGCGCGGAATCGGAGACGCTCCGCGGAAACACGTCGGGCTCGGAGCCCGCACCGATCTTCCCGCTCACCCTCACGCCTTCGCCCTGCCCGACCGCGAAGCGATCGACGACGAGGCTCGGCCGGCTGCGCCGGGGCCCCGTCCTCGCGCGATTGTCGACCCGGAAGAAGTCGAGCGGCGGATCGAGGTCGACGCGCACCGGCGCACCGGGCGCCGGACCCGCCGTCACGGTCACGAAGTAGGCGCCGTAGTTCGCCGTGAGCGCCGTGATCGGCGCGTGGTACGCGCGCGACGAGATGCGCCCCCAGTCGGGATGCGAGCGCACGGCATCGAAGGCCGAGTCGTCGACGACGACGTCCCCGTCGATGCGACGCAGCCCCTTCCCTCGAAGCGCGGAGGCGACCCGCCACCAGTCCTCGCTGTTGGTCACGGGATCACCGCCCCCGATCACGTGGAGCTCGGCGATGGCGCCCCCCGCATCGGGCGCGGCGGGTGCGTGCAGCCGCGTCTCGAAGCGATGCGCGGGGCCGAATCGGTCGAGGGCCGCGATGGCCGTCAGGATCTTCATGTTCGAGGCTGGCACCAGCGGCGTCTCGGCGGCATGCGCGTAGAGGATCGCGCCGTCGCGGGCACGGCCGACGAGGATGCTCGTCTTCGCGCCGGCGAGGCCGCCGCGTTGCCGGGCGCGATCCAGCCCGCGCTGCCGCGCCTCGATGCGTCCGGCCACGGCGCCGTCCGCGTCGGAGGCGGCCGTCGCCCCGGGCGCGCCCGCGCCGAGGCCAAGCCCGAGGCCGAGCGCGACGGCGATCGCGAGGCCGCGCCCTCGAATCGCCACGCCCGGCTGCCACGCCCGGCCGGACGGCACGCTCGCATGCGCTGCCACTGCTTGCCGTTGCATGAGTTCCTGGCCCCCGGATCGACGACACCGGACCGATGCGCCCGCTCGCCGCCGGGCCATGGAGCACCCGACCGGCTGCGGCGCGAAGGGTCCGCAAGCGCGCCACGTACCATGTCGATCGGCCGCAGCGCACGGAATCTTGGGGGGAAGCGTGCTTGACGCGGTCGAGCTTATCCCCGAGGCTGCACGCCGGCAATCCGGACCCTGTTCCGGTGACTCTGGGGGGAGTCGTGCTCAGCTGGATCTGGCTCGGAATCGTCCTGGTCTCGGTGGTCTGGGCCGCGCTGGTCAGCGGTCAGATGACCGAGGTCACCAGGGCCGTGACCGAGGGCGCGAAGTCGGCGGTGACGCTCGTCATCGGGCTCGTCGGCATCATGGTCTTCTTTCTCGGTCTGACGCGCGTCGCCTTCGACGGCGGCCTCCGGGCTGCCCTCGCCCGTGGCCTCGCCCCGATCACCCGCCGGCTCTTCCCCGAGGTGCCTCCGGATCATCCCGCCATGGGCGCGATGATCATGAACATGGCGTCGAACATGCTCGGCATGGGCAATGCAGCGACGCCCTTCGGCCTGAAGGCGATGCGCGAGCTCTCGACGCTCTCCGAGCGCCCGGGCATCGCGTCCAACGCCATGGTGCTCTTCCTCGCGATCAACACCTCGGCGATCACCGTGCTGCCGCCCATCGGCACCATCGGCATCCGCGCACAGACGGGCTCGGCCGACCCCTGGGCCATCTGGGTGCCGACCCTCATCGCCACGACCTGCTCGACGCTCACGGCGGTCACCGCCTTCTTCCTGCTCTCGCGCGTGCCGGCCTTCGACGTGTCGCGCCGCGCCGCCGTATCGGCGCCCGACCCGGCAGGCGGCGACGACCTGCCCGAGGTCGACCTGCACGACGCGGGTGTCCCCGAGCGCCCGCGCAGCGCCGGGCGCACCGGCCTCGTGTGGCTCACGACGGTCGCGCTCGCCGCGGGCGTCGTCCTCCACTTCACGAGCGCGACCGGCGATGTCGGCCTCGTCGAGGCGTTCAAGGTCTTCGCGAGCGACTGGCTCATGCCGCTGCTGGTCGTATCGCTTCTGCTCGTCGGCGTCGCGGGCCGCATCGACGTCTACGACTCGATGATCGCGGGCGCAAAGGAAGGCCTCGAGGTCGCCGTGCGAATCGTGCCCTATCTCGTCGCGATCCTGACCGCCGTCGCGATGCTGCGCGCGTCGGGCGCCCTGGATGCCTTCATCGGGGTGCTCGACCCGCTGACGAGCCCCCTCGGCGTACCCGCCGAGGTGCTGCCGATGGCGATCCTGCGGCCGCTCTCGGGCAGCGGCGCGCTCGGCATCATGAGCGAGATCCTCACCACGTACGGCCCCGACTCGTTCATCGGGTATCTGACGAGCACGCTCATGGGCTCGACCGAGACCACCTTCTACGTGCTCGCGCTCTATCTCGGCGCTGCGGGGGTCGTCGATGGTCGCCACGCACTGCTCGCCTGCATCCTCGGCGACTTCGGCGGGTTCCTGGGCGCGGTCTTCGCCTGTCACTGGTTCTTCGGGTGACCGACGAAGGCATCTCGGCTGCATCCGGCGCGACGGATGACCGCGCCGCCCTCGCCCGTTGGGTGGCCGAGCGCATGCACTGCGAGCCCGGCGCCCTCGAGCCCATCGCGCCCGGGCTCGGCCATCGATCGTTCCTTCGCATCTCGCTGCCCGAGAGCGGCCCGGACGTCCCGCGCTCGGTGATCCTGCGCGTCGATCCACCCCACGCCCGCGTGCCGGTGGCGGGCGTGCCGCCCGAGCCGCCGCTCGAGCCGATCCGTACGCATCTAGAGGCCGCGGGCCTGCCGGTGCCGAAGAGCTTCGGCCACGACGCCGAGCGCGGCCTCGACCTGCTCGAGGACGTCGGCGACCTCACCCTCGAGATCGCAGCGCAGTCCGTCGGCGACGAGGCCCGGCGCGCCCTCTACCGCGAGGCGATCGATCTCGTGGCCCGGCTGCAGCAGGTCGGGCCCGCAGCCGCCGGGCCCGCCGCGCCAGCGGCCTTCGAGCGCCGGCTCGACCGAGCGCTCATCGAGACCAAGGCCCGCAAGTTGATCGAGTGGCTGCTGCCCGAGGCGCTCGGCCGCGAAGCGTCGGTGGCCGAGCGCGGGGTGATCGACGCCGCGTTCGCATGGATCGCGGATCTCGCCCTCGCCGCGCCGGCACGGCTCGCCCATCGTGACTACAAGGCGGCGAACATCCACGTGCGGCCGGACGCGTCGCTCGAGCCGGGCGCGGCAGGCGATCGGTTGGTGCTGATCGATCTCCAGGGCGCCTTCATGGCCCCGCCCGAGTACGACCTCGTCTGCCTGCTCCGCGACAGCCACGTCCCGATCGAGCCGGCCGAGGTCGACGCGCAGCTCGCGTACGCGCTCGACCGTCTGCCAGACGCCCCCGACCCCGACATGGCGGGGCTTCGCTTCGACGCGATGACGATCAGCCGCGTGGGTAAGGATCTCGCGCACTATCTCGATGCCGCGCGCAGCCGCGGTGACGACCGCTATCTCGGCTTCGTCGAGCTCGGCCTCGACCGTCTCCGCTCGGCCGCGCTCGGGCTGAGCGCACGCGAAGCGCGGTGGAGCGAGCTCGCAGACCTGATCCTCGAGCTCGAAACCCCGGTGCGCTGCCTGCGCGGGGCGAATGGGGACGCGTCGTCATGCGCGCGATGATCCTTGCCGCCGGGCTCGGGGCCCCCGCGCGCTGCCTATGCGGGCCGAGGGGGGACGCGTCGTCATGCGCGCGATGATCCTCGCCGCCGGGCTCGGGACGCGGCTGCGCCCGCTCACCCTGCTTCGCCCGAAGCCCGCTCTCCCCGTCGCGGGCCGCCCCGTCGTCGCGTATCTGCTGGCGCTCCTGGCCCATCACGGCGTGCGCGCGGTCGTCGTCAACCGCTCCCATCTGCCGGACGCCCTGACCGATGCGATCGAGGCGAGCCTGCCCGAGGGTCTGCGAGTCGAGTACATCGACGAGACGGAGCCGCTCGGCACCGGGGGTGGCCTGCGAGGCGCAGCCGAGTTCCTGTCCGCGAGCGACCCGTCCATGGTGCTGGCCGGGGACATGCTCTTCGACGCCGACCTCGGCCGGCTGGCGGCCGAGCACCTCGCGAGCGGCCGCCGCGCCACCCTGGTGCTCCGCGACGACCCCCGCGCCGCCGAGTTCGGGACCATCGGCCTCGACGACGCGGGCCGGGTGCGCCGGATCGCCACCCGCTTCGATCTCGGCGGCGAGACCCGCTCGGGCGTCTTCACAGGGGTGCGGCTCTTCTCGCCCGCCATCTTCACCGGCTGGCCGGAGCCCGCGGCCTTCGAGGATCTGACCGACTGGCTCGCACCCCAGCTCAGCGCGGGCGCCGACGACATCGGCGGGGTCGTACTCACGGCGGCTGAGAGCGTCTGGGAGCCGGTCGGAACACCCGAGGAGTACCTCGACGTGAATCTGCACCCGCCGGGCCTCTCCTTCGCGGCCGACCTGCCCGCCCTCGCGCCTCATCCCACGGCCCGGGAGGATCTCGTGGTCGGCCGGGATGCGAAGATTCCAGACCCGGGCGCGTTGCGCCGATGTGTCGTGTGGGACGGTGAATCCGTGGCCGGGGGCACCCGGGCCGAAGACGGCGTCTTCGCGGGTGGGCGGTTCCACCCCTGTCGCGGCGGCCCGGCCGAGACCACCTCGGGTGGGGCAGCCGGGACGGGGCGCGGAAGGTCCGAGGATGCGGCGGGGGCCGCCGGCACGATGGAGAGAGCGGAATGAACGAGGTGGTGTTCGTCGGGACGAGCGACGCCTTCGGAGCCGGCGGGCGACGCCAGTCGGCGGTGCTCGTGCGTGGACGCCGGGGGGGAATGCTCCTCGACTGCGGCGGGACGACGACGACCGGGCTGAACGAGCTGGGCATCGATCGCGGCGAGGTGGACACGATCCTCGTCTCGCACTTCCACGGCGACCACTTCGGTGGCATCCCGCTCTTCCTGCTCGCCGCGCTCTACACGGACCGCCGGACGGCGCCGATCGAGATCGCCGGCCCGCCCGAAGTCGAGGCCCGCGTGCGCGCGCTCGCGTCGGCCATGGGCCACGAACTCGACCGCAACGACTGGACCTTCGACATCCGCTTCACCGAGGTGCGGCCGGGCAAGCACTACTCGCTCGGTCCCGCCGAGATCGACGCCTTCGAGATGAAGCATCAGCTCGAGGCCCATCCCCAGGGCTATCGCGTGTCGCTGGGCGAGCGCATCGTCGCCTACTCCGGCGACACCGGCTGGTTCCCCGAGCTGCCGGAGCTCAGCGCCGGGGCCGACCTCTTCGTGTGCGAGTGCACGCTGCATCACGAGGTGCTCGACTTCCATTTGAGCCTCGACCAGATCGTCGAGCACCGCGAAGACTTCGACTGCGGCGACCTGATCCTCACACACCTCGGCGAGGAGATGGCCGAGCGGCGCGGTCGCTGCGAGATCGAGACGGCCGACGACGGCGTCGTGAAGAAGCTCTAGAGGCCGCCGGCGCGCGGGCCTCAGACCCGGCCGTCGGCCCCGGGCACGCGTTCACCGAGCACCGCCGCACGGGCCGCGCCGGTGCAGGCCGGCAGGTGGTTCGGCAGGCCGAGCACTGCATTTCGCCCCATCAGCGAGAACGCGATGGCCTCGACGCCCTCGTCGGGGACGCCATGGTCGCGGCAGCGATCGACGTCGACGCCAGGCAGCGCCGCGCGCAGCGCATCGAGCATCGCGGGATTGAAGGCCCCGCCGCCGGCCACGAGCAGCCTCGCTGCCGGCGGCGCCGAGGCGTCGACCCGCGGCAGCAGCTCGGAGACCGCGAGAGCGACGCTCCGCGCCGTGAGCGCGACCAGCGTCGCGACGAGATCGTCGATCTCGCGGCCCTCGGCCTCCCAGCGCTTTGCGAGCGACTCGGCCTCGGCGCGGCCATAGCGCTCGCGCCCGGTCGACTTCGGCGGCAGCTGCGCGAAGTACGGGTCGTCGAGCAGCTCTTCGAGCAGCGCGTCGAACACCGTGCCGCGCCGTGCCCGCGCACCGTCGCGATCCATGCGCTCTCGGCCTCCGCTCGAGTGGGCCAGCACGGCGTCGACGAGCGCGTTCGCAGGGCCGACGTCGAAGGCGAGAACGCGATCGGGATCACCGCCCGCGGGCAGCCAGGTGATGTTCGACATGCCGCCGAGATTCAGGACGACCCGACTCTCGTCCGCGTCTGCGAATGCCGCGTGATGGAAGAACGGCGCGAGCGGCGCGCCCTCGCCGCCGGCCGCCATGTCGCGCGGACGGAAGTTGGCGACGACCGGCCGGCCCGTGCGTTCGGCGAGCCGCGAGGGCGAGCCGATCTGCAGAGTGCCGCCCACCTCGGGATGGTGAGCCACGGTCTGACCGTGACTCGCGATCGCGCGGACGGCGTCGAGCGAGACGTCCGCCTCCGCAGCCGCGGCCTCCGCGGCGTCGGCGAACGCATCGGCGAGGAACCGGTCGACGGCGAGGAGCTCGGAGAGCACCGCGTCGCCCGGGAGCGTCCGATCGGCCAGACCGTGGATTCGAGCCTGCTCTTCCCGTGGGAAGGGGCGCTCGAGTAGCGACAGCAGCTCGAAAGGACGCGTCGCCGCATCGTCCGGCCACTCGACGAGCGCCGCATCGACGCCATCGGCGGACGTACCCGACATCAGTCCGATGATCTTCATGGCCGGGATCTTAGGCCGGATCGCTCCGCCGGCATCTACGGGCTCCGCTCGGGTCAGGCGAAGCGGCCGCGCCGCAGCCGGCGGACGAGATGCGGCCAAGTGCTTGACAGCCAAGCTGAATCGCCCACCATACGCGCCGCCCTCGGCTTCGGCTGGCACGACTCGAAGCGCCCCGGGCCGTGGACACGAAGCGGGACCGACCAGCGTGTCGGTGCTCTGCGGCTGATGAGCCGGTGAGCCACCGGAAGACCATCGCTGGACGGTCCAACGCGCCACCAAACGTCGGTTGAAGCGGCCGGTCGAATGAAGCCGGTCGAAACCAGTCGAGTCGGACTCCGCGAGTCGCTCTCATCCAAAAGAGGCGTGCTCGGGTCCGCCGGACGGGCCTCCAGGCCCGGTCATCCTCACGCGGAGAACGCGAGATCATGAACGACTCCACGCGCGCCCAGGGCTGGGCGATCTGCATCGGTGCGGGGCTGCTCGCCCTGCTCTTCATCATCGGCATCCTGAACGGGAGCTACTGGGCCATCGCCCTGCCCGTCGCCGTCCTGACCCTCTTCGTGCTCGGGCTGGCCGGCTGGGTCGGCTTCACGATCGCGACGATCCAGGTCGATGCCGATCCGGCGCCGGAGGTCCTCTCGACCGACGCACCGCCGGCCGCCGATGTCGGTGAAGACGCCGGCGAGCCCGCGTAGCGGGCGCCCATGCGAATCGCTCTCCTCACGTATCGCGGCAACATGTTCTGCGGCGGCCAGGGCATCTATGCCTCGTACCTGGCCCGCGAGTTCAAGAAGGCCGGTCACGACGTGCACGTGTTCGCCGGACCGCCGCTGCCCGACGTCGGCGACGACATCCCGCTGCACGTGATCCCGAACGACAACGTCTTCGGCGTCGACCACCCCGACTACTTCGACCCGCAGCGCCCCTTCTCGCTGCTGAAGCCGCTCAGCCTCTGGGAGCTCGGCGTTTCGAAGCTCGGCGTATTCCCCGAGATGCAGACCTTGGGCTACCGGCTGATGCGCCGCTGGCCCGAGTTCCAGAAGCGTTACGGCTTCGACGTCGTGTTCGACAACCAGACCTTGTCCTGGGGGCTGCTCGGTATCCAGAAGATGGGCGTGCCGGTGGTGAGCGTGATCCACCACCCGCTCCACATCGACCGCGAGGCCGACTACTCGATCGATCCGCGGCTCATCAAGAAGATCAAGCGCACGCTCTACTTCCCGCTCTTCATGCAGCAGCAGGTGGCGCCGCGCCTCTCGAAGATCGTGACCGTCAGCCAGGCGTCACGCGTCGAGATCGAGCGCTACTTCGGCATCCCGCAGAAGGACGTGCCGGTCGTCTACAACGGCACGGACAGCGAGCTCTTCAGGCCCCTGCCCGACGTCGAGAAGGACGCCGACATGCTCTTCGTCGGCCGCACCGAGGACCGCAAGAAGGGCATCGGCACGATGCTCGAGGCGCTCTCGATGCTGCCGGATCACGTCACGCTGAAGATCGTCGACGGACGCATCCCCGCGGACGGCCTCGTGCCGCGGCTCATCGCCAAGTACGGCCTGCAAGACCGCGTCGAGATCGTCGACCGGATGCTCACCGTCGACGAGCTCGTCGAGCAGTACTCGACGGCGCGGGTGGCGATCGTGCCGTCGTTCTTCGAGGGCTTCGGCTTCCCGGCCAGCGAGGCGATGTCGTGCGGCCTCGCCGTCATCGCGAACGCCGCGGGCGCCCTGCCCGAGGTCGTGGGCACCGACGGCCACGCCGGACGACTCGTGCCCCAGCGCGACGCGAAGGCGATGGCGTCGGCCATGGCCGACGTGCTCGAGCACCCCGAAAAGACGGCGCGCATGGGGCGCGCGGCGCGCGAGCGTGTCGAGCGCATCTTCCAGTGGAGCGAGGCTGCGGCCGGGCTCATCGACGTCTTCGAGGAGACGGTTCGTGCTTCTCACGGTCGATCTCGAGCGGCTTGACGTCAGGCCGGGGCACCTGGTGCTCGACGCCGGCTGCGGCGAGGGACGGCACTGCTTCGGCATGCTGTCCCGCGGCGCGCGGGTCGTCGGGCTCGATCTCGACTTCGCCTCGCTGCGCGATGCGAGCAAGCGTTTGCGGAGCGAGGCCGCCGCGGCGGGCTCGCTGGGTGAGATGAACCAGGGCGACGCGTTCCACCTGCCCTACCGCGACGCCACCTTCGATCGCGTCATCTGCTCCGAGGTCATGGAGCACGTCCACGACTTCAAGGGCGCAGCGCGCGAGCTCGCGCGAGTGACCAGGCCCGGCGGCATGGTCGCGGTCACGATCCCGACGACGACGAGTGAGCAGATCTACCTGCGGCTCGGCGACGAGTACTTCGAGAGCCCGGGCGGTCACATCCGGATCTTCTCGCCACGTCAGCTCGCAGAGGGGCTCGCGTCGGTCGGCCTCGGAACGGTCGGCGTCGGCTTCGCTCACGGCTTCCACACGCCCTATTGGATCCTGCGCTCGGTCATGCATCTGCCCGATGCCGACGAGAGCCGGCTGGTACAGCTCTACCGGAAGTTCCTGATCCAGATCACCGGGTCGAAGCTGATGGACTCGATCGAGAAGCGCGTGCTCAACTACGTCTGCCCGAAGAGCCTGATCCTCTACGCCGAGAAGCCGCTCGAGCCCGTGCGCACCCGGGCGGCGCGCGGACGCCGCGCGGCGCCCGAGCTCGCCGTCCCCGCGCCGGCCTGAGCCTCGCCATGCCCCGCCCCCTGCGCGTCTGCTTCGTGGCGTACCGCGGCAACATGAATTGCGGTGGCCAGGGTGTGTACCTGTGGTTCCTCGCGCGTGAGCTCGCGCGAAGGGGCATCGAGGTCGACACCGTCGTCGGCCCGCCCTACCCCGACCCGATGCCGTTCTCGCGCACGGTCGAGCAGCTGCCCAACCGCGAGTTCTGGGGCAAGTGGTTCGGCCGCGACTACCACGGGATGATTCCCGAGCGGCGTCTCGAGATCTTCCATCCGCTGAACTTCTACGAGCTCGCGTCGAGCTGGCTCGGGTTCCTGCCCGAGCCCTTTGCGTTCAGCGTGCGCGCCTTTCGGCATCTCGCGGCGCGGATGCGCGCGGGCGAGCGCTGGGACGTCGTGCACGACGTGCAGTGCCTCGGCTGGGGGCTGCTCGGCTTGCGCGCGCTCGGACTCCCGGTGGTGACGACGGTCCATCACCCGCTGACCGTCGATCGCCGCGCTTCGTTCATTCGAGACGAGAATTTTCGCGAGGCGGTCGGCTCGATGCAGTTCTATCCGATCGGCATGCAGTCGACGGTGGCACGGCACATCGACCGGGTGCTGACGAGCAGCGAGGAGAGCGCGCGCACGATCGTGCGCGACTTCGGCGTCGCGCCTGCCAGGCTCCGCAACGTCCTCAACGGCATCGACACCGAGCTCTTCAGCCCCGACCCCGGCGTCGTGCGCGACGAGAACGAGCTGCTCTGCGTCGGGCGAGCCTCCGATCCGAACAAGGGCATCCGCACCTTGATCCAGGCGCTCGCGCGCACGCCCGACGAGCTGCACCTGACGCTGGTCGACAACGACCATCCCGGCAACGAGGTGTTCAAGTGGGCTCGCGAGGCCGGCGTGGCGAAGCGGCTCACGGTGACGGGCCGCGTGGCCCAGGAAGAGCTGGTACGGCTCTACCGCCGGGCGGGCCTCGTCGTCGTGCCCTCACGGTACGAGGGCTTCGGTCTGCCCGCGGTCGAGGCCATGGCGTGCGAGACGCCGGTGGTCGCCTGCCGAGCAGGGGCCCTGCCCGAGGTGATGACGCTCTGCGGCGGCGGCGAGGTCGTCGAACGCGACGATCCCGAGGCCATCGCGGCGGGCATCCGCCTGCTTCATGGAGCGAAGGACGCCCGCCGCGCAATGGCTCGCGCCGCGCGCAGTCGGGTCGTCGAGCATCTCTCGTGGGAGACGGTCGCCGCGGCGACCGCGGAGGTCTACGCCGAGGTCGTCGCCGAGCGGCGCGGCCGGCCCGCGACCACGATGACGTCGGAGAGCGTCGGCCACGTCTGACCCGCCCGGTGCATCAGCTGGATCGATGCATCGGCGACCGGACGCGGCAGCACGTGCATGAGCTGCGACCAGCCCGGCATGCCCCAGCCCATCGACAGCCCTTCGACGCTCAGGATCTCGAGGTGGGCCGATGCCTGCTCGCGGACCAGGTCGACCTCGTAGCGCGTGAAGTGATCGGAGGGCGCGTCGTAGCCCCGGCGATCGCGCAGCGGGCCCGTGCCGAGCACGTCCTGACGAAAATCGTCGATCGCGCGGCCCGCCCGGCAGGCCAGCGAGTCGAAGTTCGCGATCGCGATGACCACGCGGCCGTCGGGCTTCGTGACCCGGGCCATCTCGGCAATCGCGCGCTCCGGGCAGTCGAAGTGGTCGAGCGCGCCCTTGCAGAAGGACGCGTCGAAGGTGTCGTCGGCAAAGGGCAGCGAGTCGGACCAGCCCTGCACCCAGTGTGGCATCACGCGGTCGTTGTTCGCGGCGTAGAGCTTCGCCATGCCGGTCATGCGCGCGGAGGGCTCGGCGCCGAAGGTGATGACGCCCCGCTCGGCGAGCGCCATGGCGTCCTGGCCCACGCCGCTCGCCACGTCGAGGATCGTGCGCCCAGGGGCGGGCTCGGTCCGCTCGAGCGTGATCTCGGTCATCCGATCGAACAGGAATTCGCTGTCCGGAGTCATCCCCGTCGGAATGACGTCACTCATGTCCCTGTCGAGGTCGACGACGCGCATGGCGCGGGACGTTAGCCGCTGCCCATCCCTGCCGCACACGAGTGAGGCGCTGATGCGAGCCGGAGCCGTGGCGACCGGGTATGCTCGACCATCGATGGCGTCCGACGACGGACAGGAGCCCCTTTCGATCTCCCGCTCGCTCTTCGAAGCGGGCCAGGTCGCCGGCGAACGGCTCTACTCGTTTCGCGTCTACTACGTCGCGATCTTCGTCTTCCTGCTGCTCTACCTGTTCACGATTCGCACTGCCGAGAACGCCCTCGACGCACACTTCCAGGGCATCGCCGATGCGGCGGTCATCGTGACCGACCTCGACCGGCCGATCTCGGAGCAGATCCACGACGCGCTCGCCGCGAGCATCGACTCGACGCGCTGGGTGCGCTGGGGTGGCGTCGAGGTCACGACCCTCGTGCTGGCGAGCGACGGCGTCACGTGGCTCTACGTGAACGGCCGCGAGATCCCGCAGCCCGAGGGCCTCGATCCGACGGACGTGCTGCGGCAGGCCGTCGACCTCCTCCCGGCCCAGGCCGACGTCTCGGTCAGCCTGCCGCACAATGCCCTGCTCTCGAACGCGGTGCTCATCGTCTACGCCGCGGTGCTGCTCCAGTTCCTCTACCTGTACACGCGCGCGACGTCACGCCGCGACAGTGAGCGACTCGACGCCGCGCTCGCCGCGCGCGACGAGACCGCGATCCGCACCGAGCAGATCACCTCGGAGCTCGAGACCCTGCGCACCCGGCTCCAGCAGATCGAGCCCGCAGAGCGAGAGCACGGCGAGGAGATCCGCGGTCTCCAGAAGGAGCGCATCGCGCTGCAGTCGCAGCTCGAGCGGCTCGCCACGCGCGAGGAGGAGCTGCGTGGCAAGGCCGAGCAGGCGGTCGATCTGAGCCAGGAGGTCCGCGCGCTCGAGGACCTGCTCGAAGAGGCGGGCTCGGACCTCGCGACCAAGGATGACGAGATCCGTGACCTCGAACGGAACCTGAAGAAGGCAGCCCGGGGCGGCGGTACGAGCAAGCGCGGCACCGACGCGATGGGCCGGCGGCTGCGCACGCTCTACAAGGGGCTCGAGATCGACGACCGCGCCGTCGAGGACATGGTCGGGCTCGGCGACGACACGATGCGCCTCAAGGCCGAAGAGAAGCTCAAGCGCCTGGAAGGCGAGGCGGAGAACGTGTCGGTGCGGCGCAAGGTCGGCGGCCTGCCCGACAATCTCTCGATCTTCGAGCTCGGCTTCGCAGGCAAGGGCCGCATCTACTACACGCGAGGCAGCCAGCAGCGCTTCCGCATCCTGGCGATCGGCGCGAAGAACTCCCAGGACGCCGACCTCGACTACCTCCGGCGGCACATGGGGTAGGGGGCACGGGCGCGTGGGGGGCAGTGCGTGGGTTGGGTGCCTGGGCGGGGGCGGGTGTGGGGTGCCGTGCTCGGACATTCTCGGCGCGACCGACTCCGCAGCCGAGCTCGATCTTGGCAGGGCGCCTCCGAACTGCGCGCGGCACCCCACACCCGCCCCCACCTCGTGACGGAGAAGCTTCACGTCCACACGCACTCGGTGCTGGGGAGCGAGGGAGCTGACGCGAACCATCCAGCATCGCCTCTGCCACCAGCTACGCGAAGCTTCCACGCTTTTTCAAGGAGCGTCCGTGGACGCTCGTTCGTTGGGTGAGCATGTCGGGCGACTGGATGCCGCCGAGATCGAGGCGTTGCTGCACGGTCGGCTCGATGAGGGCCCCATCCCGCTTCCCGCGAAGCTCGCGAAGATCGAGGTCGGGGGGAGTGGGGGTACCGCGCGCAGTTCGCAGGCGCGCGACCCGGTGCGCGACGAACGACTGAGCTGATCGCGCCGAGAATGTCTGAGCACGGTGCCCCCACTCCCCCCGGCCCTGGCACCAGAGACGCGGTTCCGCGAACCGACCAGCCCTACCCGAGCCGCGCGTGGAGCAGCGCCTTGAGCTCCGCGTCGTCCCAGGGCTTGGGCAGCACGGCCAGGATGCCTGCGGCCTCGGCGCGGCCGGCCGGGACCTCCTCGGGCCAGCCCGTCAACAGCGCCCGCCCCACGTCGGGCCAGCGCCCCGCGACGAGCTCGAGCAGCTCGAGCCCCGTCATGCCCGGCATCTTCTGATCGGAGAGCACGAAGTCGACCCGA
>CAYYSY010000335.1:0-12572 GCA_964474355.1 uncultured Spirochaetaceae bacterium | reverse complement strand
CCCCTCTCATCTCGGCCTTCCCTCCCAGCGCCCGGTCCTGATCCTCAGAGCCCCGCGCGAGCGACGTGAGTCGCTCGAATGGGATCAACGAGAGCAGGCAGCTGGGCGTTCGAGCCTCCGGGCCGGGCGGGGAAGAGCAGGACGAGACGAGCAAGAGCACGTGAAGAGCAGGTAAGAGAGCAGGTAGTCGAGAGCAGGTTTAGAGCAGGGGCAGCAGCTGGCGTCACGCTCGAGAGGTTCGTTGGCGAGTCAACAGGGTCGCGAGACAGCAACACGAAGCAACAACGAGCAACGAGCAACGAGCAACAAAGAGAGAAAGAGAGAGAAGGGGGAGCGAGTCCGGCCACGTCGTGTCACTGCGGGGTCGCCCACGAGAGGCGCCCCAGTCACATCGCTCGAGCAACCCGATCCGGCACGCCATCACGGGCCGACGGGTGGAGTCGGGACGAGAGCCGAGCGAAGACGTGCCAGCCGCGGTGAGCACCCCCGACACCGGGTCGAGCCAACCCAGAACCCGATCCTGCCACCGGGCAGATCGGCATCAACGAACAGAACGCGAGATCGCCGACGGGTCCGGGAGGGCTGGACCGAAGGTCGACTCGCCACCGCATGAAGGGATCGACGAGATCAGGGGATGAAGGCCGCGGGCCTCCGAGCCGCTGACCGCCGAGAGGTGGCCGAAGACCGACGAGAGGTGGTCGAAGGCCGCCGAAAGATGGTCGAAATAGGTGGTGACGAGGGAGGAAGAGAGCAGACCGCAGCCGAGGGCCGACCGCCCACCCAGTGCACCCTGCCGAGCTGGCTGAGCTGCGCAAGCAGGCGGTGAGAAGCGCGGAGTCGAGCGTCGAGAGTCGAGCGACACCGCACCGCTTCCACCGCGGGACATCCAGCAGCCAGCAAGAGAGCAGGTACCAGCGAGCCGTCGCAGCCGACCGAGAGCGGTGCGCGGCTCGTAGCGCCCCCGGGAACCGGACTCGATGCCGGTTCCCCGCACGCGGGACGGTCGACACCCGAGGAGCCGCAGCCCTAGCATCCCAGCTCGTCAGCCCAACTGGGGGAAAGAGCGTCGTGAGCGCAGAAGAGACCGCAGAGCAGGGCAAGAGCGAGACGAAGAGCGAGTCGAAGGGCGAGATGAAGGCCGTGAAGGAGGCGAGCAAGGCGAAGGGCAAGAAGAAGTCGAAGCCGCGCGGGCTCGGCATCGCCCGCTACTTCACGAGGCCCGGCGAGGACCCCTTCGACAGCGTCGAGTGGACCCTTCGCAGCGCCATCATCACCAACGAGAAGGGTGAGACCGTCTTCGAGCAGAACGACGTCGAGATCCCCGAGTCGTGGTCGCAGCTCGCGACCAACGTGGTGGTCTCGAAGTACTTCCGCGGCCACATCGGCACGCCCGAGCGCGAGCGCAGCGTCAAGCAGCTGATCGGCCGCGTCGTCGGTCGCATGCGCGAGTGGGGCGAGGAGTACGGCTACTTCAAGACGTCCGAGGACGCGCAGACGTTCGCCGACGAGCTGACCTACCTGCTCGTGAACCAGAAGGTCGCGTTCAACTCGCCGGTCTGGTTCAACCTCGGCGTCGCGAACACGCCCCAGCAGGCGAGCGCGTGCTTCATCAACTCGGTCGACGACAGCATGCAGTCGATCATGGAGCTCGCGAAGACCGAAGCGATGCTCTTCAAGGGCGGCTCGGGCACGGGCAGCAACCTGTCGTCCATCCGCTCGTCGAAGGAGCACCTCGCGGGCGGCGGTGAGGCCTCGGGCCCGGTGTCGTTCATGAAGGGCTTCGACGCCTTCGCGGGCGTCATCAAGAGCGGCGGCAAGACGCGCCGCGCCGCGAAGATGGTGATCCTCAACGTCGATCACCCCGACATCGACGAGTTCATCCACTGCAAGGCCGCCGAGGAGAAGAAGGCCTGGTCGCTGATCGACGCCGGCTACGACGGCGGCTTCAACGTCGTCGGCGGCGCCTACGACTCGATCTTCTTCCAGAACGCGAACCACTCCGTTCGGGTGTCCGATGCGTTCATGCGCTCGGCCGAGGCCGGCGGCTCGTGGGACCTCAAGGCGGTCACCACCGGCGAGGTCGTCGAGACGCTCAAGGCAAAGGAGGTGCTGAACGAGATGGCCGAAGCCGCGCACGTCTGCGGCGACCCGGGCATCCAGTACGACAGCACGATCAACAAGTGGAACCCGGTCAAGGCCTCGGGGCGCATCAACTCGAGCAATCCCTGCTCCGAGTACATGTTCCTCGACGACACGGCGTGCAACCTCGCCAGCCTGAACCTCATGACCTTCCTCGACGACGAAGGCCGGTTCGAGGTGGACGACTTCCGCCGCGCGGTCGACATCACCATTCTCGCCCAGGAGATCGTGGTCGATCCGGCCGACTATCCGACGCCGGCCATCGCGCGCAACAGCCACCTGTACCGCCCGCTCGGGCTCGGCTACGCGAACCTCGGCGCGCTGCTCATGGCCGAGGGGCTGCCGTACGACAGTGACGGCGGCCGGGATCTCGCGGCGACGATCACGTCGCTGATGTGCGGTCAGGCGTACGCGATGAGCGCCGACATCGCCGAGGCGATGGGGCCCTTCCCGCGGTACCGCATGAACCGCAAGCCGTTCCTCGAGGTGATCGGCATGCACCGCGACGCGGCCTATGCCGTGCCGAACGAGGGGCTGCAGGGAGACCTCGTGGAGGCCTCGCGCGAGGCGTGGGACGAGGCGCTCGAGAAGGGCCAGGCCCACGGCTACAAGAACGGCCAGGTCACGGTGCTGGCGCCCACGGGCACGATCGCCTTCATGATGGACTGCGACACGACGGGCGTGGAGCCGGACATCGCGCTGGTCAAGTACAAGAAGCTCGTCGGTGGCGGCTTCCTCAAGATCGTGAACAACACTGTGCCGATGGCGCTTCGCAAGCTCGGCTATGGCGAGGAAGAGATCGTCGCGATCATCGCCTACGTCGACGACAAGGAGACCATCGAAGGCGCACCGGGTCTGAAGGAGGAGCACCTCGCGGTCTTCGATTGCGCGTTCCGGCCGCACAACGGCCAGCGCTCGATCCAATGGATGGGCCACGTGCGCATGATGGGTGCGGTGCAGCCCTTCCTCTCAGGCGCCATCAGCAAGACGGTGAACCTGCCCGAGGACGCCAGCGTCGAGGACGTGATGGAGGCCTACAAGGAGGGCTGGCGCCTGGGCCTCAAGGCCCTCGCCATCTACCGTGACGGCAGCAAGCGCACCCAGCCGCTGAACGCCGGCAAGGATCAGGGTGGCGAGGTGGTCAAGCTCGACGAGGTGCGGCCGTACCGGCGCAAGCTGCCCGACGAGCGCCACGCGTTCACCCACAAGTTCTCGATCGCGGGCCACGAGGGCTACCTGACCGTCGGTCTCTACGAGGACGGACAGCCCGGCGAGATCTTCCTGAAGATGGCCAAGGAGGGCAGCACGATCTCCGGCCTCATGGACACCATCGCCACGATGACGTCCATGTCGCTGCAGTACGGCGTGCCGCTCAAGGCGCTGGTCGACAAGTTCAGCCATACGCGCTTCGAGCCCTCGGGCTTCACGGGCAACCGCGAGATCCCGATCGCGAAGTCGATCACCGACTACGTGTTCCGGTATCTGGGCGGTCGCTACATCGAGGCCGAGGTGCCGCTCGACGAAGAAGAGGCTGAGACGACGAGCGGTGACGCGGCGCCGGCGCCGGTTCGGGTCACGCCGGTGGCGGCGGGCGGTGCGATGGCCGGAGGCGCGGCGCACACCGACGGCGCCAAGGTGGCCACGGCCTTCGTCAACCAGGCCGATGCGCCTTCGTGCATGGACTGCGGATCGATCATGATCCGCAACGGCGCCTGCTACAAGTGCCCGAACTGCGGGAGCACGAGCGGCTGTAGTTGAGGCTGCTGTAGTTGGGGCTGTAGTCGAGGCTTCGGCTGAGGCCGTAGGCACTGGGGAAAGGCGCAAGCCGGGACGTCCCGGAGCGCGAGCTCGGGGTTGTCTTCAAGGAGCGCGGGAGCGGGAAGACCGTTGGGGGGCGGTCGACCATGCTCTCGCGCTCCTGCCCTTTTGGGCGACGGAAACCGCCTGACCCGGCCGAGTCCGAGCCCAGGCGTTGGAGGGAGAGCACCGATGACGAGCGTCGACACCTGCTCCGTGAGCGACGAGCGCGCGCGCTCCGGTCCGAATCGCCGCGTGCCGATCCGAGTGCTCGCCGTCGCGGCCACCTGCGCCGCGATCGCGACCCTGGTCACCGGCTGCATCAGCGTCCAGCTCGGCGGCCTCCAGCGCAGCGATCTCGAGGAGACGACGGTCCGCGGACGCTCCGGCCCGAAGATCCTGCTGCTCGAGATCGACGGCGTCATCACCGAGCACGAGCGGATCGGCCTCTTGGACGGCACCCGCGAGAGCACGGTCGCCCGGGTGGTCGAGCAGCTCGACCGGGCGCGCGAGGACGACGACGTGCGCGCCGTGCTGCTGCGGGTCGACTCACCCGGCGGCAGCGCCTCCGCGAGCGACGACGTGTACCGCGCGCTGCTCGCGTTCAAGCAGGAGCGCGGGCTGCCGATGGTGGCGCAGTTCATGGGGCTGGCCGCTTCGGGCGGCTACTACGTCGCCATGGCCTCGGACGAGATCCGCGCCGTGCCGACCAGCGTCACCGGCTCGATCGGCGTGCTCTTCATGGGCATCAGCTTCGAAGGCCTGATGGAAAAGCTCGGCGTCACCGACCAGACCGTGACCGGCGGTGAGCACAAGGACGCCGGCTCCTTCCTGCGTGACATGACGCCCGAGGAGCAGGCGCACATGCAGTCGGTGGTCGACGACCTGCATGACCGCTTCAAGACGGTCGTCGCTGCCGGCCGCCCGAAGCTCGACACCGAGGCGATCGCCGCCGCCGCCGACGGTCGGGTCTACAGCGCGCCGCAGGCCCTCGAGCTGGGCCTCATCGACGGCATCAGCCCGATCGAGGACACGACTCGAGATCTGGCCCGCATGGCCGGCATCGGCGAGAAGTACCGCGTCGTCAGCTATCACCGCGCGCACGAGTACCGGAACAACCTCCACACCCGCGAGCCCCAGGCTCCGCCGCAGACTTCGGCGGGCGCGGGGGCGAGGGGGGATTGGTCGGCCCTGCTCGATGCTTCGGGGCTGGCGCAGCCCGGCTTCCACTATCTGTGGTGGCCGGCGGCGCGCTGAGCCGGGCGTGGCCTCGCCGCCGGCGTCGCTGATGAACGTCGCGCGTACGCAGCTGCGCGTGCTGTCGCTCCGCTTCACGCGCGAAGACCTGGAGGCGCTCGGTCCGCGTCATCTCGCGTACGGCCTGCTCGTGACCTGGGCGGTCGGCATCGGCCGCTACTGGGACCACCCCGACCCGTATCTGCTGCAGTCGCTCGGGCTCGGCTCGCTGGCCGTCATGTGCGGACTCGTGCTGCTGCTCTACGTGCTGCTCCTGCCGCTTCGGCCGGCGCGCTGGTCGCCCGGTCATCTCTTCACGTTCGTGTCGCTGACGGCGCTGCCTGCGCTGCTCTACGCGATCCCGGTCGAGCGCTTCATGTCGCTCGCCGATGCGCGCATGCTGAACGTATGGTTCCTCGCTGCCGTGGCGCTCTGGCGCGTGCTCATGCTCGGCCGCTACCTCGCGCAGTGGACCGACCTCTCGGGCCCCGTGCTCGTCGCGGCGCTGCTGCTGCCACTGGCGCTCGTCGTCGCGCTGCTCACGCTGCTCAACCTCGAGCAGGCCGTGTTCGACGTGATGAGCGGCCTGCGCGAGGAGGGCACCGCGAACGACGCCGCCTATCAATGGCTGTTCGTGATCTCGATGTTCTCGTATCTCGGGTCGCCCGTGCTGGCGCTGGTCTATGGCTTCGCGGTGTGGAGCCGTCGCAGGGGGCGCCGTGAGGACGCGGCTCCGGGCGACGATTCGAGCCGCGCTGCCTGACCCGGGCGATCAGCCCCCACGTACCGCGAGATGGCCTCGTCTTCTGCATCATGCTTGCACGGACGCGTGGTTCGATTCCGCGGCAGGGCCGGGCCCTGTCGTGAGTCATCGACCGATCGGCCGGCCGCAGGTCGACGAGGAGGACCGTGCCCAGCGCCTTCGCCCATGCCGCCATCGGCGCCTCGCTCGCCGCGCACATGCCGCACCCCGTGCGCTCGTCGCATCGTCTGTGGATCACGGGCCTGCTCGCCATCGCAGCCGCCGCCCCCGACCTCGACGTGATCGGCTTCCGCCTCGGCATCCCCTACGACCACGCGCTCGGACACCGCGGCCTGACGCACTCGCTCTTCTTCGCGGCGGGGGTCGGCGTCGCGTCCTGGCCGCTCTGGCGGCTCGCCCGGGTCGAGTGCGCGCGCACGGCGTCGGCGCTGACGTTCTTCGCCGTCGCCTCGCATGGCCTGCTCGACGCCTTCACGGATGCGGGGCTCGGTGTGGGGTTGCTGATCCCGCTCGATGACACGCGCTACTTCGCACCCGTGCGTCCACTGCTGACGTCGCCGCTCTCGGTGCGCTCGTTCTTCTCGCCGGCGGGGCTCTCGATCCTGTGGAACGAGATCGTCTGGATCGGGCCGCTCGGAGTGGCGCTCGTGCTCGGACCCGTCCTGACCCGAATCTCGGCGAGGCTGCGCCGCGATCGTCCGAGTGCATGAGCCCCGGGCGACCCGTTGAATCTGGCGCGCTGAAGCCCGAACCTCGACCTCGCCCGGTCCGCGATCGTCCGATCGGCCGGTGCGCCGGCTCGGTGCTCGCATCGAAGCAGGGAAGGGGGGTGCCGTGATCCGACGCATCCATTGGATCTCGACCGTGCTGCTGGCGCTCGCCATGGTCGGCGCGGGCGTCCAGGACATCCGCCACGCGCCGGAGCTGATCGAGGCCGTCGACCGCCTCGGCTACCCGCACTATCACCTGACGATCATCGGTGTGGCGAAGCTCGTCGGCGCACCGCTGCTGCTGGTGCCGCGCCTCCCGCGGCTCAAGGAGTGGGTCTACGCGGGCTTCGCCATCGACTTCGGCGGCGCGATCGTCGCACACGCCTTCGCCGGGGATACGGTGCAGCAGACCCTGCCGGCGCTCTTCTGTGCCGCGCTTGTCGGGGTCTCGTACGCGACGTACCGGATGAGCGGGCCGAAGATGCCCGTGCGCGTGGGTGTCTGAGTCGGACGCTGGTCGTGGTCGCCGCCCATTCGCGCACGCGCGCGGACGATCGTGGGTGGGATTGCGACGCCATCTCGGCGCACTTCGGCGTGTATCTCGCCCGCCGAAAGGAAGGAAGAGGGCGCGGCGAAGGCTGACATTGCGGCCCCTCGCTTCCGCACGGGTCGCCGAAACGAGAAGGGCGGCCCCCGGTCTCCAGACCCGGCCCCGCCCTCGAATCTCGCGCGCGTGCCGTGGCACGCAGCCTGACTACATCTGCTGGTAGTCGGGCCCCTCGCCGCCCTGCGGCGTCGTCCAGGTGATGATCTGGTACGGGTCGGCGATGTCGCACGTCTTGCAGTGCACGCAGTTCTCGTGATGGATGAAGAGCTCCTTCTTACCGGGCTCGTCCTTCTTCGGGACCATCTCGTAGACCGCGGCGGGGCAGAAGTGCTCGCACGGGTTGCCGTAGTCGCGGGCGCACTCGGTCTCGCAGACGTCGGGCTTGGCGACCTTCAGGTGCTTCGGCTCGTCGGCCTCGTGGACCGTGCCCGAGTAGCCGACGAGGTGCTCCTTCGAGAAGGTCGTCTTGCCATCGAACTCGACCGGCTGGTGCGACTTGCGGTCGAAGTAGCCGGGCGGCAGCTCCCAAAGCTTCTTCACGCAGTCGTGCGGGGCGTGGGTCTTGAGCCCGTCGATGAGACCGCGGCCGTTCGTCACCATCATGAGCGGCGTGTTCACCGCCATGAGGAAGAAGGGCGAGACCTCGACCGAGCCCTGGAAGTTGCGCGCCTCATAGTGCTCTTCGTAGAGCCAGCTGTCCTTGAAGCGCTCGGTGTAGCCACCGAGGGTCGTGGTCGAGAAGTCCTGCTTCACCATGCCGTCGAGGATCGTCTCGGCCGCGAGCATGCCGCTCTTGATCGCGGTGTGGACGCCCGCGAGCTTCATGATGTTGAGCATGCCCGCCGAGTCACCGACCAGCATCGCGCCGTCGCAGTAGAGCTTCGGGATCGCGTAGAGGCCGCCCGACGGAACGCACTTGGCGCCGTAGCGCACGAGCTCGGCGCCCTCGAGCAGGTCCTGCATGAAGGGCACGGTCTTGAAGCGCTGGGCGTTCATGTGGGGGTCGTTGCGCGGGTTCTCGCTGTTCAGCGGCGTCACGTAGCCGAACGACACGAGGTTGTCCTTCATGTCGTAGAGCCACATGCCCTCCATCTGGCCGAAGAGGTCGGGCCAGAGCGAGCCGTGGATCACGCGGCCGGGCTTGTGCTTCTCGGGCTGGACCCGCCAGATCTCCTTGATGCCGGTCTCGTAGGTCTGGGCGTGCTTGCCCTGCAGGCCGAGCCGCTCGATGATCGTCTTCGAGCAGCTGCCGCGGACGCCCTCGCCGAAGACGGTGACGGGGGCCAGGATGTCCATGCCGGGCTGGAACGTGCCCTTCGGCTTGCCCTCGGCGTCGAGGCCCATGTCGCCGGTGCGGACGCCGATCACCTTGTCGCCGTCCCAGAGGACCTCGGCGGCGGCAAAGCCGGGGTAGATCTCGATCCCCATCTCCTCGCACTTCTCTGCGAGCCACTTGACCACGTTCGAGAGCGAGATGACGTGGTAGCCGTTCTTCTGGAACTGCGGCGGCGTGATGGGCGCCTTGATCGTGCCGCTCCTGAAGAACGCGAGGAACTGCGAGTCGTCGGCGACGTGCTCGGTCGGGAAGCCCTGCTCGACGAAGTCGGGGATCAGCTCCTGGATCGCCTTCGGGTTCATGACGGCGCCCGAGAGCTGGTGCTCGCCCACGCCCGCGGCCTTCTCGATCACGAGGATCACGGGGGGCTCGACGGGGTCGACCCCGCGCTCGGCGGCCGTCTCGTTGTAGGCCTCGACCTGCTTCATCAGGTGGTAGGCCGAGGCGAGGTTGGCCGGGCCGGCTCCGACGTAGAGGACGTCGACCTCCATGCTCTCGCGTTCGATCTCGCTCATCTGGCTCTCCTCGCTGTGTGCTCGCTGGGCCGCCCGGCGGTCCACCCCGACGGCCGCGTGAGGCGTCGTCGGTGGCGGCCGTGGTCTCGGCCGTGGCTTCATTCAGGGGCTGTCAGGCTGGGCGCGCTGGACCTGCGAAAAGTAGGGGAGCGGCCGGGGCCGAACAAGGAAACCCGGAGTCATTCCGGGCACACCCCGCGGGCGCATCTGAAGCGGGAAGGCGTCTCGCCGGGGCCCGGGGGCGCGCTTCAGACTGCCTGGGGCCAGTCCGATGTGGAGCTGAGGGTCTGCTCGTTTCGGCGGGCCGATTGGCCGGGCCGATGCGCTTCGATTGGCTCTCTTCGAATCGAGACGCGCACGAAGGCGAGACCTCATTGGCCACCCGCATCACCGACCAGTGCATCGCCTGTGGACTCTGCGAGCCCGAGTGTCCGAACGATGCGATTCACGAATCCGGCGCGGTCTTCGAGATCGACCCGGCGCGTTGCACCGAGTGCGTGGGGTTCCACGCGACCGAGCAGTGCGCGGCGGTGTGTCCGGTCGATGTCTGCGTCGATGACCCCGACCACGTCGAGAGCGAGGCCGAGCTCTACCAGCGCGCGTGCAAGCTGCACCCGGAGCGCGCGGACACGCTCGAGCTCGGTCCGGCGACCTCGCGCTTTCGGCGCGGCCAGCGCGACTGATCGTCAGGGGGGCGCGTCGTTTGCATCGGCGCGCTCCAACGCACCGCGCAGCACGGCGAAGAGCACGGCCGCTGAGCCCAGCACGAGGGCTGCGGCCCAGAAGGGCGCGCCGAGGTCGACGTCGTCCATCAGCACACCCGCGCCGATCGCGCCGATGACCCGGCCCGTGATGCCCATCGCGTTCGCGTCGCCGAGCAGCTCGCCGGCATCCTCGGTCCCGCAAGCGCGCGAGTAGAGGCTCGTGAAGATCGGAAACGTGAGCCCGTTGCCCAGTGCGATCAGCGCGCCGACCGCGTACAGCGGACCGAAGCCGTCCATCAAGGGCACGGCGCCGAGGCCGATCGCCATCAGCACGCAGCCCGCGATCATCAGCGCGAACTCGTTGTGTCGCGTGGTCACGCGCCCGACGAGCCAGCCCTGCGTGAAGGTCACGATCACACCGAGGGTCGCGAAGAGCAGCCCCACGTCGAAGGGCGAGGCGCCGTGCCGCCGCAGCAGGAAGATCGGCAGGCTCGCCTCGACGACGGCGAAGCCGAGATAGAGATGCAGCCAGAAGTAGAGGAAGACCGCGATCCGCGCGTCGTGCACCGAGCCGATCATCCGCAGCGGTGTCGGCACGAGCGTGCGCGCGAGATCGCGCCACGCGGGCCGCGTCGTGCCGGGCGGCCGCGTCTCGGGCAGGAAGAAGAAGGCGCCGACGAAGTTCAGCCCTGCGATCGCGCTCACCGCGTAGAAGGGCCAGCCCGGGCCGAAATCATCGAGCAGACCGCCGAGCGCGGGACCGACCACCATCGCGACGCCGGCCGCCGCGCCGATCTTGCCCATGCCTCCGGCGCGCTCGCCGGGTGCGGTGACGTCAGTGATGACCGCCTGCGCCGTGCCGACGCTCGCTGCGAAGAAGCCGCCGAGGATGCGGCTCACGTAGACCATCGGCAGCCCGTCGGCGGCGGCGAGCATGAGAAACGAAGCGACGGTGCCCGCGAGCGACACGAGCACGACGGGTCGCCTTCCGAATCGATCGGAGCACCAGCCCCACGCCGGCAGGAAGAGCAGCTGCGCGCCCGCGTAGGCTGCGAGGATCAGGCTGATCTGCAGGGCGCCCGCGCCGAAGCGATGGGCCATCTCGGGCAGCACGGGCACGAGCACGCCGAAGCCGACGAAGTCGATCAGGATCGTCGTCGCCACGATGAAGATCGTGGACCGGCGCTTCGCCGGATCGAGGGGCGAAGGCCCCTTGTCGCGGGCCGAGGCGGACATGGCCTGCCGAGTCTCGCACCGACGCGACACGGGTGCGAGCTCCCGGCCGCGTGCGCACGCGTGCCCGGGCGCGTTCGCGCCATGGGTGCCTCCGCGCGCAGGCGAGTTGGCGCGGGCGCGGGCCGGTCGGCGGGTATACTGGCGCGATGAAGCGCGTCGAGTCCATCGTCGTCGATCTGCTCCGCGACTTCCTCGTCGCCCACGAGACCCTCGACTGTCTCGTCGAGGCACACGATCGCGACCAGCTCGAGTTCGAAGACGTGGTGGCCTGGGCCGGCGACGACGCATCGAGCGTGCTCTTCCGGCTGAAGGAGCACTGCCACACCCTGCTGCGCGCCGCGGGACCGCCCGATGCCGGCGAGATCGGTTCCGCCGAGCTGCTGGACCTGGTGGCCGGCTCGCTCTTTCACGAGGCGATGAAGCTGCGCGAGAACCTGTATCAGGTGGAGGCGTACGCGACGCGCTTCGAGAAGCTGCGCACACGCGCGCGGCCGGATCACGCGGATTCGATCGGCGAGCTCGAGCATCTGCTCGAGCTGTCCGGTCGCCACCTGCACGAGGCCTTCTACGAGGCGCGCTCGCTCATGCAGCTCGCGCGCCGCCACGTGCGCGGTCTGCTCTCCGAGCACGCCGACAGTGGGCTCGTCGCCCGGTGCCTGCACGAGCACGCCGAGGCGGTCGATGGCGTGTTCTCGCCGGGTGAGGTCGATCCCACCGAGGAGATCCGCCCCGACCTGATCGACGATCTCTACGGCGGCGCAGCGGAGGCGGCGCTCATCGTGGCCCGCTCGTATCTCGAGAGCGCGTACTTCGAGGAAGCGCTCGCGGCGCTCGCGCTGGCAGAGGCGCGCGGTGGCGACACGAGCACGACGCGCGGGCTCGTCTCCTACGCCGAAGGCATGCGCGCGTTCCTGACCGGTGCCTACCGCGAGAGCATCGACGCGCTCAGTGAGTGGATCGATCACGGAGACGCGAACGGCGCGCCCGGCGAAGCGCGCTACGCCGCCGCCGCCATGGCCCGCATGGACAAGCTTGCGGAGGGCGAGGACGCCGACGATCTGATCGCGCGAGCCAGGCAGCTCTGCGAGGCGCTGCAGTCCTGTGCGGGCGGTGGCGTCTGAGCCTTTGAGCGGTCGGCGTGAGCTCGAAGCCCGTCGGCGCTATGCGCCTTCGCCCGCTGCTGCGCCCCGCTGCTTCTGCAGCTGATAGAGCCAGCCCGAGAGCCCCACGACCACGAGCGCGACGCCGATCCACTGCGGCTCGGTCATGCCGAGCGCCACGCGCTCGTTCACCCGCCAGTGCTCGATCACGATGCGGCCCGCGCCGTTCGCCATCAGGTACTCGCCGATCAGCCACGGGCTCTTGTTCCGCCGAGCCCAGAGCACGGCCGCCACGGGCAGCAGCCACATCACCTCGTAGAGCTGCGTCGGATGCACCGTATCGGTGGTCGGCGGCGCACCCTTCGGAAACGACACGCCCCAGGGCACGTCGGTGAACTTGCCGTAGTCGTCGCCCACGAGGAAGCAGCC
>CAYYSY010000334.1:0-17242 GCA_964474355.1 uncultured Spirochaetaceae bacterium | reverse complement strand
CCCCGCAACGAGACACAGGGCCTGGCGCCGTGCGACCGGCCCCAGCCGCACGTTCCGGCTCGAGAGCGCCAGCCCGTCGGGCTCCCGGACGGTCTCTCCGCCGACGATCTCGACGCCGAAGCCGAGATCGCGCGTCATGCGTCGGATCACCGCGAGCTGCTGGAAGTCCTTCTGGCCGAAGACCGCCACGTGGGGGCGCGCGGCCAGGAAGAGCTTCGTCACGACGGTGGTGACGCCCTTGAAGTGCCCCGGCCGACTCGCACCGCAGAGCGGCAATGCCAGCGCCGACACGTCGACCCACGTCTGCGCGCCATCGGGGTAGAGCTGATCGACGGTGGGCGCAAAGACCACGTCGACGCCGCGCCCGGCGCAGAGCGCGAGATCGGCGTCGAAGGTCTGCGGGTACTTGTCGAAGTCGGCGGGGTCATTGAACTGCGTGGGGTTCACGAAGATCGAGACCCACACCTCGTCGGCGTGGCGCCTCGCTTCGTCCACCAGCGAGAGGTGCGCTTCGTGCAGCGCGCCCATGGTGGGCACCAGCGCGATGCGCCGCCCCGCGCAGCGCACGGCCTCGGCGCGCGCCTGCAGCTCGGCGGTCTTCCGGATGACGATGGGAGTCGTGGTCATGGCCATGTTCCTCGATGAGCTCGCGGACACGGGATCGGGCACGGGGACCACCCCGCGCCACGGCCCTCACTCGTACGAGTGCTCCTCGTCGGGGAACTTGCGGTGACCGACCTCGTCGGCGAACGCCCTCGCAGCCTGGCTCGCGGCGGCGCCGAGGTTCGCGTACTGCTTGACGAAGCTGGGCGTCCAGTCGTTCAGCCCGAGCATGTCGTGCATCACGAGCACCTGGCCGTCGCAGTCGACGCCCGCGCCGATGCCGATCGTCGGGATGTCGAGCCGCTCGGTGACCTCGCGGCCGAGCTCGGCGGGGATGCCTTCGAGCACGCAGGCGAAGGCGCCAGCCTCCTGCACCGCCAGCGCATCCTCGATCACCTGCATGCGGCCCTCGTCGCCACGGCCCTGGACGCGGAAGCCGCCCATCTTGTTCACCGACTGCGGCGTCAGGCCGACGTGGCCCATCACCGGCACCTGCGCCTCGACGATCCGCTTGATGGTGGGCGCCATCGTCACGCCACCCTCGAGCTTGACCGCCTGCGCGCCGCCCTCCTTCACCAGGCGGATCGCGCCCCGCACCGCGTCCTCGGGGCTCACGTGATAGCTGCCGAAGGGCATGTCGCCGACGACCAGCGAGCGCGAGGCACCGCGCACCACCATGCGCGTGTGATAGATGACCTCGTCGAGCGTCACCGGCAGCGTCGTGTCCTCACCCTGCACGACGTTGCCGAGCGAGTCGCCCACGAGCAGCAGGTCGATCCCCGCCTGGTCGAAGATGCGCGCGAAGGTGAAGTCGTAGGCGGTCAGCATCGTGATCGGCCGACCCTTGGCCTTGCGATTGGCGAGCGACCGGACGGTCACTCGATGTTCACGTGCGGAGCTGGCGGTGACGGTGGACATGGGGGTGTCTCCGTTCCTGCTGTCAGCCGATGCGCGTCCTGCTCCCGATCTTCTCTTCCCACTGTCCGATTCGCCCTTGCTCGTGACTCCAGCCCGATGGGAGGCCGGCTTCTGGGCGGGTTGTCGTGGGATCGGGCCGAAAAACGAAAAAGCGCCGTCCGGATTCATCCGGAGGCGCTTGAAGGGGAGAGACCGTCGCGGCGCGGTGTCGGTGGGGCTCCCCGCTCGTCAGATCCGATCCGAGACTTCTTCCTGCCTCGGTGACCTTTCCCGCGCAGCGCGTCCAGGACGCTCGGCGCTTCGGCGGGCGTTGGACGCTCGCCGCGGATCGGTCCGATTCTGTCGAAGGGAGGCTCCCACGCAGTGCGCTGAAGCCGGGTCTCCTCCTCGCCCACCCCCGTCACGGTCTCTCGTGGAGATCCATGCGTTGTCCGGGTGACTCTGGAGGACTCTCTCTCGTCTTCCGGGCAAGGCGTGCCCGGTGGGTTGTCGATGGAGCCTGCGCCCTGCAGTGCCCCTCAATGACCGGGATTGTAGAATCAACATCCCCCTCGTCAACACGGCACGCTCGCCAAATCGACGGGAAACGCGCGAGATCGACTCGCCCGAGGGGAAAACGTGCCGGCGAGCACCGAATCCCGGCAGACCCGCTATCAGCCGGCCCCGCCCCGGTCGAGCAGGGCCCGCACGGCCGGCGGCAGGTAGCGGTCTTCGAGGGCGCCGCCCGAGTGAGCGACGAGCGCCTCCGCGAGGGTCGAGATCTGTACGTCGACCGGGTCGGCCGACGAGAGCACGAGCCAGACGCGCCCCTTCACGCGGCACACCCCGCTCGCCAGCGGCGGCTCGCCCTCCCCGCCCGCGCGCACGGCGCGCACCTCGAGGCCCACCTCGTCGGCGAGGTCGAGTAGCGCCTGCATGAGTGAGGCCTGCTGCATGGCGGCGCCTCCTCAGACCCAGCCGCGAGCGGCGAAGCAGCTGGCCAGCGCAACGTAGCGCTCGGGCTCGACGGTCTCGGCCCGCGCCCCCGGCTCGATCTCCGCCTCGCGCAGGGCCGCCTCGATCTGCTCGCGCGGCGTGCCCACCTGGGTGTCGACCGCGAAGCCGGCCCCCCGAAGCGCGTTCGAGATCGTCTTGCGCCGCTGCGAGAACGCGGCCCGGGTCACGCGCTCGACCGTACGGAGCGCGCTCGCCTCGACGAGCGGCGTCGGGCGCGGCCAGATCCGCAGGAAGCTCGAGTCGACCTTGGGAGGCGGAAAGAACGCGCCCGGCGGCAGGACGGCGCAGGTCTCGACGTCGACCGTCAGCGCGTGCAGCACCGTGAGGGAGCCGTAGGCCTTCGAACCGGGCCTGGCCACGAGCCGCTCGGCGACCTCGCGCTGGATCATCACCGACCAGTCGTCGAGGGCATCGCGCAGATCGAGCATGCGCCTCAGGATCGGCGTCGCCACCGAGTACGGGAGGTTCGCGACGAGGCGGACCGGCCGCGGCAGCGACGCGGCGAGCGAAGCGAAGTCGACGTCGAGCGCGTCTGCGTGCTGGAGCTCGACGTTGTCGGGGAGGAGGCGCTCCTCGGTGAGCGCGCGCACCAGGCCCGCGTCGACCTCGATCGTGACGACCCGCGCAGCCCGTGCGGCGAGCGCGCGGGTCAGCACGCCGAGCCCCGTGCCGACCTCGATCACGCTGTCGCCCGGCCCCACGCCGGCGAGCGCCGCGAGCCGCTCGGCCTGCTGGTCCTCGACGAGGAAGTTCTGCCCGAGCTCTCGGCTGAGACGGAGGCCGTGGCGGTCGAGCACGGCGCGCATGTCGCGGAGGCCCAAGGCCCCTACCCGCCTGGACGCTGGCCGGAAAGGCCGTGCAGCCAGGGCGCCTCGCCGACCGGCACCCGCGAGAATGCGTTGAGGTCGAGGGCGTGGGACTCGCCGCGCGCGAGCAGTCGCGCACCCGCCGCTGCGATCATGACCGCGTTGTCCGTACACAGGGACATGGGCGGAAAGACGGCCTCGAACCCCGCCTTCGCCCCGGCGGCGGCCATCCGCTCTCGCAGCCAGCGATTGGCCGCAACGCCCCCGACCACGGCGATGCGCCCGAGGCCCTCGGCGCGCATCGCCCGACGCGTGCGGATCACGAGCGAATCGATCGCGGCGTCCTCGAACGACGCGGCGATGTCGGCGACGTCGGCGGGCGTGAGCGCGCCCTGCCCTCCGCGCGCCTCGACCTCGAGCGCGACCGCGGTCTTGAGTCCGCTGTACGAGAAGTCGAAGCCCGCCTTCTTCAGCATCGGGCGGGGGAAGTCGACGGCCTGCCTGTCACCGCGTTCGGCCGCCGCCGCCACCGCCGGTCCACCGGGAAAGCCCAGCCCGAGCAGCTTCGCGACCTTGTCGAACGCCTCGCCGACCGCGTCGTCGCGGGTCTCGCCGAGCAGCGCCGGGGCGGCGCCCTCGGTCACGCGATAGAGCGCCGTGTGCCCGCCCGACACCACGAGGCCGACATAGGGCGGCGCGAGATCGGGCGCCGCGAGCTCAGCTGCGACGAGATGGCCTTCGAGGTGGTGGACGCCGACGAGCGGCAACCGGGCGCGGTAGGCGAGCGCCTTGGCGAAGGAGAGGCCGACGAGCAACGACCCGATGAGCCCGGGACCCGCCGTGACCGCAATGCCGGAGAGCGCACCCAGCGAGATGCCCGCCTCGCGGAGCGCCGCCTCCGCCACCGCGTGCACCGCGCGGACGTGGTCGCGCGAGGCCAGCTCGGGCACCACGCCGCCGTAGGGCTCGTGCACCTCGACCTGGCCGTGCACCACGCTGGAACGGATCTCGCGGCCGCGCTCGACGACCGCCGCCGCCATCTCGTCGCAGGAGCTCTCGATCCCGAGGACGAGCTCGGGGAGCTTCATCGCAGACGGAGCGGACAAGCGGGGGGTCCCATCGTGACGCCGGGTGGCACTAGGCGCCCCGCCGCTCGAGCTGCTCCTGCTCCGACTTGCAGTCGATGCAGAGCTCGGCCACGGGTCGTGCCTGGAGGCGCTTCGCGCCGATCTGCTCACCGCACGACTCGCACTCGCCGTACACGCCGTCTTCGATCTTCTCGAGGGCGCCCTCGATCTTGTTGAGCAGCCCGCGCTCCCGCTCTCTCAGGCGGCCCTGGAAAGCGAGGTTCATCTCGGAAGAGGCCGTGTCGATCTCGTCGGGGAAGTCGTCCGGGTCGAGGTGGATGTCGCCCGACCGGGTCTTCTCCGCATTCCCCAGCAGCTCCTCACGCTGGGCAATGAGGATCTTCTTGTACTTCTCCATGTCCCGCTTCTTCAAGGATTCACCCTCGTCTCTTGATCGAGCCGTCGCCGCCGTCCAAGGGGCGATCGTCCCGGTTCGTTCCGTTCTGCTCGCTTCTCGCTGCTCTCTTCTCTCTTCTCTCTTCTCTCTTCTCTTTTCGCCCTGCGGCGCCCTGCGCCCTGCTCCCTGCCGCATGCGGCGACGCGACAGGCTCCGATTCCGCGCACGCTCCAGGGGTGCGCCTATCCCGTGCCGATCGCTTCGAGCTGCTGGCGCGCTTCCTTCGCCCGATCCGAGTCGGGATAGTCGTTCAGCACCTGTTGGAACACCGTCTTCGCAGCATCGTAGAAGCCCGGCCCGAGCTTGAGCAGACTCTCGCCCTGGCGATAGAGCGCGTCGGGCGCCTTGTTGCCATTGGGGTACACACGAACGACGTCATTGAAACGGAGCACCGCCTGGCGGTACTCGCCCTTCTTGAAGTGGCAGTCCGCCATCCAGTAGGCGCCATCGTCGGCATAGGGCGACGACGGATAGCTCTGCAGGAACTTGCGGAAGCGGTCGATGCAGAGGTCGTGATCGTTCTCGCGCCAGGCATTCAACGCCTCGCGATAGGCGACGATCTCGGCAGAGGCCGACGGATCGTCGTCGTCGGGCGGCTCGGCCGCGGCATCGACCGTCGCGACACCAGCCGTCACCGCGACTGCCCCGCCTGCAGGTACGGCCTGCGTCACGTTGGCCCCGGGGCTCGCGCTGCTGCGCGCTCGCCGCGCGTCGGCCAGCGCGTCGTCCGCCTTCTTCTCTGCGATCTCGACCTGGCCGCGCAGCTCCCTCATCTCGGTGCGCAGCGAATCGAGCTCGGCCGACAGCTCCGCGATGCGCTTGGACGCATCGGGGGTCTGCTTGCCCTTGCGCTCGGCGTCGATCACGCGCTCTTCGAGAGCCAGCAGCTCGCCCTTCGTGGCGCAGCCACCCGCCGCGCCGATCACGAGCGCGCAGGCGAGGACCAGGCAGACCCCGCGCACGGCGTCGCGGCGGCACCTCGTCTTCCACGTGCGACGCGACGCGCGCGCCGACCGGACACGGCCGATCGGGCGCTCTCGTTCGCGCTTCAGCATGGATCCATCCCCCCCTGGAGGCCAGCGGCCACCGATTTGTGGCCGCGCATTCTAGCAGGATGCTCGCCCCTGCCGGGCCGATCCTCCGATCGAATCCGCCGCACCGTGCGAGTCAGCGTTCCGAGGTGGCTCGAGCTGCCCACGCGAGGCCCCTCACCGGGTGAACGGCCCCCAGGCGGGCTGCAAATTGTCCCCCTGTTGGCGCGTCAGCCGGCGCACGTTCTCGCCGTCGAGATCGACCACGTAGATGTCGGAGCGGCCGCGTCTGTTCGACGCAAACGAGATCTTTCGCGAGTCGGGCGACCAGCTCGCAGACTCGTCGCTGCGCGGATGTGTCACGAGCGGCACGTTCACGTCGCCTTCGGGGTCGATCAGCCAGATGTCGAAGCGCCCGCCCTCGACCCGGGTCTCGTAGGCGATCCAGCGCCCGTCCGGAGACCAGGCCGGGTGTGTGTTGTAGCCACCGTTGTACGTGAGCCGGCGGACGTTGCTGCCGTCGTCGTCCATGACGTAGATCTGCGGGGCGCCGGCGCGGTCGGAGACGAAGGCGATGCGGTCGCCGTCGGGGGACCAGGTCGGCGAGATGTCGATGGCCCGGTTCGAGGTCAGCCGGCGCAGGCGCTTGCCCGAGCGATCGACCGAGAAGAGCTCCGACAAGCCGTCGAGGCTCGACACGAACGCCAGCCGGCGCCCGTCGGGCGAGAAGACGCCGCGATACTTCGCGAACCCGGGCAGCACCTTCGTGAGGATCGGGCCCGGGCGCGAGCCGCCGCGGCTGGTGATGTAGAGCCTCGGGGGCTCCAGGTCGCGGTAGCCGGTGTAGACGATGGCGCCGCCATCGGGCATCCAGTCGGGGAACGCCTTGATGCTCTCGCCGGTGGTCGCCGCCCGCTGGCGGCTGCCGTCCGCATCCATCACGTAGACGGCGCGCTGGCCGCCGCGGTCGGAGACGAAGGCGATCTCGGTGGCCGAAACGCCGGGCATGCCGGTGAACGCCTCCACGACCGAGTCCGCGAGCAATCGCCCGGTCCGCTCGAGCAGCCGGGCCGGCTCCTCGAACTCACCGCGGTCGATGCGGACGCAGCGTGCGGTGTCCCAGACCTGATACTCGATGGTCATCCGCTGGCCGTCGCGACCCAGGCGCCCCTCGACGAGCGCATCGGCGCCGCCGGTCACCCAGTCGACGCAGTCCGTGCGCTGCCGGCTCGGCATCTCGGTGGTCTGCAGGTCACCCAGGAACGCATCGTCTTCGAGCGGCTCGAGCACGCTCGAGAACGCGAGCCCCGCATGGATCGAAGCGCGCAGCTCTTCGACGAGCTCGGGGCGCGGCGGCTCGTTCGTGTCGGCGAACTGCTGTACGGCGACGCGGAACGTGCGCGCCTCGCCGGGCGTGATGATGATGGCCGGACCCGCGTCCTGGGCCAGCGCGCCGGGGAGCGGCACGGCGAGCACGAGCAGCGCCGAGAGGCACGCCCACACGCCCGCACGGCGGAGCCGCCGGCGGCCCGCCGCGAGACGGCCTCGTTCTGCGTGCGTGGTCATCGGGGCGGCGCCTCCGGACTGAAGATGAAGACCTGCGGGCCGGCCTTCGGCGGGGGCGGCAGCGGGCTCGACTTCTGGAGCGCGCGCACCGCGTTGTCGTCGGCATAGGGGTCGCCCGACGAGCGCAACACCTCGGGCTCTCCCACCACCGTCCCGTCCGTCTGGAGCTCGACGCGCAGCTCGGTGAGCAGGCCGCGGCCGAGGAACTCCGGCGGATTCACCCACACCGACTGGACGTGCCGCGTCGTCGCGACGATCCAGGCGCGCAGCTCGGGCGAGATCGCGGCCGTGCCCGCGCCCGCGGCGGGGCCCGGCGTCGCAGCCGCGAGCTCGGTCGTCTCCGCGGCGGGGGTCGTGTCGGTCACGGGCGGCGGCACCTCCTCGCCGAGCTCGCTGCGCAGCGCCGCCATGGCGTCGCCGAGCTCCATCTCCTTGGGGCGCGCTCGGCGGCGGATCGGTTCCGGCGCGGGCTTCGCCAGCGCTTCGGGAGCGCGCTTCGGCAGGATCTTCGGCTGGGGCGGCGGAGGCGGCGCGACCGGCCTGGGCTTCGGCGCCGGCACGGGCTTCGCCGCCTCGGCCGGGGCCGGGGTCGGAGGCGCGGCCACGAGATCGACGGTGATCGCCGGCGGCAGCACCATCGGCTCGGGCGAGGGGCGCAGCATCAGCACGAGCACGAGGAGGACGTGCCCCAGCGCCGAGAACGCGTACGCCCGCCGCAGCCGGCGCCGTGCGCCGGCCTCCAGATCGAGATCGAGCCCTGTGTCCCAGGTCGCTTCCACTGGTCGTTCGGACGTCCCACAGCGAGCTCCGGTTGCATGCCCGCCGTCCTTCGTTCGTGGTTCACGCGTTCGAGCGCGGCCCGCCGGGCCACGCCTGCGTCTTCGCCTACGGCCGCTCGGGCTCGGTCACGATGCCGAGCTGCGTCGACCCCGCGCGCCGAGCCGCCGCCATCGCCCTCACCACGACGCCGTAGGGCGCGTCGCGGTCGGCCCGGAGGAAGATCTCCTTGGAGCCCCGAGCATCGAAGACGGCCTCGAGCCGCTTCTGCAATGCATCGGCCTCCACCTCCTTGCGCCCGAGGAAATAACGCCCCTCCACGTCGACGCTCAGGATCAGGGGCGCGTCCTTCACGCGCAGGGGCTGCGTCGTCGTCTCGGGCAGGTTCACGTCCATGCCCTGCTGCATGAGCGGCGCCGTGGCCATGAAGATCACGAGCAGCACGAGCATGACGTCGACGAGCGGCGTCACGTTGATCTCGCCGTTCGCACGCCGGCGCAGCCCGCTGGCCGTCCCGATCGAGGCAGCCATGACTAGGCCCCGTGTCCGATGTGGGCGAGATCGGCCTCGAGCTCCTCGGAGAAGAGCTCGACCTGACTCGCGATCGAGTCGATGCGGCCGACGAAGGTGTTGTACGCGATGGTCGCCGGGATCGCGGCGGCCAGGCCCACGCCGGTGGCGATCAGCGCCTCGGCCATGCCGGGCCCGACGACGGCGAGGCTCGCGTTGCCCGACGCACCGATGCTCTGGAACGTCGCGATGATGCCGACGACGGTGCCGAAGAGACCGATGAAGGGCGAAGCACTGCCGACGGTCGCGAGGAACGGCAGATACCGATCGAGCCGCGCGCGCTCGCGCACGGACGACCATCGGATCACCTTCCCGAGCGTACGGCGCTGCTCGTCATCGAGGCTCACCAGCGTCGCCTGCCCGGCCTGCTTCGCCAGCCGCTTGAGGTCCGCCGCGCACGACAGGAACACGACGGCGAAGGGGCTGCGATCGAGATCGCGCGCGGCATCGAAGGTCGTATTGAAGCCCTTGCGCTGATAGACCTGGAGAAACGCCTCGCTATCCTCGTCCGCGCCCTTGAGCTCCCACCACTTGACCGCGATGAGTCCCCAGCTGGCGATCGAGAACCCAGTCAACAGCAAGAGCACGAGCTTCACGATGAGCCCGGCCTGCAGGATCAGGTCGATGACGTCGAAGCTCATGTCGTCCCCCCGGCGACGGCGCATCGGCGTGGCGCGACGCGCTCCAACCGGGCGTCGCGGCGCGGCCGAGCTTAGAGATTTCCCCACACCCGATCAACCAGATCTGGCTGCTAGACGCGCATACTCGCGCGAAATCATACGCGTCGAGTCGAGCTTGCCGCGGCACTCGCGTGAGCGGCATCACATCGCGCGAGCCCATTCGCCAGACGACTCGAGCGGGGTGCGGCCTCACGACCCGGCGCCCCACCCCCTCCGACAGAAGAGATGAAACGAGGACGCACACCCGATGCAGATCACCGTCAAGGCCCAGCACGCACACGAGATCCGAGGCGACTCGATCTCGATCGCCTTCGTCGCCCCGGCTGGTGGCGCCGAAGACGACCAGAACGGCTCGCTTGCCCTGCCCCGCGCCCTCGCACGGCTCGACCGCGCGCTCGAGGGGGCGATCTCCGCACGATTGGCGCTCGGTGACTTCAAGGCGAGCGCCGGTCAGTCGGTGGTCGTGCATCCGGGCGTCGACGGCGGCCCCTCGCGCGTGCAGCTCGTCGGGCTCGGCCCCGCGGCGAAGGCCGACACCGAGGTGGTGCGCCGCGCCGCCGCGCGCGCCGCTTCGTGGGCGACGGATCATCGCGCGACGGCCCTCGCCCTGTGGCTGCCGCCCGTACGTGGGCTCGCTCAGCCCGACGCGCTCGCCGCGGCCGCCGAAGGCGCGGTCCTCGGCGCCTATCGGTTCGATCGCTACAAGTCGGGCAAACGCTCGACCGCGCCCCGCCGCGTGCACCTCGTGGCCGACCGCATTGCAGAGCTCGCCGAAGCGCGGCGGGCCGTGAAGCGCGCCCGCATTGCGGCCGACGGTCAGGTGCTCGCCCGCGACCTCTCGAACGAGCCGCCCAACGAGCTGCCGCCGGCCGCGCTCGCGCGGCGCGCCCGCAGCGTGGCGCGGGCGACGGGCCTGCGCTGCAAGGTGCTCGGCCCCGCCGAGCTCACCCGACACGGCATGCATGCGCTGCTCGCCGTCGGCGCCGGCAGCGCGGCAACGCCGCGGCTCGTCGTCCTCGAGCATCGGCCGAAGGGACGGAGCGCGAAGCGCGGCGCCGGTCCGCTCTGCGTCGTCGGCAAGGGCATCACGTTCGACAGCGGCGGTCTGTCGCTCAAGTCCGCGACGGGCATGATCGACATGAAGCACGACATGTCGGGTGCGGCTGCGGTCGTGGGCCTCATGCAGGCCGTGGCCGAGCTCGATCTGCCCATGTACGTCGTCGGCATCGTCGCGGCAGCAGAGAACATGCCGAGCGGCCACGCGAGCCGGCCCGGCGACGTCGTCCGCGCGATGTCGGGCAAGACGATCGAGATCCTGAACACCGACGCCGAGGGCCGGGTCGTGCTCGCCGACGCCCTGCACTACGCAAACGTCGAGTACGCGCCCGAGGCGATGATCGACGTGGCCACGCTGACAGGCGCCGTGATGGTGGCGCTCGGCCCGTGGGCGACGGGCGTCTTCACCCGGGACGACGAGCTGGCCGGCGAGATTCGTGACGCAGGTCACGAAAGCGGCGAGCTGATGTGGCGCCTGCCCCTGCTTCCCGAGCACACGAAGATGATGCAGAGCAAGGTCGGCGACCTGAAGAACACCGGCGGTCAGCACGCAGGAGGCTCGACTGCGGCCGCCTTCCTCGCCGAGTTCGCAGGAGAGACGCCCTGGGTGCATCTAGACATTGCAGGGAGTGGTATGACGAGCCAATCGACCCCATACCATCGGGGCGGCGGCACCGGCGTGGGTGTTCGGACGCTGCTCGCATGGATCCAGGCAAGGTCGACCACGGGTCGAGATGGGCGGCGCACGAAGCGCCGTTGACCCGGCACCGGCCGGTCCGTACGCTCCGCGCGCCGCTCGACCCGGTGGCGGAATCATCCTTATCGAGGAGACCCAGACCATGACCCGCATCAAGATCATCTCGAGCGCCGCGCTGCTTCTGGCCGCACTCGTCTGCCTTCCTTCGCTCGCGCTCGCCGGCGACGTCGAGAAGGGCAAGGCGCTCTACATGCAGAACTGCAGCAGCTGCCACGGTGACACCGGCGCGGGCGACGGCCCGACCGGTGCCGCCCTGCCCGTCAAGCCGCGCGACTTCGGCGATGGCTCCTTCAAGTTCGACACCGATGGCGACGGCAAGTCCGGCACCGACGCCGACCTCGTGAACGTGATCAAGAACGGCGCCATGAAGTACGGCGGCTCGCCGCTCATGGCCCCGCTCCCGCACCTGTCGGACGAGAACGTCGCCGACATCATCGCGTTCCTGCGGTCGCTCAAGAAGTAGATCCGACTCGGCGGCCTGTCGGCGCCCGTGAGCGCCGGCCGAGCCAGCCGACCGCGTGCAAGCGCCGAAAAAGACGAGGGCGGACTTCCCATGGAGGTCCGCCCTTCGTGCGTTCGGATGACCCGCGCGGCCGTGCCCGGCCCCGGAGAGCGACCCGATCACTGCGCTATCGTCGGCGGCCGAGCGCCGAACGGCAGGCCGGGCGCGCGTGAATCGAGTTCGACCCAGAGCGAGTCGAGACGAGCCAAGTCCAGCACCGGGAACGACGCGTGACCCGACCCACAGAGCGAGACACGGAGCACGACGACGACGCGGCGCCCGCGGACCCCGTGGCCGAGCCCGAGGTGCTGCCGCCCGACGCCGGCGAAGACGCGGCGGGCGAGGTGCAGCTGCCCGACGGCTCGCCCGTGCGTGCCGCCGAGGCCGACCTCGCGCCGGCCGTTGCCGACGACACGGCGCACCTCCCGTCGATGCCCGGCTCGGGCGCGTCGGCCCTCAGCCAGTACATGGCCGAGCTCAAGCACCACGCGCCGATCAGCCGCGAGGAGGAGCACGAGCTCGCGGTGCGCTGGCGCGAGGAGGGAGACCTCCAGGCCGCCCGCAAGCTCGTCGTCTCGAACCTCCGGCTCGTGGTCAAGATCGCGATGGACTACCGCCGAGCGTGGACGAACACCCTCGACCTGATCCAGGAGGGCAACGTCGGGCTGATGGAGGCGGTCCAGCGCTACGACCCGTACCAGGGCGTGAAGCTGTCATCCTACGCCGTGTACTGGATCCGCGCGTACATCCTCAAGTACATCCTCGACAACATGCGGAGCGTGCGGCTCGGCACGACGCGCGCGTCGCGCAAGCTCTTCTTTCGGCTGAACAAGGAGAAGGCAGCGCTCGAGCGACAGGGCTTCGAGGTCGCACCCAAGCTCATCGCCGAGCGGCTCGACGTGAGCGAGCAGGACGTGGTCGAGATGGAGGCGCGGCTGTCGCGGCCCGACACCTCGCTCGATGCGCCGCTTCGCCGCGACGAGGATGGCGGCGCGACCGTCGGCGACACCTTCGCGGCCGCAGGCAGCACCGCCGAGAGCCAGGTCGGCGACGCGGAGCTGCGTCGCGTGTTCGTCGAGAAGATGCAGTCGTTCGCCGAGGGCCTCGCTGCGCGCGACAGGCAGATCCTCGACGAGCGCATCCTCGCCGAGGACCCGAAGACCCTCGCCCAGCTCGGTGACGAGTTCGGCGTGTCGCGCGAGCGAGTGCGACAGCTCGAGGCGAGGCTCGTCGACAACCTGCGCACGTACATGAGCGAGCACCTCGTCGACTTCGAGTACTACGCGGCGCCCGCGACCTCGAAGTCATGACCCGGCGGCTCGGCCCCGTCCTCGCGACCCTTGCGATCTGCCTCTGCCTGACCGCCGCGTCCCTCGGCATGGGCTGCAGCGCGCCCGCCCCCTCGTCCGACGCCCCCGAGCCCGACGCGTGGGTCACGATCGGCCGCGCCCGGGTCGCCACCGAGATCGCGCGGACGATGCAGCAGAAGTCCCGCGGCCTGGGCCAGCGCGACGAGCTCGCCTGGGATCACGGCATGCTCTTCCCGTACCCGAAGCCCGACTTCCTCGCGTTCTGGATGAAGGACATGCGCTTCTCGATCGACATCGTGTGGATTCGGGATGGCCGTGTAATCGGCATCGCCCATCGCGTCCCCTTCGACCCCGAGGGGGGTCCAGGTCCGACGGTCCGCTCCGAGGAGCTCGCCGACTCGGTGCTCGAGGTGCCGGCCGGGTACGCCCAGGCCCAGGGCTGGCGCCGCGGCGACCGCGTCGAGATCCTCGAAGCGGGGCAGAGGGACGAGACGGGGCAGAGAGGCGAGACGAGCCGGAGGGACGAGACGGGGCAGAGCCTCGAAGCCAGCGCGCCCTGATCCACGCGCTCGCAATCGCCCTCTTCCGGGCGGCCATGACACCGACATGTGGCGCTCAAGTGGCCCCACGGGCCTGCCGATTCGGCAGTCGATGGCCAATGAAACCACGTTCATGCTCTTCTCACCGCCGATGCCGCCGCTGCGTCTCGAGGCCACAGTCGTCGCCATCGGCCGCCACCCCGACTGCGAGCTCAACCTCCGCATGGACGACGTATCGCGCCGCCATGCCGAGGTCCGCTTCGAGGATGGCCGCTACCACGTGTGCGATCTCGGCAGCACGAACGGCACGTTCGTGAACGGCGTGAAGGTCGATGGCTCCGCGGCGCTCTCGCCGGGCGATCGCATCGAGATCGGCGAGAACTCGGTGACGTTCTGCGAGATCGGCGGCGGGGCGGCAGTCTTCCCCCAGCACGACCTCGACGCGCGGACGGTCATCTTCGACCGTCCGAGCGACATCGTTGCCGAGGCCGAGCTGCGCGGTGAGCTGCGCGAGATTCCCTGCGCCCCGCTCTTCCAGCTGCTCGAGATGAACCGCAGCACCGGCCGGCTCGACGTGCAGACGGCCGACGGCGCCGCCAGCGTGTGGTTCGAGAGCGGTCACCCGGTGCACGCCCTCAGCGACAAGCACGCCGGCTTCGACGCGCTCCTCGAGCTCGTCGGTCTGCGCGAGGGACGCTTCGTCTTGAGCGCCGGCGAGATGGCGCCCGAGAAGACGGTCCAGGCGAGCGTCACCGAGGTGCTGATGGAGGCGTGCCGCCTCGAAGACGAGCAGTCGCGCGGCGATTTAGCCGCCGAGCGAGCCCTCCTCGAGCCCCGCCCGCGACCCGAGAGACGATCACTCGGCGCCGAGCCTTTCCGAGCCCTCGACTCCCCCCACGCCCTACTCGACATAGCGGGTCGTCATCGGACGAAGGTGCCCAGCCGGCGCACCCTGTGGGCGGATCTCTTGCAGCGGGTCCTGGAGGTGGATGCGCTGTGCTGCCCGCGCTGCGGCGGACGCATGCGCCTGCTCGCCGCCATTATGGAGGCCGACGTCGCGAGGCGGATCCTCGCGTGCCTCAACCTGCCCACGCGGGCGCCCCCGCTGGAGGGGAGCCGGAGCTCGTGTCTGGCCGGAGCACGAAGCGCCGAGCTCCACCGAGACCGACGCCGTCTGGTCCGCGTTCGAGTTCGACCAGAGCACCCCAGCCGAGTGGGACGTCGGCGCCTGACGACATCCTGGCGACGACCTACCCCTCACGTCGCCTCACCCCCCGATCCCGTCGGCACCCGTGCGCCCGATGATCGGCCAGTGGGTCTACGCGCAGCCCGCCGCGCGAGGCGCAGGCCCCCGCGAGGTGCCAGGGGCATTGAGATTGCCCCAGGAACGGGCCTCCTCCCCTCACCCTTCGACTTGACATAGCGATTGCTCATCGGACCTCGGAGCGAACCGGGGGCTTGTTCTTGCTAGCCGCGACCTTCTGCCGCCGCTGGCCCGAGCTCACCACACCTGAGCGTCACGCCGTCGTCGTCGGCGCCGAGCCCGCGGCGGAAGGCGAAGCCGATGCATCCCAGTCCGTGCGCGCGTGCCGTGCGGGCCTCGCCGCGGGCGTGCGCCGGAAGCTCGATGCCGAGTGTCGCAACTGGCCCGAGCTGATGGACTTCGAGGTGAGGATGATCGTCGACGGCGTCTACGGGGCCTGCGAGGTCGCCCCGCCCGCCGAGACCTAGGCGCGCGCCGGACGAAGCATCGGGAAGACGGGCGGTGCGTCGCCCTTGCGAATCTCGTGGACGACCTCGAAGCCGTGACGCTCGTAGAGCGAGATGTTCGCCGGGTTGGACGACTCGAGGTACGCGATCACGCCCTCTTCGTCGCAGCGACGGAGGGCGGCGGCGAGCAGCTGCGCGCCGAGGCCCTTGCCCTGGTGCGCGGCGTCGACTCCGATGATCGCCAGGTACCAGTGAGGCTCGTCGGGGTGGTACACATCCATCTCCTCGAGGATCTCTTCGAGGGTGTCTCGATTCTCGGCGGAGACGGTCGACAGGAGGTGGTCCCCGATCGCATCGCCGTCGGCGTGGACGCCCGGCGGTAGCCACAGTGCGGCACTGCCGCCGTCATCGCTGCGCCAGGCAGTCTCGGCGGCGAAGGCGCGCCCGCCGAACGCGCGCGCGAAGGCCGGGAAGTGGTCGAGGTAGCTGTGAGACTCCCGATAGATCCAGCGCATGACGGGGTCGCGAATGAAGGCGAGGGCGAGCGCGGCGATGGCCTGCTGCTCGGCTTCGGGGGTCGGGCTCGCGACTTCGATGGCCATGCGTTCGCTCTCTGGAATGGTTAGGAGGTGCTCGAGGCCTTCCGGGTCGCTGCCCATCCTACACCACCGATGCGTCGATCGCGGGCGGAGCGTCTTCGGCCGCCCGGAGGCTGCGACTGCGACGTCGCGTGCCGAACTCCGTCTCACCCCGCCGGTGACGGAAGCCCGGCGAGTCCATCTCCGCGACCCACGCACCGGCGCTCGCGTCCTCTCGATGATCCTGGCCTGCGTGGCCGTCACCGTCGGCTGCGGTGGCGCCGAGGAGCCGATCGACCGGCCCCAAGACGCGCCGAACGTCGTGCTCATCACGATCGACACGCTCCGGACCCGGGAACGGGGCTTGATCCCTTCGCACCCCTGCTTGTCATGGTGTCGAGCTATCGGACATCCAGCTGAGAACCGGGCTTCTACTTCCTGGCCACGGGGCGTTTTCGGGCTTGGAACGAGCGAGCCCTACGGTCGGTACAGTGTCGCGATGCCAGATCGAACTCTGTACGCGCGACTGCTGGGGATCGAAGATCCGCCGCTCTGAGCCAAGCGACACTTGACGGGGCCTTCCGCCCCGAGGAGCGTCTCGATGTGACCAAGCAGAAGAAGCGGTCCAGCGAAGCGGCCGTGCGTGAGATCCGCCGTCGCACTCGACGCTCAGCAGCAGCAGCGAAGCCGACATGGCGAGTGGCCCTCGAAAGACGGTCACGTCAGGAGCCCCCGATCACCGGCGAGGGATCCCTTACTCGCAGTGTCTGCCGGGGGGGCCGGGCTGCGACGCGGCCAGCAGCCGATTCCCCAGTCCGACGTTCAGCCGCCCTTCGAGCGCCGGGGCGCCTCCTGCCCTGCACGCAGCGACGGGAACTCCGAGAGGATCCACGCCTGCACCGCCTCCTCGAGGCCCTCGGTGTCGAGCCCCAGCATCTGGTGCAGGGCCTGGTCCATCGAGAAGCCCTTGCCCAGCTGCTGCAGCAGATGCCGGCGCTCGTCCGCCGTCGACTGCAGGTGGATCCACTCGACGGCGACGATGCTCTCGAGATAGGCGGCGCGGGCATCCTCGTCATCGAGGCCCGAGAAGCTCGGCGCGAGCCTTCGCAACGCGATCCAGTCGCCGGCCTCGATGCGCTGGCGCAGGCTCGCGCGCTCGCTGCGCGTCGACGTCGGCTGGGCGCGCGCACCGCGCTCGATCAGCTCGGCGAGTCCCTCGTTGAACCAGTAGGGCCGGTCGCTGCCGGTCTCGGCGCGGAACACCGCGTGGGAGTACTCGTGGAAGAGCAGTGCCCGCAGCGTGCCGCTCGGGTGCGCGG
>CAYYSY010000333.1:0-4619 GCA_964474355.1 uncultured Spirochaetaceae bacterium | reverse complement strand
CCGGCCGCTGTCGCCAGGCCGGCGATGCCGCCGCCCACGATCAGGATGCGATCGGTCATTGGCCTCTTCTCCTCAGGGGCACACGGGCGGGTGCCGCGACGCCGCTCAGCTGAAGCTGGAGCGCGCGGCGAAGACCCTGCTCGGCCGCGCGGCGGCCGACGGCGCCCGTACCGAGCCACAGCTGAATCCAGAACACGTAGTGGGCGGACAGCGCCGAGCCGAGCTCGCCCGGGGCAACGTCGTCCCGCAGCTCTCCTCGGGTGCAGCCATCTTCGACGATCCGGGCCACGCGCGCGCCGAGCTCGGCCGACATTGCGCGCATCGCCTCGACCTGATCGCTGCGGAAGAGCAGCTCCTGGACGAAGAGTCGGGCGAGGCGCGGATCGCGACCGTAGACGCGGATGAGCGCACCGAAGAGGCGCATGAGCCCGTCGACGACGCCCTCGCCTTCGTCGAGGCCAACGGGCAGACGGGCGAAGGCGCCCTCTGCGCGTGGGCGGAAGATCAGGAAGAGGAGCTCGCGCTTGTCACGCACGTAGAGGAAGAGCGTCCCCGTGGCGATGCCCGCGCGCTCGCAGATCTGGCGCCCCGTCGTCTCGTCGAAGCCCTGCTCGCGGAAGAGCTCGGTGGCCGCGCGCACGATGCGCTCGAGCTTGTCGCGCTTGTTGCGCTCGCGGCGGCCCTCGGCGGGGCGGGCTGCGCTCGAGGCGGCGCCTGGGTCGGCCATGGGGGAGGTCCTGGGCGTTCGATTCGCCGGTGGCAATCGGTTAAAACTGATCGTGATCAGTTTTAGCACCCCTCGCAGCCCCCCGCACGCAGGCTGAAGGGCTCGCTCCCATGCGGCTGGACCTGCCGCCGCGATCTCTGCTCTGATCAGCTCGAGGCCGGGGTCGCCTCGGGTGTGGGCGCCTTGCGGAAGAGCCCTGCCCACATGGCGGCGGTGATCCCCAGATAGAGGAAGCCGCGCATGGCGTGGGCGACGTCGGCCGCCGTCGACGCACCGGCCGAGGCCATCACGCCCGCGAGCATCGCCAGGCCGCAGATGCCGACGAAGCATGCGGTGGCGACGCTCCAGAGCAGATAGCCGCGAACGACGGCGGCATCGGCCAGACCGAGCTCGAGACGCCGCCGGCCGCGCAGCCAGAGCCTCACACTCTCGAATGCCGCCCATGCGAAGGGCACTGCGATCGAGAGCTGATTCGCGTGGGAGCTCGCGAGCGCGTAGTCGTAGTGCGCGGCTGCGCCCTGCGCCGAGACGTCCCAGACGATCGCCGCCACCAGGCCGATGCCCGCGATCGCCGCTGCGACCCAGCCGACCGGCGTCGGTCGGAAGGTGCCGGCGATGAAGACGCAGAGAAGGAGCATGCCGACGCGGACCCCTGCTTCGGCTGCGATCAGGACGGGATACGACTCGAGCGCGGTGGAAATCGGCATCAGCAGGATGCCGATCCCGCCCGCGCAGATGGCGGCGAGCGCGACCGTGTGCAGGCCCCACGCGCCCCGCTCCTTCGCGGCGCCCGCGAGCTTGACGCCCGCGGCGATCCCCATCGCAGCGAACACCAGCTTCCCGGCAGTCAGAATCGCAGCACTCATGGCCCGTCCCCCCGGACTGATCTCGGCCTCGGCGAGGGCTTCCTTTAGGGCGGTTCAGGCCATTGGAAATCAAGAGGCTGCAGGCCTCGTCGACTCGCGAATCCCGAGGGGATGCACGCGTGGGGGGAGGGGTCCCGCGATCGAGCTCGAAAAATTGACGCTGGCAATTTAATGGGACAGACTCCCGGCATGCCCCGCCCCGCCCTGCGCACCGACGAGATCGAGGCCTTCCGTGAGCGCCTCTGCGACGCGGCCACCCGGCGCTTCGCCGAGCACGGCGTCGAGGCCGTGAGCCTGCGCGGGCTCGCGGACGACCTCGGCTGCAGCCGCGCCACGCCCTACCGCTACTTCCGCAACAAGGAGGAGATCTTCGCCGCGGTGCGCGCGCGGGCCTTCGACCGCCTGGCCGAGCTCTGCGAGGCCGCGTCGAGCGAGCCCGACCCGGTGCGGCGACTCGCCGACCTCGGTCGCGCCTACCTGCGCTTCGCGCGCGAGGAGCCCCACGGCTACCGCGTCGCCTTCGAGCTGAGCCAGCCCGACGCGGCCCAGTACCCCGAGCTGGTCGCGACGCAGGTGCGCGCGTGGCAGACGATCCGCGGCGCCGTGCAGTACGCCTGGGAGCGCGGCGTGCTCGAGGGCGACCCCGACACGATCAGCCGTCTCTACTGGGCGTCTCTGCATGGCCTCGCCGGGCTCGACCTGCTCGGTCACCTGGGCGGCGGCGGACTCGACGCGCTCGAGGGCCCGATGATCGACATGTTGCTGCGCGGCACGCTCGAAGCCGAAGCCAGAGCAAGAGCCGAAGCCGACGCGGCCGGGAGCGACGCCCTTCCTTCCCCCCTCACGTCCATCGACGGACAGGAGACCCCGTGATGAGCGAGCACACTTCGAACGAGCGCGAGCAGTGGGATGCCATCGTGATCGGCTCGGGCCTCGGCGGCCTGACCACCGCCGCCTATCTCTGCGCGGCGGGCAAGCGCACCCTCGTGCTCGAGGCCCACTACGTGGCCGGCGGCAACTCGCAGGTCTTCCGGCGCAAGCACAAGGGGCACGAGTACGAGTTCGACGTCGGCATCCACTACATCGGCGAGTGCGGCCGCGACGGCTTGATCACGGCTGCGCTGAACGGCCTGGGGCTCGCCGAGCGGGTCGTGTTCCGCCCCCTGGACTCGGACGGCTACTCGACCCTGCACTTCCCCGACTTCTCGTTCAAGATCCCCTTCGGCTGGGACAACTACCGCGCGCGACTCAAGGAGCAGTTCCCGAACGAGCACGCCGGCCTCGACGCGGTGCTCGACGTGATGGAGGACATCGGCGACGCGGGCCATCGCCTGCGTCGTGGCGAGATCGAGATGGCCAACATCATGACAGAGGCCCCCGCCTTCCTTCAGTGGGGGCTGCGGCCGGTGACCGAGCTCTTCGCCGAGAACGGCCTGTCGGAGCAGGCGGCGGCGGTGCTGCTCGGCGAGCAGGGCTGCTACGCGGTGCGTCCCTCGAACACGCCCGTCGTCATGGCGGCGGGGCTCACCGATCACTTCATGCGCGGCGCCTACTACCCGGTGGGCGGCGGTCAGGTGCTCGCCGGGCGACTGATCGAGGCGATCCGGGCCTACGGCGGCGAGGTGCGCACGCAGAGCCCGGTCCACAAGGTGCGGATCGAGAATGGCAAGGTGAAGGGCGTCGTGACCGGCAAGAAGAGCCGCAAGCCTGCACTGATCGACGCGCCGGTCGTCGTCTCGAACGCCGATCTCAAGCGCACGTTCGTCGAGCTCGTCGGCGAGGAGCACTGGGCGCCCGAGACCGTCGAGCGGGTGCGCTCGCTCGAGATGGCGGTGCCCCTCTTCTGCAGCTACATCGGCCTGGACGTCAGCCTCGCCGAGCGCGGCATGCCGAACAGCAACCACTTCATCTGGGGCGACTACGACATCGAGGGCGTCTACGACGAGCTCGACGCCGGCGTGATGACCTCGAAGGCCATGTGTTACCTGACGGCGGCCAGCCTCAAGGATCCCGAGAGCACGCATCTCGCACCCGAGGGCTACACTAACCTGCAGATCATGACGCTCGCGCCGCGGACCTACGACATCTGGAACGTCGACAAGACGCCTTCGGAGGGCGGCAAGTACCACCGCGATCCTTCGTATCGCAAGAAGAAGGAAGAGGTGATCGAGCAGCTGATCGACACCTCCACCCGCATCATCCCCGACCTGCGCGAGCACATCGTGTGGCAGGAGGCGGCGACGCCGGTCAGCCAGGAGCGCTTCACGCACTCGACCGGCGGCACGTCGTACGGCATCGAGATGTCGTGCACCCAGGCAGGCCCGCTTCGCGTCGGTCCGCGCACCGAGATCGAGGGGTTCTTCCTGTGTGGCGCCAGCACGCCGAGCGGTCCTGGCATCGCCGGTGTCATTCGCAGCGGCATCGATGCGGCGAGCCAGGTGCTCGAGACCGACCTCATGGGGCCGGTGCTCGCGGGCGAGCGCTTCGGCGACGCGAACCTGCTTCCCGAGCTGCAGGAAGGCTGGGATGCGTGGCGGGACAGCCACTAGGCGCCGTTCGACGAGGCTCGACGCTTCGGCCCAGGCACCTAGGGGATTCGATGCGCTCGGCTCGGGGTTAGCGCTGACTCGGTTCGATCGAGTGCGCGATTGCGTGGTGGCTTCCCATCAATCATCGGTGAATGAGGATTAATGTGGATCGCATCGTTCGCGGCGCGCGATGAGCGCGGCGCGTCCCCCATATGAGAACGCTCTTGCCCATGTGACGGTTACGTCGTAAGTGTCCGGACGGGGAAAGCGTCGTTTTCGAGAGTCTGGCCGGTGGCCTGCGCGTTCGGTGACCGTGCCTGTGGTTCAGGGGGGGGCACCGTGGTCCATCGATTCATCGCCAGCACACGCGTCATCCAGTCGATTTTCCTTCGCACGTCACTCACGCTGATCTGTGTCGCGGCGATCGCGTTGCCCGCGGGCCTCGCGGCCGCGCAGGAGCCCGAGCCCGAGCCCGTGGCTGTAGCCGAGGAGGCCCCG
>CAYYSY010000332.1:0-7502 GCA_964474355.1 uncultured Spirochaetaceae bacterium | reverse complement strand
ACAAGTACCTGGGCGACAAGCTGATGGCGCTGTTCGGTCATCCGCTGCCGCTCGAGAACCCCAGCCGTGCGGCGGCGATGGCGGCACTCGAGATGTGCCGCCGGGTCGATACATACAACCGCGAGGCTGATCTCGAGACGCCACTCGGCATCCACGTGGGCATCAACGAGGGCCCGATCGTGAGCGGTGAGGTGCGCGGGCCGGTCGTGCGCGAGTTCCATGTGTTGGGCGACGCCGTGAACGTCGCGGCACGCATCAACGCCAAGGCGCCCACGGGCGAGGTGTGGGTCGGGCCGGCCGTGCACGACGCGATCAGCGGCACGCTGACGACGCGGGCGCTCGAGCCCCTCGTGCTCAAGGGCAAGAGTCGCCCGGTCGAGGTGTTCACCCTCGAGGCGCCCCGCCACTCGGGTCTGCGTGAGCGTCTCGAGCCGGACGAGCCGCCGGCATGCGACCGCGTGGGGCTCGACGCGGAGCTCGCCGAGCTCGAAGAGCACCTCAAAGCACTTGCCGAGGGCCGCGGTGCCAGCGTGCACGTCCACGGTGAGCCCGGTGCGGGCAAGTCGCGGCTGCTGGCCGAGCTCGGCGCATCGCCCCGCATCGACACCGTGCGGGTGCTCGCGCTCGACGCACGCGTCGCCGAGCGCTCGCACTCTGCTTCGGTCTTCGCACCGTTGCTCGAGCTCGGCGATGCGTCGACCCGTTCGACTGCCCGCCTCGATGGCGACGACGCCCTGCGTGAGATCGAGTCGCGTCTCTCCCGAGCGGCAAGCGAGAAGCCCGTCCTGCTCGCGGTGGAGAACGCGCACCTGCTCGATCACGGCACGGCCTGGATCCTCGACAGGCTCAGGCGTCTCGCGGCGCGCGCACCGATCCTGGTCCTGTCCACGGGATGTCAGCCGCTCGCGAGCTCGGCCGGCGGGGCGACGCACTCGATCGAGCTCGGCGAGCTGAGTGAAGACGAAGCCCGTGCCCTGGCGCTCGCCGTGCTCGGCGACCACGTCGAAGCGCCGCTCCTCGAGGCGGTGCTCGAGCGCGGTGGTCGGCTGCCCGGATCCCTGCTCCCTGCGGCCTTCCTCGCACCCGCGCTGCGCTCCGAGCTCGAGCACGCTTCCAGCCGGGGCGAGCGATCGACCGAGGCGGAGCGCCGCCGCGCGGCCATCGTGTTTGCCGATCTCACGGGCTTCACGGCGATGACCGAGCACCTCGGCGCCGAAGAGACGTACCCCGTCGTCGCAGCGTGCCTCGACATTCTCGACGAGGTGGCGCGCGAGCACGGGGGGACCGTCGATCACCATCTCGGCGATTGCGTCATGGCGACGTTCGGCGTGCCGCGGGCAATCGAGGACGCGCCTCGGGCGGCGATCAACGCGGCGATCGAGATGCGCGATCGCATCCGCAGCTTCAGTGCCGAGCAGCGCCTGCTCATCCCCGTCGACGTGCACACGGGCGTGGCGACGGGGCTCGGCATCGCGGGGGACATCAGCGGGCCCATGATCCGCGAGTTCGCCGTCATGGGCGACCACGTCGACCGCGCGGATGCGCTGACGCACATCGCCGAGGCCGGCGAGATCTTCGTGGACGAGGCGACGCAGCAGGCGACGCGCGGCGTCTTCGACTTCGTCGAACGAGCGCCGAAGCTGCTGCCTGGCCACGACGCGCCGCAGACGACCTTCGAGCTGTCGTCGGAGTCGGTGCAGCTGCATCGCCGGCAGGTCGGTGCGGGGCGTCAGGTCTTCTCGCCGCTGGTGGGACGCGACGACGAGCTGCGAGAGATCGGCGCCGCCCTCGAGGCCGTCCGCGAAGGTCGGGGTGGCGTCATCAGTCTCTCCTCCGAGGCGGGCATCGGGAAGTCGAGGCTCCTCACCGAGGTGAGAAGCTCGCGCGAGGCCGCCGATGCCGTCTGGCTCATCGGCCGCGCGATCTCGAATGGGCGGAGCTTCGCCTACCACCCGGTCGTCGATCTGCTGCGTGTGTGGACGCGCATCGACGACGACGATGACGACGCATCCGCCCGCCGAAAGCTAGACGATTCGATCGGAGCGGTGCTGCCGCAGGATGACGGCGACACCGCACCGCTGCTCGCGAACATGATGGCTCTCGAGCTGACACCCGAAGAGCGCGAGCGGATCGATTCGATCCAGGGCGAGGCGGCCGAGAAGATCGTGCGTGCCGCGTTCGTCCGGCTGCTGCGCGCGGCGGCGTCGATGAGTCCCCTCGTCATCGTCATGGAAGACCTGCAATGGGCCGATCTCTCGACCGTCGAGCTCATCGCATCGATCCTCGGTCTCTGCCGCGAGCTGCCGATCCTCTTCGTGAACGTGTTTCGGCCGGGCTACGAAGAGACGTCGGGCCGCGTGCTCCAGGCGGCTCGCGCCCAGGGAGAAGGTCGTCACACCGAGCTCTCGCTGGTCCCGCTCGACGCGGACGCAGCGCGCGCGATGGTCAAGCACCTGTTCGAGGGCGGTGACGTGCCGCAGCAAACGCGTGTTGCAATCAAGGATCGCGCACGAGGCAACCCCTTCTACATCGAGGAGGTCGTGCGGTCGCTCGTCGACGCGGGTGCGATCGAGATCAACGACGGCGTCCTGTTCGCGACGGCGAAGCTCGAGTCGGTCGAGATCCCCAACTCGGTGCACGAGGCGGTGATGGCGCGCGTCGATCGGCTCGATCTCGAGAGCCGGGCGGTGCTGCAGGCGGCGTCGGTCATTGGCGGCACCTTCCATCTCGACGTGCTCTTCGAGGTGCTCGGCACCGGTGACGTCCAGGAGCTGCTCGAAGATCTAGAGGAGTGGGAGTTCGTCGGCCCCGCCAATCGCAGCGCGGGCGCCGAGTACGCCTTCAAGCATCCGCTGATCCCCGAGATCATCTACGACTCGTTGCTCGAGACGCGACGCGAGGAGCTGCACGTGGCCGTCGCGGAGGCGACGGAGGAGCGGCTCTCGGAGGCCATCCCCGGCTACGCCGCGATGCTCGCGTTCCACTTCGGCCGAGGACGTGCCCTGGAGCGGGCCGAGGAGTACCTGTTTCGCGCGGGAGACGAGGCGTCGCGCTCGGCGGCCTCGAACGAGGCGCTGTACTTCTTCCAGGAGGCCAGCGCCCTCTACGACGAGCTGTACAGCGGTCAGGGTGAGACGGCGAAGCGCGCGCGGCTGGAGAAGAGCCTCGCGGTCGCGCTCATGAATCGGGGTCGACTGATCGAGGCGGTGGGACACTTCGACGGTGCCGCGCGACTGCTCGGTCACGATTCTCCACGCGGCACGGTGCGCATGTTCAGCCGCTTCGCGGGAAGCCTCGGCATCGTGCTCGCGAAGCTCTACATGGGGCGACTGCTCGGCCGCAAGAAGGCGGGCGAACGGGAGCGAGAGCTCTTCGACATCCTGTTCCGGCGCGCGATGGCGCAGTCGACGACGAACCCGGTGCACTTCCTCGTCGATTCGACCGAGCTCCTGCGGACGCTCTCACGGTACGACCCGCTCAGCGTTCCGGAGTCGGCGGCGCTCTTCTCGGGCGTCATCGCCATCTTCGCCCTCGGCGGTCTCTCATTCGACGTCTCGGGGCGCTTCCTGGCCCTGGCCGACGAGCTCGCTGCTGCGGGCGGGGTCGACGAGCGGGTGCTCTACTACCGCGCGCTCGGCCTGCTGCACCATCTGCTCTCGGGAGACTGGTCGGACGAGCACACCGTACCCGACGAGATGCTCGACGAGGCGATCCGGGGTGGACGCTTCTGGGAGACCAGCACCTATCTCGATCTCGACTGCCAGCGACTGATCTACCAGGGGCGGTTCGCCGAGGCTGCCGGCCGCATCGAGCGACTTTCCGAGATGGCCGACCTCTACGAGAACGAGCTCGCCTCGTCCGCGCGGCTGGCGCACGGCGCCTTCCTGCATGAAGAGAAGCGTGAGCTCGACGAGGCGCTCGGGACGATCGAGATCTACTACGACGAGCACTCGGAGATCATGTTCAACATCGTGGCGTTGGGCACGCGTGGGCGCGTGCGCGTGCGGCGGGGCGAGCTCGAGCTGGCCGAACGGGACATCGAACGTGGCGAGTCGCTGATCCGTGAAGCCGGCCGTGTGCCGCCGCTCCACGCGAGCTACGTGCGCTCGGCCCGGTTCCTGCTCGAGGTGCACCGTGCCGAGAACGATGCCGCGGGCGGTGAGCCCCCGTCGCGCGCGGTGCTGCGACGTCTGCGCGCGAGCCGCCGGGAGGCGCTCCGTGTCTCTGCCTGGGTCCCGTGGCGGCGGTCGGAGGCCCTGCGGCTGGCCGGGCGCGAAGCCTGGCTACGCGGTCGGCCGGGCGCGGCGCTGAAGTGGTGGCAGCGGGCTCTCGATTGCGCGAGCTCGCTGGGCGCACTGCCCGAGCTGGCTCGCACCTATGCGGACGCCGGCCACTCGATGTCGCGCTCGGCTCGCCCCCTCGAGCTGAACGGGCGCGACGCGCGTCGCTGCGTGGAGGAGGCGAGCCGGATCTTCGCCGAGATCGGCATGCGGCCGGAGCTCGACACGCGCGCCGAGGTCGCCTGACGGATGCCCCGGCCCTGGCCGCTGCCGATCGCCCTCGGGCTCGTGCTCCTGTCGGCTTTTGCGAATGCGCTGGCATTTCCGCCGTTCGACCTGCGGCCCTTCGCCTTCGTCGCGCTCGTGCCGCTGCTCCTCGCGTTGCGCAGCGGATCGGTCCCTCGAGCGATCGGGCTCGCCCTGCTCTGGGCGGAGCTCTCGGCCTGGGCCCTGGCGAGCGTCTTCCCTCAATCGCTCGCCGACTACTACGGTCGCACGCCGACGTTCGGCTTCGTCCTGGCGAGTGTGCTCTTCGTGATCATGGCGGGGGTGTACTACGCGGTCTTCGCCCTCGTGGATCGACGGCTCGCAAGCCGACCGAGCGCCTTCACGCCGTTGCTCGTCGCCGCGGCCTGGGTGGCGGTCGAGCTCGCCCGTGGCCGGCTCTTCACGGGCAGCACCCTCTTCATCGGCAATCCATGGGGGCTGCAGGGCTACACGCACGCAACGGGGGTGCTCGCCCAGGTGGCCTCGATCGCGGGTGTCTACGGCATCGGCTTCGTGCTCGTGTCGGTCAACGCGGGGATCGCAGGGCTGATCGGTTCATGGCGCGCTCCGGCGGATCGCAGCGCGGCGTGGCGAGGGGTCGGCGTCTCGTTCCTGCCCGTGGCTGCGGCTGCCGGCTTCGGCTCGCTGACTCTCGCGTCGGCGCCCGAGCCCCGTCTCGAAGGGGACGGTCACGAGATCGCCGTCGTGCAGGGCAACGTCTCCATCGATCGACGCTGGCGCTCCGACTACTACGCGAAGAATCTGGACGTGTATCTGCGGCTGACCGATCGCGCGCTGCGCACGGGCGAGCCCAGGCTCGTCATCTGGCCGGAGACGTCGCTCAACTTCTTCGTCGAAGCGGAGCCGAGGTATCGGGGCGCGATCATGGACACGCTGCGGGGCAGCGACGCGGCGCTGCTTGCGGGTGGGCCGAGCGGGGAGGGCGACAAGTCGCCCCCGTACTTCAACAGCGTGTTCCTGATCGAGGCCGAGCGGGGTGTGACGCAGCGCCACGACAAGGAGCTGCTCGTTCCGTTCTCCGAGTACGTCCCACTCCGAAGTCTGGACTGGATGCAGCGCCAGATCGAAGGCGCGCGCGTCTTCGAGGCGGGGCCGTCCTCGCCGCCGCCCCTCGAGACGCCGATCGGCCGCGTCGGCGTGTTGATCTGCAACGAAGCGATGTTGCCCGAGGTCGCTGCGGATCGAGTCAGCGCGGGTGCGGAGATCCTCGTCAGCCCGTCCAATGACAGCTGGATCCGGGGCCGCGCATTCGCCGAGCACATGCTCGCAGTCGTAGGCCTGCGCGCGATCGAGCAGCGCCGCTTCCTCGTGCGGGCGTCGACTGCGGGGCCATCGGCCGTCGTCGATCCATGGGGCCGGGTCACGGCGCGTACCGACGTCGCCAGCCCCGCGACGATGCGGGGTGCGGTGCGCCCCGAGCGCGGCGTGACGGTCTACGGCCGCCTGGGCGACGCCTTCGCCATGGGCTGCGTGATCGCCGTGGCCGCTGCACTCGTGTTGCCGCTGGTCCGTCCGCGACTGCGCGCCGGACGGCCCGGATCGGCCGTGACCCACTGAGATCCAAGATTCCGTCGCGGAAAAGACACGATCTAGAAGCGTTTTACCACCCCTTCTGGCCTCAGGCCTGTCAGAATCCGTATCGATCCGCTCACGCCCGGCCGCTCCAGCCGCATCGTCGGGCGTGACCTGAATCGAATCCCGCCGAGAGTCGACGCGCGTGTCTGTCAGCCGCGTGTCGGGCTCGTACATCGCCGGTCGCTCCCGCAGAGATCAAGGGGATCCCACCATGCGCATCCGCCCCCAGCTCCCGCTCCTTTCGTCGCTCTTCGTGCTGCTCGTGATGCTCGTGCCCGCATCGGCCAGCGCGGTCTGCTCGGTGATTCCACCGCAGGGCTTCGATCAGCGCGGTTTCCTCGGCAGTCTGACGTCGCCCTTCCTCGCCGAGAACCTGACGACCGACGTGCGCGTGGTCGGAGCGATCTGCGAGCAACAGTCGCGATCGACCGCTCCGGGCTTCCTGGTCGAGGGCGTGGCCGTCGATGCCGATGCATTCGTCGTGACCATCGCATACACGCCGGCCGATGCGACGTCGACGGCGCCCCTGCTCGTGCTCGGCGCTGATCCGACGCTCTGCGATGGCATCGCGAGCTGTTCGGTCGACGTGGACGCCGATCGTGAGATCGTCGAGATCCCGCTGCCCGGCGGCGGGGCCGAGCGACGCTTGCGCTTCCGCTATCCGATCGGTGCTCCGGCCGTCGGCCCTGCGCAGGTCGCAGTGCGGCTGGCCAGCGCGTCGAATCCCGTCGCGAGCGAGCTGCGCTCGACGACCTGCGAGGCCATCGCCGCGGACACCGATGTCGCGTGCATCGGCCGCTTCTACACCCTCGACGGCAGCTGCCGCGTGGGTGACGCCTTCGTGAACCAGCCCTTCAGCGGGCTCGTCGCGATTCCGCGCACCGACTTCGTCGACGTCTGCACGGAGGGCTGCGAGGAGCTCGCCGCGGCGCCGACGTCGACCACGCTGCCGATCACGACCGATCGCGACGGCAACGTCCTGTTCAGCCTGATCTACGAGTCCCTGCTCCTGCGGGTCGATCGCGGCGATGGCCTCATCGAGCCGCGCCCGCGGCGCCTGCGCCTCGCGATCGACGACGCGGCCGCCAATGGCTTCGTCGACGCCAGCTACGACGCGAAGCCCTCGTCGTTCACGCACGAAGGCGCCGGGCTGGCGCCGCCGTTCAACGGCTTCGTCGATCCCACCGCTCCTACGGGCACCGTCGGCGTGTGGGGCATGGTCGACGCCGAGGCGGGTGTGATCTTCCTGCCGCGCCGCCGCTGCGAGAACGACAATGCCCGCGCGTGCGGCGCCGACAGCGACTGCCAGGGCGGAGCGGCCTGCACCGCGCCCGAGTTCGACTTCGCGCAGGATGGCAC
>CAYYSY010000331.1:0-43261 GCA_964474355.1 uncultured Spirochaetaceae bacterium | reverse complement strand
CAGCTCGGGGGGCTCGTCGTAGGCGGGATCGAGCGAGCTCAGCAGCGGGCCGTCGTCTGTAAAGAAGAGCACGTGGCGATGGCCGTGGATCCAGTTCGTCCACTCGTAGCCGAGCAGCGTGACGAAGCGGCCGGGCTCGTGAAAGCCGGCGTTCAGCGCCCGGATCTCGTCCCAGATCTCAGGGGTCTGATCGAGGAAGAGGAGCCCCCAGTGGTCGTGGTCGGTCAGCGCCGAGACGTCGAGGCGCGCGACGTCGCGGGCGTACGCGAAGTAGTCGTCGGGCGTGCCCGTACCGTCCGAGAGCTGGGAGTGGCCGTGGAGGTCGGCCCACAGCACGCGAGGCGCGTCGGCTCGCACGACGATGGGGTTCGAGACGGCCTCGATGCCTTCGAGCCCGTCGCTGCCCGTGACCACGAGGCGAAGCACCGAAGGCTCGGCTGGCGCGACGAGCTCGACGTGCGCGCCCGCGCCGCGCCCCGCCTCGATCACCGTGCCGTGCACCAGCCCCTCGACGTCGCCGGCGGAGTCGTCCAGTCGCGCCCACGAGAGCTGGCCCGGGGCGTCGAGCCCCGCGTTGCCCATCGCGTCGAGCACGTGGGCGTGGACCTCGAAGCGCTCGCCCGGCCGCACGACGGTCGGCCCCGTGACGACGAGCTGGGCCGGTGGGCCGGGCTCGACGTCCACTCGGGCTCCGTCTGGGAGGATCTTCCGGTAGCCATCGCCGTCGCCGTCGACGGACACCGAGATCTCTGCGCCGCGCTCGCGGTAGCGGTCGACCGTCGCGCCGCGCTCGCCCGCGCCGTAGACGAAGTCGATGGTCTCGCCCGCCGCGAGGGCCCGGCCACGGATCGTGACGCCCACGACCGACTCGAAGTCTCCGAAGGGCTCGAGCTCGACGCCTTCGGCCCGGGTCGAGATCTCGGTATAGCCGGGTGCCTCGGGGACGAAGGTCTGTGGCGGCGACCAGTCCCAGAAGGGCGACGACTGCAGGAAGACGGTGCCGCCCTCGTCGATGCCGAGCGGCCCGGCGGTGTACCGGAGCTCGAAGCGAGCGGGTCGCGTGACGACGAGCGGCCCGGGTCCGTCGAGCGGGGGGGCGCCGACCAGCTCGACCCTGCCGCCGCCGTCGGCGGGGTGGGGCGTTGCCGCGAGGTCGTCCTCGAGCATGCGATGCGTGGAGTGCTTCGCATCGAGGGAGTAGATCTCGCGGGCGGCGGCTGCTTCACCGGTCACGGGCGCTTCGGTGGCGGACCCGGGCTCACCCCGGCCAGCCGACCCCGGGTCGGGCGCGTCGTCGAAGCAGCCTGCGCCGAGGATCGCGGCGAGGGCCGCGCCCCCCAGCAGGGCGCAGCGGGACCTGATCGTGCGGGTTGCCGAAGTGATCTCGGGGCTATGGGACCGGCCGTGCAGCATGGCCAGCGAGAGGTAGCACAGGACCCCGCAGGGAGTGGTCCGTGTCACACCACCGTCCACGCCTCATGAGCCCGGCATTCCGGGAATCCACTTCAGCTTCGGGCGCTTTCTTCCGTTGTTTCCCAGGCGCGCACTGGCATCGCGGGCCCGATCGGGGAGCCCGGACGCGTGCGTTGCGTCGCCGATCACGAGGGGTGTGGCAGCGGTGGAAATCAAGGACGGACTGCTGGGGAAGATCCCGTTCGTGACCATTCTGGTCGCGATCGCGATGTCGCTGACGTTCGTCGCGTCACAGCTCGGCGGTGGCGACGGAGACGGCCAGTTCGAAGAGCTGCTCCTGCGCGCCCAGGTCTTCTACGAGCGCAACCCCGAGGTCGAGCTCAACGGGAGAAGCCGCAGCCTGCTCGGCGCCGAGTTCGTCGACCGCGTGCAGAGCGAGCATGCGGCGAACCACGACAAGCCGGTCTTCTCCCAGCGCATGCGCGCGCGCACGCAGGCCAAGTTCGATGCAGTCGTCGACGACGCGCTCACCGCTCGCATGGTCGAGGACCCGGCGTGGAGCGAGGGCATCACGGGGCCGAACGTTCCGGCGACGCGCTACCTGACGTACGCGCTCTTCCACGCGGGATGGCTGGCCTTCGCCGTGACCCTCGTGTTCCTGCTGATCGCCGGTCTCGGGCTCGAGGGGTCGTGGGGGGCGCTCGTGCAGGCCCCCCTGGTGGTGGTCTCGATCTTCGTCGGTGGCCTGGTCTTCGCACACGTCGACGCAGCGGGGCAGATGCCGCTCACGGGTGGCGGGCCGCTCGTCACCGCATTGCTCGCGGCCTACCTCGTGCGCGGCATCGGCGGCAACCTGCCGCTGCCCGGCGCGATCCTGCTACCGGTCTGGCTCTTCGTGGACGCGATCTTCGTGCGCGGCATCTGGATCGAGAACCTCGGCGACTGGCCCTTGGCGACCCTCGGCGTCTCGATGGTGCTCGGCGCGAGCGTCGCGGGCACCATCCGCGCGATGGGCATCGATGCGAAGCTCGTCGACAAGGTCGACAGCCTGGTCGACGGGCAGCATCCGGCGCTCGAGGCCGCCGAGCGCCTCCAGACGCTCGGCCGGCCCGCGGATGCCTACGACACACTCGCCGCGGCAGCCGCCGACGAGCCGTCCAACACCGAGCTCGTGCTGGCCTGGTGGGAGGTGGCGATCGAGGTCGGCCGTGCCGACGAGGTCGCCCACGCGATCCTCCCGATCCTGCAATCCGAGCTGCGCGCCGGCGACGTGGAGGCCGCGACGACGCATTGGCGCCAGGTGATGGGGAGCGGCGCGCCGGTCGAGGTCGGCACGACGCTGCTCGTCCGCATGGGCGAAGCGCTGCTCGATGCCGGGGAGCCCGAGCAGGCACTCGACAGCTTGCGGCGGGCACTCGACGCGCCCGGCCCGATGGGATCGGCGCTCGCGCAGCGTGTGGTCCGCATCGCGCGAGACCTCGACCCGGTGCTCACCGGCCGCGCCGCCCAGGTGGCGCTGCAGGACCCGCAGATTCCGCTCGACGCCCGCGCCGACCTCGAGTCGCTGGCAGCGGGAGGTGGCGCGGCGCCGCGCTGGGACGCGAAGTCGGAGGCCCAGCCGGCCGCTGCCGCCGAGGCACCGGCTGGCGCTCCCGGGACCCAGTCCCGGGTGAGCCCCGCCGCCTCGCAGCTCGACTCGATCGACGCGGACCTCGGAGAGCCGTCACCGATGGCCGGCGCGGGCGCGCCCGACGCGGGCCTCGGACTCGGAGAGGACGACGGCCTGGGCGATGCCGGAGATCTCGATTCTCTCGACGATCTGGATCATGGCGAGATCGACCTGAGTCACGTGGGCGATCTGGCCTCACCCGACGACTTCTCCGACCTCGACTCGGGCGCCGAGGGGCTGTCTCCGATGGGGATGAAGGAGTCGGGGGGCGCGCCACCGGTCGAGACCGATCCCAACGCGCTGTCGCTCCAGAGCATCGAGCGCGAGTTCGCGAGTGGCCTCGAGACGGACACGCCCGTGGGCGTCGCCGACGGCGATCCCGAGTCATGGAACGACCCGGGCCGCGTCGAAGACCTGTCGGGCGAGCTCGACGCCGCCGGCCCCGCGCTCATGGGCGAGGGCGACCTCGATCAGCCGGCCGTCGACAACTCGTTCTTCGAGGCGGGGGCGCTGAGCATGGACGCGCTTTCGTCGGAGGCCGAGGCGAGCGATCTCGGAGGCGACCCGACGGATCCCCTGACCATGCCGGACGAGCTCGACGGTCCCTCTCTTCTCGACGATCCGCCGGCGTTCGGTCAGCCGCCGGCGCTCGGTGAGCCGCAGTCGCTCGTTGAGCCGCAGGCGCTCGTTGTTGAGCCGCAGTCGCTGAGCGACTCGCAGACGCTTCCCGATCCGCAGGTGCTCGGCGCGAACAGCGAGCCCGAGACGCCGCCGACCGAGCCGCTGCTCGATCCCGACCTCATGGCTGCCAAGCTCGAGCAGGTCGAGCAGGACCGGGCCGCAGCCGCCGCAGCCGCCGTGGCGGCCGATCCGCCGGCCCCGGTCGCCCCGGCGCCGGAGTCCGAAGCCGGCCGCGCGACGGCGGTCGAAGGCCTCGCGCCCATGGCGACGGGCGGCATGAGCCTGCGCGCGCTCAAGGTGCTCGACGCCGTTCCGCTCGCCCTCGAGGACGACGCCATCAAGTTCGACGTCGAGGGGCGCGGCAAGACGCGGCTTCCCTTCGAGCGCATCGACGCCGTGGCGGTGGCGGCGGTGGCGGGCCTGTCTGCGAAGCCGGTGCTCGTCATCGACTTCGTGATGAACTGGGGCGGGGGGCCGAACGACCCGCTCAAGGTGATTCGCGCGCGCAGTGACGGGTTCAACCCGATGGTGCTGGTCGGCTCGGGCGGCTCGCCCCTCGAGGCGATCAAGACGCTGATCCGCCGCGTGCTCGATGGCGCACAGGCCACACCGCTCCCCGATGTGGGCGCCGTGATGGGCTCGCCGTTCTCGAACCAGCCCGACCTCGCGAGCTACGAGCGAGAGGTGCTCGAGGCGGGCTGAGGGCGCCGCTCAACCCTTCACCGCACCCGGCAAGCCGTCGATGCTCTCTGCGTTCTTCTCGTAGATGAGCGAGATGTGCTCGTCCTGCGTGCGCTTCGCGCAGTGGTCGACGAGTCGATCGCGCTGTCCCTGGTACTCGTAGAGCGGGACGCCCCAGCCGCAAGAGTCCTGCACGCGATCGATCTCGATCTCGATGATGCCACGCACCGGCACGTCGATCGCCGGGAAGTGGTCGCGCAGCGCCTCGAACCCGGGCTCTCCGTACAGGTGCGCCTGACCACGTCCATAGAGGCGCAGGATCAGCGGCTTGCCCTCGAACGCGCAGAACATGAGGCAGATGCGTCCGTTCTCGCGCAGGTGTGCGTGCGTCTCGATGCCGCTGCCGCCGAGGTCGATGTAGGCCACCCGGTCGCCGGCGAGCACGACGAACGACTCGAGTCCCTTCGGCGACAGATTCACGTGCCCGTCCGCAGCGAGCGGGGCGGTCGCGACGAAGTACATCTGCTGGTCGGCGATGAACCGGCGGTGCCGGTCTTCGAGGTTCGGGTAGACCTTCATCTGGAGAGCTCCGCGGGCGCGTGGAAGGGCGCGGCTCGAGTCGCGCGAGCGTAGCAGCCGGTCTCGTCGGTCGAGAACGCGCGTGCACGCATGGGCGCGCGCGGAGGCGGAGGCGCGCCGTGTCGCCTGCGCGGCGGGTACGCGCATTGCACCTCTCCGCTCTCGAACGCTTCCGTGTGGCACCACCCCGCCACGTCAGGTCCCCAGTGAGCGCATCGGTCGACGCATCGACCATTCATGTGCGGAGGACTCGTGGTGGAGATCGCTCTCTCGGTGGGAGGCCGGCTTCGGAGACTCGCGGTGGTCGGCGGGCTGGCGGCCTCGCTGCTCGCGCTGGTGGCGTGTGGGCTCGGGCCGTCGACGCCGCGGCCCGGGCTGCGCGATTTCGAGCGCGAGGCCGTGCAGGTGCTCGGCGACGTGCGGGTGCACCTCGCCGGCGGGAACGTGTCGACCGATCGCGTCGACCTCGTCCTCGACACGCGGGTGGGTCCGCTGGCGCATGGGGCCGTGTTCAACTCGGCTACCGGGGCGTGGCTGTGGCGGCACGAGATGCGGCTGCAGGGTGGCGTCTTCGTCGACGCGAGCGGCGCCGAGCTCGAGCTCGGTGCCGTGGCCGACGGCGCCGCGATCCCGGGTACGCATTGGGTGAAGCTCGACGCGGTGAGCGTCCGCACGAAGGGCGGCCTCGTACACGTCTTCGACGCCGTCGACGGGCGGCTCGTCGAGGTGCGCTGGGCGGACGGGGCGTATCCGTCGTTGCGATACGTGGGGGAGACGGTCGCAGGTGGCGTGCGGATCGTGCGCGTCGAGCAATGCCTTGCGGCGGATGATTGCAGCGAACAGCTGACGCTGTCGTACGACGCATCGGGCTGTGTGGCCTCGGCCGCCGACCGGGCCGGCCGCGTCGCCGAGTACGAGCACGACGCTGCGTGTCTCACCCGAGTCGCGCGGGACGCGTTCGACGCCGAGCGCGGTCTGTCGGGTCGTCGCTACGAGTACGGTGGTGCCGGGCGCCTCCGCGCGATCGTGAGCTCCGAGGGCGAGCGCACCGAGCTCGACTATCTCGGCGGCCGCATCGACGTGGTGCGGGGCGTCGGCGCCGGCGACCCCGAGCACCGTTTCGCCTACGCGGCCGACGTGACCGGAACGGGTGCCACGACGCGGATGACGACGCCCTCGGGCGGCGTCTGGGCATGGGCCTTCGATGAGGCGCGGCGGCTCGTGCGGCGCGAGTCGCCGGAGGGCGTCGTCGTCGAGCAGACGTGGGCCGGCCTTCGCCCGCAGACGAGGACGGATGCGTCGGGCGGCGTCTGGCGCTTCGAGCACGAGGACGACGATCTCACCCGGCTCGAGAGGCCTTCGGGCGCCGTCGTGCGCCGGGTCTTCGCACCCGGCGCCGTCGAACGAAGCCGGCCCTTCGCGCGGCCCGTCGAGCGCGTCGTCGACGGACTCGGCGTGCGTGAGCAGCGCGTATACGACGCTGCCGGTCGACTCGCGACGCTCGTGAACGGCGCCAACGAGTCGACGACGTTCACGTGGGATGGGCTCGGACAGCTCGCGACCATCACGGGGCCCGACGGACGCGTGGCGAGCTTCCACGACTACGGTGAGCACGGGCACGCGACGCGAGCCGTGAAGGCGGGGGTCGAGGAGATCCGCCTCTTCGATGCGGTGGGCAACCTCGAGAAGGGGGCCGGGCTCGACGGCGAGCTCGCCCCGGGGCGCCCGGGGCTCGTGCGCCGCGTATTCGACGCCGATCGCAACGTCGCCGAGGTCTGGACGGTCGAGACCGATCTGCTCGACGGCACGATCGTCACGAAGACGACGGTGATCGAGCGGCGCAGCGATGGACGACCGGTTCGCATCGACCGGCCCTATGGCGGCGTGGAGGCGTTCGCCTACGACGCGCTCGGCCGGCTCGTCTCGCGCAGCGAGCGCGTCGATGGCGTGGATCGGTGGACGACGATCGACGTCGATCTCGAGGGCCGGCCGATTCGGGTGGAGCGCCCCAATGGCATGCGGGCGACGTTCGCCTGGGACCTGGACGGCCGGCTCGAGAGCGTCGAGCGTGCACTCGCCGGTGCGCCCAGCGAGCGCCTGGAGCTCACGCACTCGGACGATCGGGTCGTGCGCGTCGACGACGCGGCGTACGAGCACCCGGAGTGGATCGAGTACGACGCCGACGGGCGCGTGCGCGCCATCGATCATGCGACCGGCGGGCGGACCGTGCTCCAGCACGACGTGCGTGGTCGCGAGACGCGCCGGAGTGTCTTCGAGGGTGTCTACGGCTCGCTCCTCTACGAGACGACGCGAGCGTGGGACGGCGCCGGGCGATCGATGGCCACGCGGCTCGACGGCGAGCTCCTCGTCGAGCACAGCTGGGCCGACGGCGAGCTTCGCGAGCAACGGTTCGGCAATGGCCTCGTGCGCACCTTCGAGTACGGGGCGGAGACGGGCGAGCTCGAACGTACCCGGACGATTCTCGACGGCACCCAGCCGATCGAGCACACGACGGTCGTCCGCCTGCCGTGCTGGCTCGACAAGCTGTGCTTCGCCGTTTCGAGCTCGGTGCTGCTCGCCGGTCCGGAAGGGGGCGCGCCGGTGTGGAATCTCGGGGAGGAGCACTACCAGCTCGAGTGGCATCCCTCGGCGTACGGCGAGTCGCCGACGCCTGGCTCGTGGCTCCGATTGTCGAGCCACATGCCGATCCTCGACGTGCCCGAAGGCGACCGTGTTCGATTCGATGCGCTGGGCAATCTCGCCGGCTACCAGTCGCGCACAGGGCCTGCCGTTTCATTCGAGTACAACGCCGAGCGAAATCGCTTGCTCTCGGGCGGCTTCGGGGCCATACACGACTTCGTGCACGACGAATCCGGCTTCGTGACCGAGCGCGACGATGTCCAGCTTCGTTGGACCGCCTCGGGCCGCATCGCTTCCATCGGTGCCGACGCGCGCTTCGAGTGGGACGTCCGCGGCCGACCGGTGGCGCGCACGTTCGGTGACGAGACGACCCGCTACGGCTATGGCGGCACGACCGAGATCGACGATCAGGGCTGGCCCGTCGCCACCGAGATCGACGGCGTTCGCGTGGTGCTCGGTACGGCGATCCGTCGCTACGCCCACCATGACTTCCGCGGCAACGTCTCGTTCGTCACGGACGAGTCGGGTCGGGCGCTGCGCCGCCACGTCTATCACGGCTTCGGCGAGCGCCGCGTCGTCGGGCGAGATGGCGCGCAGCGAGCGCCGCGTGATGGCGAGCGCGGCTTTGCGCGCGGTGTGCACGTCGCGGGGATCCAGCTGGTCGGTGTGCGGCCCTACGACCCCGACACGGGCCGCTTCATGGCGCCGGATCCGATCGACCATCTCTTGAACGACTTCGCGTACACGCGGGGCAACCCGGTGCGGCTATGGGATCCGGGGGGGATGCACTCGACACGTGCACCGTCTGGCGAGACGATCTCGCCCGCGGGCGAAGCCACCGTCGCAATCGGCGAGGGCTTCATGACATTCGGCGCCGCGATGGCCGGTGGCGGGGTTGCCGTCGGGGGGCCTCCTGGTGCGGCGGCCATCGCGAGCGGAGTCGTGTCGTTCTTCATCGGAGTGACACTGACCATCGTCGGGAAGGGCATGACGGAGCCGGTCGAGCCCATCGACCCTCACGGCCATCCTCATCCCCCCGACGCAGCGGAGTTCCACAAGCCGGATGTCAAGCCCGGCTCGTCTCCGCTCTGCGCTCCAGATGGCCTGACGCCGCGGGGATCGCGACCGGGACCGGTGGTCGCGACCTGCATCCTCGTCGCGCTCGTCGCATGGGTTGGCTCCGTCCGACGGGCGCCTCGGTAGGGGGGCGGACGGGTGACCGAGTATCCGCTTCGAGCACCCACCCCGCGGTTCGTTGCGCTCTACCTCTCGGCATGGCTCGCCTTCTGCTTCCTGGGAATGACCCTGCCCGGTCTCCTCACGCAGGGGCTTGGTCCGGGGTTGCCCGAGCCGGTGATGCGATTCGTTCTGGCGTCGTCGCTGGCGCTCGGTGTAGGCGTCTCGTTGACGGTCGGTGTCCTGGTCCATCTCCGCGAGGCACCCGACGCCGCGATGATCACGCCCGATGTCATGCGGCTGCCGGGCGGCTGGCTGTTTCCCCGAATGAAGCAGATTCCGATGGCGGAGGTCGCCACCTGCACCGTCACACGAATCCTGCTCGTCCGAAAGCTGGTCGTCGAGACGACTGCCGGCAAGGTGTTCGCCTGCAGCGATTGGTACTTTCGATCTGCGGGAGCCGTGGACGTCATGAGGCGTCGGGTCGAGTCCGAGTGGCTCGCGACCTGCGATGACGAAGATCGCCGCGCTCGTTTCCTTCGAACCGCCGAGCTCGGATGCGTGGCTGCTGCCTCGGTCCGATTCGTGTGGGTCGCGATCGTCTGGTGGTCCCTCGTGTACGTGGCCCAGACGCAGGCCGGAAACTTACGGGATACGTTGTTCCTCACGTCGATCGGAGCCGATGTCTCGTGGCTCGTCGCATCGGGCGAGCTCCACCGTGCTGTCTCGAGTGCCGCGCTTCACGGCGCTTGGCTTCACCTGCTCGCGAACGCACTCGCCTGCTGGCTGATCTATCCGCCGGTGTCAGCGGTTCATGGCTGGGCACGATGCTCGATCGTGTTCATGGCGGGCGTCCTCGCCGCCTCCGCCGCGATGGCAGTCACTTCGTCGAAGATCGGCGTGGGGGCATCGGGCGGGTTGTTCGGGCTCCTCGGTGCGCTTCTGCTCTGCGGCTTCACGCATCGGGGGCGTGTCGGCAGCCCCTTCGTTCCTCCCCGGTGGGCGGTCGTCATCGTCGTCGGCCTCGAGCTGGCCTCGCAGATCTTCTTGCCGAAGATGGCGACGACGGGTCATCTCGCGGGACTGCTTGCCGGAGCCATCACGGCCTGGCTGATCGGCGGGCGGACGGCGTTCGTGTCGATCGATCAGCCCGAGCGCCGGATCTGTCCGCTGGCCGGTGCCGCCTGCATCGCGCTGCTCGTTCTGATTCCGGCGGTCGCGCTCGTTCGGGGCGTCTCGACGGATGTGCAGGACGTTGCGATCCACTCGCTCGACGCGATGCGCGAACGCGACCTGGCCGCCGGCGCGGGGATCCATCCGGGCTTCGTGATCTGTCTTGCACCGAACGTCGAGCGACGAGCCGTCGCGCGGGCCTACGAGATCGCGAGCTCCGTTCCTGTCGAGGGCGACCTGCGGGCTCAGCGGCAAGTGATGCTCGGGTGTCTCGCGTTCCGGCTGGGCGAGCCGCGGCGCGCGTGGCAGATCGCTCACGAAGCCGCATGGGAGTGGCCGTCGAGTCTGACGACGCTCGTGCTCACGCTCGCCGGTCGCGAGGCCGTGGCGCGCGGCCTGCCTGCGTTCGTCGAGGATGGCCTGCCCATGCCTTCTCTCGTTCCACTGCAGGGTGGACTCGAGATCCGATTCGAGGCGCCCTTGGCCGAGTCGCTGGACGTGGATCTCCTGATCGAGCAGGCAGGCGTCGTCGGAATGCTCTCGACCCGGGTCGATCGGTTGGAGCGAGCGCGGGTCGCGACTGATGCGGATCGAGGATGCGAAGGCTGGGAGCTCGACAGCGCGAAGATCAGCCTGATCGCCGTGCACCGGTGGCCCGAGGGGCTCCCTTCGACCGAGCCCGCTACGTCGTGCGCGAATCTCGCTGAGGAGGACGGGGTCATCAGAGCGCTGCCGAACTGAGGCGGGACTCACCTCGCCCATCGCCGCCACGCCGTGTGCACGACATGTGCTGCCGACCAGAACAGGTACGTCGCCGGTGACAGAACGACCTCGGCGCCGGACGTGATCGCCGGGGGAAGGGCGCTCGGCATCGCCAGCGCGATCATCGATGCGACGCACAGCGCCCCCATCGGCAGGTGGAGCCAGACGAGCCGAACGGCCGCGGCACGCAGCTGTCCCCGCGCTCGGGCGCGGGCCACCACCAGCACCAGCCACGTCGCGACGTGATGCAGGCTGAAGGCAGCGACGACGTCGGCCGTGTCGATCATGGGCAGCCAGAGGGGCAGGGCGAGGGCGAGGATGCTGATTGCGATCGCAGCAAGCACGTCGCCTGCGACCTCGCGAGGCGACGTCGAGAGCGGTGCGATCGGGGCCGTTCCATCGAGTCGCATCCGGCGAATGGCGCGGTCGTTCTCGACGGTGTGCCACGCCGAGACTCCGAGCAGAGCGAGCGGGAGCAGCGGCCACATCCGACACAGCTCCGCGTAGAGCACGTAGGCGGCGACGAGCGGAGCAATCGAAGCTACGGCGCGCCACGCACTCGTCGCAGGCTGGCCCGCCCGACTCCGTACGATGCTCGCGAGCAGGTGTCCGTAGCCCAGGGTGAGGATGATCCGTACGTGGATCTCGCCGCGCGCCAAAGGCTCGGGCTCGAGCCAGCCGAGGGCGAGACCGTACCCGGTCACGGTGACGATCGAGGCCGAGGGGATCCATGCCTGCCCGCCCCGGCGCGCCCGGGGCATCACGCGGCCCGCATCGCGGCCTGCTGCCACAGCGCCGCCGCGTTGAAGCCCACGTGCATCGCGATGCACGGCGCCGAGCGGCGAGTCAGCGCGAACACGCATCCGAGCGCGATGCCGGCGATGAGGGTCCCCAGCACGTGCAGCGGCGCGACGTGGGGGACGGCGAAGCAGGCGGCGCTGGCGGTGATCGCGATGGGTGCGCCGGTGTGTCGACGCAACGCAGGCAGGAGTCGCCCGCGATAGAGTCGCTCTTCGAAGACGGGTGCGAGCACGAGGACGGAGCCCATCTCGAAGAGGCACGGCGACGCGCCGGGTGCGACGACGGCCGCGCGCTCCGCCGCCGCTTCGAAGAGGCGGATCGCGCCCAGCCCGAGCCAGGGCTGAAGCGCCAGTCCGGCGATCGCGAACGCAGCCGGCTCGGCGAGCTTCGACCGCGCATCGAATCGCCCGCACCGTCGCAGCTCGGCGAAGGGGTCGTGGGCCCGCCCGCCCCGCTCCCACATCCGCATCCACTCGATCAGCAGCCACGCGCCGAGAAACGAGAGCGTCACGCCAGCGCAGCCCGGGAGGGCAGACTGCACGGCGGCCAGCTCGCACCACACGCCGGCCATGCCGGCGAACGCGCGTCGAAGTGAGGGGACGGGCGGGTCCACGGCCCATGCCATCGCAAGCGCCGGGCCAGCCGAGACGCGTCCGAGCGACGCGAACGCACTCGGCGAAGCCGGGCGTTCACACCGGATGGGCCGGTGCGTTCATGCCACGGTGGACGGGGTCAGCCGAAGATCGCGGGATCGACGTCCACGCCGATCGGGCAGTGGTCGCTGCCCATGACGTCGGGATGGATGAACGCGTCCTTCACGTACTTCATCGCCGCCGGAGAGGCGAGGACGTAGTCGATGCGCCAGCCGACGTTTCGCTCGCGCACGCCGAAGCGCTGGCTCCACCACGAGTAGTTGCCGCCGCCCGGCTCGAAGGCGCGGAAGGTGTCGATCCAGCCCGCCTCGACCCAGCGGTCGAGCTCGGCGCACTCCTCCGGGAGGAACCCGCTCGTCTTGCGGTTGTCCTTTGGACGGGCGAGGTCTACGTCCTTGTGGGCGGTGTTGAAGTCGCCGATCACGATCACGCGGTAGCCGCCGCGGCGCAGCCGCTGCACGCGGTCGAAGAGCGCCGCGTACCAGTCGAGCTTGTAGGGCACGCGGCTGTTGTCTCGATCCTGGCCGCTGCCGTTGGGGAAGTACCCGTTGGCGACGACCAGCCGGCCGAAGCGGGCGATCTGCACGCGCCCCTCGGCGTCGAAGCGGTCCTCGCCGAGGGAGGTGTCGATCGCGTCGGGCTTGCGCTTCGAGAAGAGCCCCACGCCGCTGTAGCCCTTGCGCTCGGCCGACGACACGTGGAGGTGGTAGCCGCGGACGGCCTCGACCTCCTCGGGCACCTGGTCGCGGGTCGCCCGCATCTCCTGCACGCCGACGATCTCGCCACGGCTCTTTGCGAGCCAGTCGACGAAGCCCTTCTTGTGGGCCGAGCGGATCCCGTTCACGTTCCAAGAGAGGATGCGCGCGTGGTCGCGGGACATCTGCATGACTCCTGATTCGGCATGGCTCGCGCGGCTGCGTTACGACCGCCTCGGCGGTCATCGTGAGAGAGCCTTCAGCTGAGATGACCGCGTCAGCGGTCATCGTGAGAGAGCCTTCAGCCGACGATGACCGCGTCAGCGGTCATCGTGAGAAAGATACGTGTACTCGAGCAGCCCCTGCTCGTAGCGCTTGCGCAGCAGCGCCGACTCTCTGAGTCCGATCTCGCCACGGCGCAGCGCCTTCTCGATCGTGCGCCGCACCCGCTCGATGAGCGCATGGCGATCGTACTGCACGTACGAGAGCACCTCGTCGACCGAGTCGCCATCGACGACGTGCTCGACGGCGACGAGCCCGTCGTCGTCGATGCGGAGGTGTACGGCGTCGGTGTCGCCGAACAGGTTGTGGAGATCTCCGAGGATCTCCTGATACGCCCCCGCGAGGAAGACGCCCATGTAGTACGGCTCGCCGTTCAGCGGATGCACTTCGAGCACGGGCTTCGCGCCGTCGGAGTCGATGAACAGGTCGAGCTTGCCGTCGCTGTCGCAGGTCAGGTCGGCGAAGATCGCGCGCCGCGTGGGCTCCTCGCCGAGGCGCTGGATCGGCAGCACGGGGAAGAGCTGCTGCACGGCCCAGTGATCCGGCGCCGACTGGAAGACGGAGAAGTTGCCGTAGTACGTGTCGGCGAGATCGCGGTCGAGCCCTGCGAGCTCCTCGGGCAGCTCCGGCAGCGCGCGCACGGTCGCGAGGATGCGGCCGCAGATGTGTAGGAAGTAGTCGTCGGCCCGCCCCCGCGTCACGAGGTCGATGTAGCCGAGGGCGAACGAGTTCACGGCCTCGTCGCGCAGGAGCAGCGCGTCGTGATAGGTCTCGAGGAAGTTCTCGTCGTCGAGGTTGCCTGCGATGGTCGCGAGGTCGCGCAGGATGCGATGGTCGTCTTCTGTCACCGGCACGGGTGCCTTCCGCGGCACCATGCCGTGCCGGCCGATCACGTCGAAGATCAGCACCGAGTGATGGGCCGCGATCGCCCGGCCAGCCTCGGTGACGATGTCCGGGTGATCGAGCCCTGCCTCGTCGCACGCCGAGACCAGCGTGTCGACGGCGTCACGCGCGTACTCCTCGGGCGTGTAGTTCATCGACGAATTCGAGTCGGTCTGGCTGCCGTCGTAGTCGACGCCCATGCCGCCGCCGATGTCGACGAAGCGCAGCGCGTCGGCGCCCATTGCGCGCAGACCGACGAAGATGCGGCTCACCTCGCGCAGCGCCTCCTTGTGCGCGCGGATCGCCGTGATCTGCGAGCCGATGTGATAGTGCACGAGCTCGAGACACTCGAGCATGCCGTCGGCCTGCAGCCGCGAGACCGCGGCGAGCACCTCGCCGGGCGAGAGCCCGAACTTCGACCGTCGTCCCGACGACTCGAACCACTTCCCCGCACCCTGGGCCGAGAGTCGCACCCGCAGGCCGATGTGTGGCCGGATGCCGAGCTCCTGGCTCGTCTTCACCAGCAGGTCGATTTCTTCGAAGCGGTCGATCACGATGATCGGCAGCCGGCCGAGGCGCTGGGCGAGCAGGGCCGTCTCGATGTAGGCGCGATCCTTGAAGCCGTTGCAGATGATGAGGCCACCCGGCCGGTCGAGCAGCGCGAGCGCCACGAGCAGCTCGGGCTTGCTGCCGGCCTCGAGTCCGATCGCATGGGGCGCCTCGATCGCCACCAGCTCCTCGACGACGTGGCGCTGCTGGTTCACCTTGATCGGATACACGCTGTGGTGACGGCCGCGATAGCCGTAGGTCTCGATGGCGGCGTCGAAGTGCCCGTAGAGCCGCTGCACCTGGCTGGCGAGGATGTCCGAGAAGCGCAGCAGCATGGGCGTGCGCAGGCCCCGCTGGCGCAGGTGATCGACCATCTCGAAGAGATCGATGGCGGTGTCGTCTCCGCGGCGCGGCCGCACGACGAGGTGCCCGTCGTCGTTCACCGAGAAGAAATCGTCGCCCCAGCGCTCGACCGAGTAGAGCTCGAGGCTGTCCGTCGTCGTCCAGGTCTTCGATCCGGGGTCGTTCGAGTCCTCGGACATCTCGCCTACTCCGGCGCGTCGAGCGCGCAGTCCGTTTCCTCGCCAGTGGCGAGGTCACGGCGACGCGCCACGCCTCGAACCACCTCGTCGGGGCCGAGCAGCCAGATGCGCGCCGCGCCGATGCGGTCGGCATCGGCCATGGCGCGCTTGAGCTTGGGGGTCGCGAGCAGCAGCTCGACGCGGCGACCGCGCTCGCGCAGGCGCCCGGCCAGCCGGATCGCGTACGGCCGCTCGGCCTCGCCGAACGCGAACACCACGTCGTCCACCCGGCGCGGCAGCTCCGGCCACTTCTGCTTGTCCTTCAGCAGCTCGGCGATGACGGCGTCGCCGAAGCCGAAGCCCACCGCCGGGATCGACTTGCCACCGAGTGTCTCCGCGAGCCGGTCATAGCGGCCGCCGCCACAGATCGCTCGCAGCTCGCCGCCCGTGTCGAACGCCTCGAATACGATGCCCGTGTAATAGGCGAGCCCACGCACGACCGATGCGTCGAACACGACCCGGTCGGCGATCCCGTATGCGTCGAGCAGCTCGAAGAGCCGGCGCAGGTCGTCGAGCGCCGTCGATCCCTTCGGTGCATGTCGCGCCGCCTCGTCGAGGTCGGCGACCTGCAGCAGCGCGACGACGTCGCGCGCCGCTTGCGTGTCGAGACCGACCGCGCCGCTCGTGTCGGTCAGCAGGTCGACCACTGCGTCGGCGCCGATCTTGTCGAGCTTGTCGATCACCACGCAGAGCGGCTCGAACACCTCGGGCCGGTCGGCCAGCACGCCGGCGCGCAGGCTCTCTTCGAGGAGCGCGCGGCTGTTGACGCGCACGTGGACGTCGCCGGGCTCGAGCCCCACCCGGTCGACGGCCGTGGCGATCGCCGAGAGCAGCTCGGCCTCGGCCGCGACGCCGGGCTCGCCCCAGATGTCCATGTTCCACTGGTAGTGCTCGCGGCGGCGGCCGCGGGTCATGCGCTCGTAGCGCCAGTTCTGTGTGATCGTGAACCAGCGGATCGGCATTCGGAGCGAGCCCGCGCGCGCGAGGATCATGCGCGCGATCGAGGGCGTCATCTCGGGGCGCAGCGCCAGGTGCCGGCCGTGGATCTCGAAGTGGTAGAGCTGGTCGACGATCTCCTCGCCGGCCTTGCGGGTGAAGAGCTCAGCGCTCTCGACGACCGGCGCGTCGACCTCCTCGAAGGCGAACTGCCGCGCCACCTCACGGAAGTGGTCGAATAGCCACTCGCGCTGCCTGAACTCGTCGGGCGCGAAGTCGCGAGTGCCTTTCGGGGGCTGCAGGCCGACCTTGCTCACTGGGCGGGCTCTCCAGGCGGGCGGGATGGGGCTCGTTTGGGGGCACGGCGAATGCCGTTCGATAGAACGGCGTTCTGGAATGGGATGGATCAGAACGGCGTTGTCGGGCTGGCTCGTCGACGCGGCCCATAGGTACCAAAGCCGGGACACTCCTGCGCCCTGATGGCCGAGGGAGGGCACGATTTTCTCCCTGAATGCGGGTGGTTCGGGGCGATCGTCGGTGCGAGTGGACGGTCCCGGCCGGCTGCACCCTCACCGTTGCCCCGGAGTCTCCAGTCGCGGAGCCCGCCGGCCGATGTCGGGGTGAATGGACCCGGCCGGGCTGCTACACCCCCGGGACATCATGGAGGGGGCCATGCACCGGTTCCGGTCGAGCGACGTTCTTCTTTCTTATTCTGCCATCCGCGAGTCGATCGACTCGGCGGCGCCGCTGCGCGTCCGGGGCCTCTCGGCCGCACTCGTCGCGGCGCTGATGCTCGCCGTCGGCTGCGGCGGCGACGCGGAGAAGCCGTCCGCCAAGCCCGCTGTGGAGAAGCCCGCCGCGGCGCCCGCGCAGCCGCCGGCGCAGCCCGCCGTGGTCACGCCGGACGACCTGCCCAATGCCCTCGTGCTCGGCCTCGCGCAGTTCGAGGCGCGCAAGCCGGGCTCGAAGTCGATGCCCGACCCGCTGCCCGCGACGATGGACTTCCTCGTCCGCAAGGGCGGCGAGTGGGTGCTCACGAGCCTCGCCGACACCGACAGCAACGTGATCCACAAGGCCATGGCCTATCCCGCGGAGGGCGGCGATCAGCTGCTCGCCGCCGCCGGGTCGAACGCGACGCTGAAGCTCTGGGCGAACGGCGCGGGCGGCCCCGCCGCGACCACGATCTGGGAGAAGGACTTCGGCGGCAAGTTCTCGCGCATGCGCGACATCGAGATCGCCGACCTCTACTCCGAGGGCAAGATGTCGATCGCGATCGCGACGCACGACCAGGGCGTCGTCGCCGTTGCCCGTCCCGATGGCGCCGGTGGCTTCACGGTCGAAGAGATCGACCAGGAGCCCGACACCTTCGTGCACGAGATCGAGATCGGCGACCTCGACGGCGATGGCGTGCTCGAGGTCTACTCGACGCCGAGCGAGCCGAACCGACTCGATGGCAGCGAGCAGTCGGGCATGGTCAAGCGCTACGTCCCCGCGAAGGGCACGCCCGGGGAGGTCGCGGCCGATCTGGGTGACCGTCACGCGAAGGAGATCCTCGTCGACGACGTCGACGGCGACGGCACCGACGAGCTCTACGTGATCGTCGAGGGCAAGATCGACAAGGAGACGAAGCGCCTGAAGTCGCCGGTCGAGATCCTGCGCTACGAGGGCGACACGGCCCCCGATGCGGGGGTGGTGATCGCGAGCGTCGAGGATCGCCTCGGCCGGTTCCTGACCGCCGGAGACGTCGACGGCGACGGCAAGAAGGAGATGGTCGCCGCGCTCTTCAGTCAGGGGCTCTGGCTGCTGCGCCCGGGCGCCGATCCGAACGCACCCTGGGAGAAGACGCTCATCGACCGCCGCTCGGGCGGCTTCGAGCACGCGTCGATCCTGGCTGATCTCGATGGGGACGGCACCGACGAGCTCTACGTCGCGAGCGACAACGACAACGAGATCCGGCGCTACGTGTGGGTCGACGGCAAGCCGGTGCGCGAGGTGATCTACGAGCGCACCAGCGGCAACAGCGTGTTCACCTGGAACATCATGCCGATCCCGGTCGGGCTCGTGCCCTGACGCCAGCCGGGCGCCCGCTTCGAGCGGCGCGCCCGGCGATGGACCGGCTCGCAAGAGCGTGTCCATCGCGCGCGTCCATGGACCGGCTCGTCAGAGCGTGTCCATCGCCGCGTTCGCGACCTCGATGCAGTTCGCCATGTTGCGATCGAGGTCGATGGCGGCAGGCCCGGGCCAGGGCGTCCGATCGGACACGACGCAGATGCAGCCCGCGCGCAGCCCGAAGATGGAGGCCAGGGTCAACAGCACCCCCGACTCCATCTCGCAGTTGAGCACGCCCGCGGCGCGCATGTCGCGGATGCGCGCCTCGAGGTGGCTCGGCCAGTAGCCGCCGTGGATCATCGACGCCATGCCGCCGCCTTCGGTGGCGATGGCGTTGCGGGCGTAGAACGCGTCGAGCGACCAGGTCGTCCCGACGTGATGGGGCGTGTGCGCGGCGCTCGCCGCGTCGTCGAGTGCCGCGACCACGCGGTAGTGGGCCGCGGCCGGGAACTCGGGGATCACGTAGCTGCGCGACGTGCCGTCGTCGCGCACGGCGCCCTGGGTGATGACCAGCTCGCCGAGCTGGAGATCCGGTGCGAGTCCGCCGCTGTTGCCCACGCGGATCATGGTGTGGGTGCCGAGCTTCGCGAGCTCCTCCACGAGGATCGCAGTGCCCGGCGCTCCGATCCCCGTCGAGGCCGCGCTCGCCGGGCGGCCGCCCCGCTCACCGGTCACGATCCGGTACTCGCGCGTATTGCAGACCACCCGCTTCGACTGCCAGCTCTCGGCGATTCGGTCCACGCGGGCGGGATCGCCGCAGAGGAAGGCGTGCTCGGCCACGTCGCCGGGCCGGCAGCCGGTGATGGGCTGGGCGTCGGAAGGAGCCTCGGCCATGGATCGCGGTCTCCGGTGGACGCAGGGCGGGTCTCGCCGGACTTCGGGGTGTCTGCCGCGGCCCTGCTGGGGTGGCGGCGCAGACTCCCGTATCGCGGGGCTGCTGGCAACGGCCGCGCTTGAACCACCGTTCGAATCTGGCAACCGCGGCGAGCGCGCCCGCTGGCGGTCTTCGGAGTGGGCGTCCAGCCCCGATTCGGACAGGCACAGAGGGGCGCAAGCAACGCTTCGAATCTCGGAATCACTGAAAGAATTCGATTGTTTTCAGTCTGAGCTGCGTTGTATCGTGATCCGGATCCATCTCGTGGGGGGGAATCCTCCTCATCCGTCACGGGGTCGTTCGCGACCCGGTTCCCGACCGCAGCCAGGGCGGTCGAGTCCGGAATCGCGATCGGGTCGTGGGTGCAGGTCGAAGAGCGAGAACCACCTCGCAGTGCAGGGCTCGAATCGTCGGGAGAGTGTGTGCGCCATCACGCTCCCGGGCCTGAAGAAGGCCGGACGTATTCAGCCTGTCGCCCGGCCGACACCCGAAGGTGACGTGACGCTCGTCGACACCGGTCGATGGGCGCCAGCCGCAGCGGCGACGACGGTCGCCGCCGAGCGCGCGATGAGAGGCGACACCCGACACGGGGTTGGATCTGGGGGAAAGCGCGCCTCGGCGAGTCGACGCAGGCTGGACGGAGGTCCAGGCCGACTCGCAGGACCCGATGGCCGGGGAGTGGCACGCCTTCGAGGCCGACGCATGCGTCGGTCGTCGCGGGCAGCTGCGTGCCTGGCCGAGTGGTTCGCACGATCGGGCTTTCTCTCTTGGTTCGAACCGGTTTCCGGCCGTGAGGTTGCGGTCCCGGTCGTCGGCTTGTGGGAGGGGTCATGATCCAGTCCGTCTGTCGCTCGTTCGTAGGCGCGCACCCGCTGCGAACGCGATGGAGCACGTGTCTTTCCAATCTGTCCAGGACGGGTTGGAGAGCCATTGCCGCATGCGTGCTGTTCTTCTGCCTCGTCGCGCCGCCCGGCGCGCAGGCCCTCGAGGCGCTCGACGGCCGTATCCAGGCGCATGGCTTCGTCGAGATGCAGCTGCGCACCATGAGCGCGGACTTCTCGGACAACTGGGATCTGGTGCAGTGGTACAACATCTTCAACGTCGAGCTGGAGGTGGACCTCCTCCAGGACACGGTCGGACCCCTCGACCTCGTGTCCGGCTACGTGCGCGTCGAGGCGCGCTTCGACTGCATCTACTCCCGCGGCTGCGGCATGGTGAAGCCGGTCAACACCTACGGTGACCGAGCGAAGAGCCTGCCCACCCGGCTCATGGACGGCGAGACGTTCACCAGCGCCGGTCAGATCAGGCTCGAGAGCGACGGTCCCGTCGCCCGCCCCGACCGCGACCCGCTGGCGTTCACGGAGACACCCGGCTTCGAGGGCATCTATGGCGAGGAGCCCGAGGATCGGCTCGGCCCCGGCGCGCTGACCCGCTCCGATCTCATGCAGTGCCGCCAGTCGCCCTGTAGCGCCACGGATGACTTCTGGAAGCCGTGGGGCGCGCCGGTCCAGTTCTGGCGCGCCGATCGCAACAACAAGATTGCCTCGGACACCGGCCTCCCCTGGGAGAACCAGGACGACGGCACCCAGGGCTCCCCGTTCCTGGTCGCCATGTACGCCTTCGAAGACTTCCGCTTCGCAGTGATGCCCGTGACGGGTGGTGCGAATCTCGGCAACCCACTGGCCCTGATGGGTCCCTGGCTCCCGAAGAACTTCGTCGAGCCGAACGCCGCGATGGCCGACGTGGTGAACCCCCTCGACAGCTCGCGCGTCTCACCGGCCAGCCTCTCGGACGGTGCGGGCGCGAACCCGATGCGTCCGATCCCCTACCTGCGCGAGGACGACCCCGAGCGCAGCAAGATCTACGTGCGTGATCTGCGTCCCTACACGAGTGACGATCCCGAGCGCGACGTGTTCGGCAACCCGCTCGACTCCGACGACGTCGCATACGGTGACACGTTCGGTTGGCTGACCGTCAACCCGCTCGAGGACGATCAGCGCACGTTCAACGACCGCCAGGCCACCGCCAACGAGGCGCGCGGCATCTTCATCCCGTCCGCGCCGCTCAGCGCTGCGCTCGCCGAGGGAAACCTCGACACCTACAACTTCAACTTCTCCGAGCGGCAGCGCGCGTTCAACCGCGGCTCGTCGCAGCAGGACGAGGGCGAGCTCAAGGAGGCCTACCTCGACATCGAGATGTTCGACAGCCGCCTCTGGATGCGCGTCGGCAAGCAGACGATCGTCTGGGGCAAGACGGAGCTCTTCCGCACGACCGACCAGTTCAATCCCCAGGACTTCGCACTCGCGAACCTGCCGAGTCTCGAGGAGTCGCGCATCGCGCTCTGGGCGTGGCGCGGCGTGTGGTCGTTCTACGAAGTCGGTCCGCTCTCGGACGTGCGCGCCGAGATGGCGTTCAACTTCGACGAGTTCGAGAGCGCAGACCTCGGCGCCTGTGGCGAGCCCTTCACGATCAACCTGGTCTGCTCTCTGACCTTTGGCTCGATGGCCCATGGCTTCACGGGCATCGGCGTGGTCGGTCAGGAGCAGCCGCCGAACCCGTGGGACGACCTCAAGGGCTGGGAGATCGGGGGTCGCCTCGAGTTCCGGTGGGATCGCTACAGCTTCGCCATCACCGACTTCTACGGCTACGACGACTTTCCGCACATCAAGCGGCTCTCGACCTACAACCGCAACGTCGATTGGCGCAGCGGCCGCCCACGCAGCTACATGCACCGCGAGCAGGATCTGCAGCTCTCGTACGACGGTACCGTGGGGCAGGGCTGCGCGACGCCCGTGGGCGCGGGCATCCCGATGACCGCCAACGGCGAGATCGACGACAACGGCGACGCGGTCTACGTCGAGTTCGACGGCGCCGGGAACAGCGGCTGTCTGTATCCCGGCTCGTCGGATCGCTCGGTTCTCGCCAACGGCAAGCCCTACCAGGTCTCGGCGGCGACACCCACCGACGCCGACAACCCCTGGCAGTTCTACCGCGAGCAGTTCTGGAACGACACCTCCCGCTCCGACCCCGACGATGTCCGCCCCGACTGCTTCGCTGGCACTAGCGGCGTAGAAGGAAATGCAAACCAACCAGACACGATCAATGGCCGCAGCGCTGCCCTCGGCGTCGACTGCCTCGCGCTGGCCGACTACGACCCGCGCTACGACCCGGAGAACGAGCTGGCGACCTCGTACGGCACCTCGCAGGGCCGCCTCGATGCGCGCCTGATCAAGGACAAGGATCTCCGCTGGCTGAACTCGTACGACCCGACCCTGCGCTACGACCCGCGCAACGCGCTCGAGTCGTCGCCGGCCAACCTGTCGGTCTTCAACTGGGTCTGCGCGACCACGGTCGGCTTCAACGAGCTCGATCCCGCCGCCTGCGCCCTGACGGTGTTCAGCTCGAGCAAGCCGGCGGGTGCGCGGCTCGACTCGCCCGTCTCGCAGGTGCTCGCGGGCATCCTCTCCGGCTCGCCGGTCATCAACGCGAACATCGGCAAGGCCGCGGGTGACGACGCGCTGTCGTACTTCTCGATCATCCCGGACCTCATGGGCATCCCGCTGCTCGCGCTCGACACCGACGTAATCAACACCCTCGACGATCTGTCGACGCCCGTGAACGAGGTGCTCAACACCTATGATCGCCGCGCCTTCTGGGCCGTCGAGACGGGTGTGTCGACTGGCTCCGCGGCGGATCTCGAGCGGATGCGCATCGATTCGCGCGAGGCCGAGAGCTACAACTGTCTCTCGCGCGGCTTCTTCACCGGCAACAACGATCACCTGATCACCTGCGGTGGCTTCGCGTGGTTCGGCCAACAGCCGACTCCGGCGAACCCCACCGAACAGCGGCGTGCCAACGTCATCACGTACTTCGCGGCGGCCTTCAGCCCCGAGCAGGAGGCGCTGCTCGGCTGCGGTCCCTTCTTCCAAACGGAGTGCGACTCGAACGGCGCCGACCTGCTCTGGGCCGAGGGCAGTGCGCTGCTGCAGTCGTCGGTCGGCAACGACTCGATCGGCATCTCGTTCGAGACCCTCGGTATCGCCGATCTCGTGCCGGCCGAGTACGGCACGCACCTGATGGACAATCTCAGCGTCCCCGTCGAGTACCGCCTCGACAGCCGCGTGATCGGTTCCGACGGCCAGCTGATTCGCTGCAAGGCGGGCGTCACTCCGTGCGAGCCCGAGCTCGGTTCGGCGGTGGGCTCGGCCACGGGTCTGCTCGATCCCGGGTCGCTCGGTTACGACGGGAACCCGTGCAACTACACCAATCAGCCGCTCTTCGACGACGCGAATGGCAACGGAGTGGTCGACCCGGGCGAAGAGCCCGAGATGAACGCGCGCTTGCGAAGCGCGGGTGAGAACCGCTGGAACTCGCGCTGCTGGGACTTCCGCGAGTACTTCGTCGTGAAGGGCATCCAGCCCGGCACCGCGGCGTTCGAGATCCAGGGGCTCGGCGGTCCGAAGTGCACCACGGCAGACATCGGAGGTCCCGAGGGCCAGGCAGGCCAGCTCCCCGGCTGCCGCAACAAGTGGGCGACGATCCGCTACTCGAACCCGGGCGTCGGGAACCTGCACCCGAACAACCCGGCCGCGGGCTACATCGGCAACAACTATCTGGGCGACGTCGGCGACCCGACCGGCCAGCGCACCGACTACAGGCAGCTCGATCTGGCTGCCGAGGGCTTCACGTGGTGCCAGACGGGCACGCTGAGCCCGCTCGTCGACCCCGCGGACTGCGTCGTGACCGCCCCCGACCCGAACAACCCCGATGCTTCGGGCCTCAACTGGGGCGTGTTCTCGCCCGACCAGATCACCGGCTGCGGCGCCAACGACCAGAACCGACCGGAGTGCTACCTCGGCGGCTGGGTCCAGGACGTCGACGGCGACCCCGACAAGCTCGGCATTTACGTCGGCGGCTTCAACATCGACCTGCCGACCGAATACAACGCCACCAGTGGCCTGCAGTTCGGCAACGACGTGCTCGACACCGGCGGCTACGGCACGATCATTCAGCGCGACTATCTCGCCAACCGCCTGGGTCCCGACAGCAGGCCCTCGGGCTGCACCGAGATGCAGGCCTGGATCTGGATGCAGCGCGTCGATGACCAGTTCGGCGGTGGCTACATGAACCACGCCGAGTGCGCAGATGTGGATTTCGACCTGGGCGCGGGGCATCCCTTCACTGGGGAGAGCTTCTCGAGCGAGGTTTCCGGCCTCTCGTTCAACTTCATGATGCTGCTCGTCGCCTTCTCGGAGGAGTTCACCGACGGCATCGCGAGCGTCCGCGGCTTCGTCAACCCCGAGATCTACAACGCCAAGCTCTACTCCGATCAGCCGATCGGGCCGGGCGATGCGAACTTCGGCCGGACGCGCATCGACGACGAGCTCCTTCCCTGCCCCGAGCTCGAGACGGACTGCGACCGCCTCCAGCGCGACCCGAACAACGCCAACCTCTATGACGTCCTCGACGTGTTCCCCGACCTGCGCTTCTACGAGGAGCAGTCGCCGTGGGGACAGGCTCGGCCGAATGCGGCTCGGCGCCCTCGCCTCGCGAACCCGGCCTCGGGTACGGCCAACCCCGAGATCGCGCGGGGGAACTCGGGCAAGATCTTCAGCCAGGGCCCGAACGGCTCGAATCACGTCTGGCGCGGCCTGATCCGCACCATGCTCTGGGACTACGCCTACACGGGCAGCGAGAACCACCTGATGGCGATGATCCCCAAGTGCGTCGACGAGCGCGCCACGCAGGAGCGGATCATCAACGGCGTGCTCGAGTACACGAACCCGGCCCGCATCAACTGCCGCGAGGGCAGCGAGGGCGAGACGCTCGGCTACGAGCGCTGCACCTTCGTGACGCCCCAGCACTGTTCGCTCGTGCAGGCGCTGTACAGCGTCGCTGGTCAGAAGCGCAACATCATGCGCGCAGGCGGCAACGGCACCTTCGGCCGCCGCACGATGCAGTGGCAGTCGGGCGGCGAGGTCTACTTGAGCTACGAGAAGCGCAACGTGCTCGGATTCTCGATGGACTTCGCCGAAGACTTCACGAAATCGAACTGGTCGACCGAGTTCACGTACATCAACGGCCTGCCGACCACCGACGCGAACTCGTACGAGCTGACGTCACGGACCAACACCTACAACCTCACCGTGTCCGTCGACCGGCCCACGTTCGTCAACTTCCTGAACCCCAACCGCACGCTCTTCATCAACTCTCAGTGGTTCTTCCAGTACCGGCAGAACTACAACGATGGCATGGGCCCCAACGGCCCGGTGAACGTGCTCGCGACGCTGGCGGTGTTCACGGGGTACTTCCAGGACCGCCTGAACCCGAGCCTCGTCGGCGTGTACGACTTCCGCTCGCGCTCGGGCGCCGCGCTGCCGTCGGTCAACTACCGCTTCAGCGAGGCCTTCTCGATCACCGTGGGTGCGTCGCTCTTCTTCGGTCGCCAACAGCTGCAGCCGATGTCCGTGAACAGCATCGCGCCGGCAGGCGAGCGGGGCGGGCCCAACCCCTACCAGGACGGAACGTTCGGGGGGCTGTCGCTCATCAGGGATCGCGACGAGGTCTACATGACCTTGCGGTACACGTTCTGAGCCCGCTCGCCGGGCCGCAGGGCCTGGCTCGGTCTCAGGGCTCTCCCCTGGGCTGTCACGCGCTCCCGCTCCGCCCGATCAGTGCCCGCGCAGCAAGGTGTCGGCGGTCATCATCTCGCGCCGCTCGTCGTCGGAGAAGGGCAGGCTGTTCAGGTCGAACGACTCGCGAATCCAGCCGCCGCGACCCGCGAGCGCGTTGAAGAACGCCGCGGCCACCGGCTCGAATACGTGTGCCTGTGAGCCGCCGGGCCACTCCGGGTAGCCCTGCACGTCCGCGGTGTAGCGGTGCGCGAGCACGCCGATCTCGACGACGCGGCGTCGGTCGGTGCGACTGATCCAGTAGAGAGGCTGCAGGGTCATCTCGTCGAGATAGATCGTGACCGTGCGGATCGTCTCGTCCTTGCGTTTGAGGGCGCCCTCGATGACGACGGCGGCGCGTACGTCCCAGCGATCGTCGGCCAGCGAGAGGCCCGAGTAGCCGAAGTTGCGCTCCTCGTTGAGCGGGTAGCCGGTGGCCGTGCCGTTGAGCGGCGCGATCACGACCGTGCGGCCGCGCATCCGCCAACCATAGGCGTTCGGCCGGATCGTGAGCCCGGTGAAGCCGATCCGCGCGTCCTCGCTGGTGCCGATGTTGATGCCGGCGCTCGGGTTGATGCCGCCGCCCTGCACCGAGACGCCGCCGCCGCCCGTCTGCCCGGCCCAGGTGAACTTGGGCACGAAGAACCCGTCGATCCAGTTCGTGGCCGACCGTCGCACCTTCCGCATCTCGGGCACGTAGACGAAGACGTCGTCGGGCTCCTCCCACCGGCGCGTGCTCTTCTCGACCCGGAACTGCCGCCACGCGAGGCCGCGCGCGGCGAAGGGATGCGTGAACGCGCCGCCGCCCACCCAGACCCGGTCCTTGGCGTCGGGCACCTGATAGTCCTGCTCCCAGAGGTCGGCCCGCTCACGCGTCTTGAGCAGGCTGAAATCGCCGCGATAGGTCTGCGTGCGGCCCATGCCGCTGGGGTGGCTGCGGATCCGCATGAGGCCTCGGTGGCCGGCCCCCCGGTAGCGCTTCTCGAAGTTCCAGGCCCAGCGCAGCGCCGCGTCGCGATCGTCGTCGTCGAAGTCGTCGGGCGAAAAGGGCTGGCCCGCGGTGTAGTCCTTCAGGTTGCCGTGCTTGTCGATCTTCGGCTCGCCACGGAATCGCTCCGTGGCCGCCCGGTACGCCTTGGGCACGATGTAGCGGCGATGGCAGGGGCCGATCTCCATCTGCATGCCCTCGTAGAAGAAGATCTCGCGGTGCTTCCAGAGCTCCGGGGGCAGCAACGACCGCAGCGCCAGCAGCGAGTCCTTGTCGACCACCATGCCGGTCTTCACGACGATCGGCGCGGCGTCTTCGATGACCGCGCCATCATCGTGCGTCGCCTGGAGGCTCGGGCAGTCGCCCTCGTCGGGGGCAGCCAGGGCGCCCTGCGCGAGCAGGACGGCGGCGGTCAGCGCGGCAGCGACCGGTCTCGCGAGGAGCGCGGGCGCACGGACCGAAGCCGGGTCACGGCCTCTGCTCCGCTGGCCCGCCTCGTGCTGTCGGCTTCGCTCTTCGTTCTGGCTTCGCGGGCGCAACGCGTCCTCCGGCTCGGTGCCCCGCCGCACTCGGCGGCAGGCGGAAGGCGAGTCTACCTGTGACGGGCCTCGTCCGCGTGTGGAGCCGCGGCGCAGCGCGGCGACTCCCGGAGCAAGGGCGGGGCGGGCAGCCCGCGCCGGGCTACCCTGGCTCGTGAACCGGTCCCCACGGAGCCGCCCCCATGGCCAGAAGATCGATCGGTGTCCCCGTCACCGTCGGCATCGTGCTCATCGTCCTCGTGCTCGCCCTCGCGGTGGGCTGGCAGGTGCTCGTCTGGAGCGATTTCGGTCCCGACCCGGCCGAGCTGCCCGGCCTCGACTGGCTGTGGCTCGTGCTCGGTACGATCTTCTTCGCGGTGGTGATGATCGGGCTCGTCTGGCTCTGCACCTGGCTGGTCGCCGAGGTTCGCCTGAACCAGCGCCAGCGCGCGTTCCTCGACGCGGTGACGCACGAGATGAAGACACCCCTGGCCTCGGTGCGGCTCGGCCTCGAGACCATGGGCCGCCATCAGCTCGACGATGCGCGCCGCCGCGAGTTCCTGCGGAGTATGGGCGAGGACCTCGACCGCCTCGACGAGACGATCGCACTCGTGCTCGCCGCCGCGCGGGCCGAGGAGCGCGGCCGTGGCGAGTGGCGCCGCAAGCCCGCGGTCGAGCTGGCGGACGTCATCGAGGACTCGGTGCGAGAGCTCGTCGAGCGGCACGGCCTCGCCGAGGAGGCCGTCACCGTCGACCCCATGTCGCCGGTCCGGGTGCTGGCGGACCGCAGCGAGCTCTCGCTCGTCTTCCGCAACCTGCTCGAGAACGCGTTCAAATACTCGAAGGGCGAGCCGTCGATCCACGTGAGTGTGCAACAGCCGAGCGAGGGGCGGATCTCCGTGGCCATCGGTGACGAGGGCATCGGCATCCCCCGACGCGACCTCCGGAAGGTCTTCAACCGCTTCTACCGGGCCGGCCGCGACGTGCAGCGCCAGGTGGCCGGGCTCGGTCTCGGTCTCTTCGTGGTGCGCGCCATGGTCCGCAAGCAGGGGGGGCGCGTGGTCGCCGAGAGCGAGGGGGCGGGCAAGGGCAGCCGTTTCGTCGTCACGCTGCGCACCGAGGGCAGAAGCGAGCGCAGCGCTTCACCCATGTGGACGGCCGCCGATGCCGGCTGACGCGGGGCTCGAGGCAGTGCAGAAGCGGTCGGCGCGAAGGAGCTCGAACGGGTCGCATATCCTGATCGTCGAGGACGAGGCCCACATCGCCGAGGGGCTGCGCTTCAATCTCGAGGCCGAGGGCTACGCAGTGGACGTCGTCGGCGACGGCCGATCCGCCACCGAGCGCCTGGCGCGCGACGACAGCGAGGTCGACCTGGTGATCCTCGACCTGATGCTCCCGGAGATGAACGGCTTCGAGGTGGCGCGACGCATGCGAGCGGCGGGCAACTACGCTTCGATCCTGATGCTGACCGCCCTGGACGACGCAGGCGACGTCGTGCGCGGGCTCGAAGAGGGCGCCGACGACTACCTCACGAAGCCTTTTCACCTCGACGAGCTGCTGGCGCGGGTGCGGGGGCTGCTGCGGCGTCGCAGGTGGGACGGCGTGGACGAGGCCCCCGACAAGCCGCGTGTCGTCGAGTTCGGCGACAACCGTCTGCACCTCGACCGCTTCGAGCTGACGAACCCGCGCGAGACGATCCGCCTCACTGCGCGCGAGATGGGCCTCCTGCGCGCACTGATCGAGCGCGAGGGCGAGGTCGTCACGAGGGGCGAGCTGCTCGAGGAGGTCTGGGGACTTCGCCCCGATACGCGCACGCGCGTCATCGACAGCTTCATCGTCCGGCTGCGACGATACATCGAGACCGATCCGGCGCGCCCGCGCCACATCGTTTCCGTGCGCGGCCACGGCTACCGGTTTCAGCGTTAGCAGCACGATGATGCGGTCTGCACCTCGCGCTTCACGCAAGGTTCGCACATCGGGTCTTGTCGCGGCGACCACGAACGTGTCACTCTTTCCTGCGTGGAATCGCCGCTTCGCTTTCATGTGACGCCCGAGCTCGATCGCCCGTGGATGCTCCTCGCCTTCGAAGGCTGGAACGACGCGGGTGAAGCCGGCACGACGGCGCTCCGTTACATCTCCGACTCCGTGCGCTCGGTGCCGCTGGCCGACGTCGATCCCGACGAGTTCTACGACTTCACGGTGCGCCGCCCCTCGATCTCGATCGACGACGATGGCGATCGATTGGTCGACTGGCCCGCCACCGAGTTCCGCTACGGCACGATGGTCGACGGTCGCGAGCTCGTGATCGGCATCGGCGTCGAGCCTCATTTCCGCTGGCGTCGCTACTGCGACGCCGTCGTCGACCTGGCCCTCGACATGGGCGTGCAGCAGGTGGCGCTCGCCGGCGGCTATCTCGCCGACGTCGTCTACAGCCAGCCCGTCGCGCTGACCGGCCTCTCGACCGACCCCGCCGATCTCGACGCTCTCGGCGTATCGGGCTCGAGGTACGAGGGCCCGATCGGCATCGTCGGCGTCCTCGACGACCGCCTTCGCCGCGAAGGCCTCTCGGTCACGAGCCTCTGGGCCGGTCTGCCCCATTACATCGACGCCTCCCCGAATCCGCGGGGCGCCCTCGCGCTGGTGAACAAGCTCTCGGAGCTGCTCGACTTCGACGTCGATGACGCTGCCCTGCGCCTCGAGGCCGCCGAGTTCGAGGAGCGCATCTCGAAGGTCGTCGCGGCCGATGCGGAGCTCGCGGAGTACGTGAGGCGACTCAAGAAGCGGGAGTTCGCGCAGTAGCTGTTCGCGTGGGGCCGGGGACTGGCTGGCTGCATCGCGGGGCTGGTTGCTGTGGTCGGGATTCCGGGGTGTCGTCCTCACCTTACGCGCGGCTGCGGGTCGGTACGCCGACGCATTCGCTTCCCGCGCTCGTGGTTGCAGCGACAGAGCCGCGCTCCAAGTTCCGGGCGACACCCCGAAATCCCGATGTACGCCGGGCAGCTTCGCGCTCGGTGCGGGGAGTGATCTCCGCATTCTTTGTTTGGGACATCGACCCTCGGCTTCAACGCCTCGTGTCGATCCCAGAGCGGCGTGCGGGGCGGGGTAGGGCGGGGGGAGAGGGGCGAGCTTGGCTCGGGCTTCGTTCTGTGACGCACACGAGGCGTTGAAGCCGAGGGTGCCTTCTCTTTTTTTTCAGGGGGGGGTGTTCTTCTTCCCCGACGCGAAGCTCGGTGCTCCCTCATCGGGATTTCGGGGTGTCGCCCGGAGCTTGGAGGGCAGCTCTGTAGACCTGCCCGGTCTCGCCGCGCGCCGAAGGCGCCGCGTATACCGACCCGCAGCTGCCCGTAAGGTGAGGACGACACCCCGAAATCCCGACCCGAGCAACCAGGTTCGCGCCTAGATCTCGATGCTCTCCTCGATCAGCATCACCGGAATGTCGTCGTCCACGATGTAGAGCACCCGGCCATCCTCGCGAACGAGGCCCTCCGCGATCTCCTTCTCGGGCTTGTCGCCACCACGATTGCGCAGCGTCCCGGCCTTGATCTTCTCGTTGAGGTCGGCGATCACCGAGGCCTCGGCGACGCGGAGCGGTTGCTTCGTCTCGGGGCAGACCAGGATCTCGAGCAGCTCTTCGTTCACGGCCATGTGTGCACTCCTTGCAGCGCGACGGCGGGACTCTACCGCAGCATCGCGGACGGATAGTCGAGAATCCGCCGAGCCACGATGAGCTGGTTGATCTGCTGCGTCCCCTCGTAGATGTCGTTGATCTTGGCGTCTCGCATCCACTTCTCGACGAGGGTCTTCGTCGAGAACCCGACCGGGCCGAGCAGCTCCACCGCCTTCTGCGTGATCTTCGTGACCGCGAGGCCCGCCTTCGCCTTCGCCATCGAGGCTTCGAGGTTGTTCGGCTTGCCCTTGTTCATCATCGACGCCGCGCGCCAGGTCATGAGGCGCGCCGCCTGCAGGTCGGCCTCCATGTCCATCAGGTCCTTCTCGACTGCGGTCAGCTCGCCGGGCGGGGCGTCGTAGCGCGGGGTCACGCCCTGGCGCGCGAGCTCCTCGAGCACGAAGTCGAGGCTGGCGCGGCCCACGCCCACGGCCATGGCGGCGACGATCGGGCGGCTAGCGTCGAAGGTCGCCATGGCGCCCTTGAAGCCCTTGTCGCCAGCCTTGTTCGGGTCCTTCTTCTTGACCTCCTTGCTGCCGAGCAGATGGCTCGCGGGCACCCGGCAATCTTCGAGGCGCAGGGTCGCGGTGTCGGAGGCGCGGATGCCCAGCTTCTTCTCACAGCCGATCACCGTCATGCCGGGGGTGTTCCCCATGACGACGAAGCTCTTGATCCCGCCACGTCCGGCGCTCTTGTCGACCGTGGCCCACACGACGACGAGTCCGCCGTCGGTGGTGGCCGCGCCTTCGCCCGCGGTGCAGAAGATCTTGTTGCCATTGAGCACGTACTCGTCGGTGGCCTCGTCGTAGTCGGCCGTCGTCTCGATCGCAGCCGAGTCCGAGCCTGCATTGGGCTCGGTGATCGCCATCGCGCCCCAGATCGGCGTGCCGCCTTCGGCGCGGAAGGGCGAGAGGAACTTCTCGCGCTGCTCGGGCGTGCCCGCCGCGCCCACGGCCGAGCCGCCGAGCGCCGGCGTCGGCATGCGCAGGTAGAGCCCCGCGTCGCCGTAGCAGAGCTCCTCGGCCTGGATGCAGACCGTCACGAAGCCGTCGCCCGGCTTGTCCGATTTCTTCGTCGGACCATTGCGGCCGATCTGCCACCAGTAATCGACCCACTCGACGGGCAGGTCGTGCTCCTGCTCGTCGTACTTGCGCGAGATCGGTCGCATCTGCTCGTGGGCGACCTTGTTGTAGTGCTCCTTCGAGAGGATGCTGGCTTCGGTCAGTTCGAACGAGATCGGCATGGGGTTCTCCGTCGATCCTGTGTGTAGATGTAGTTGGAAGGATGGGAAGGGGGCGGGTCAAGCCAGCGTCAGCGCTTCGAGGCTGCTCGTGAAGCCGACCGCATTTCTCAAGTGCATCTCGGGCAGGTAGTCACGGATGAACCCGTGACCGCCGAAGATCTGCACTGCGTCGTCGGCAGCCTTGAGCGCGACCTGCTTCGCCTGGTTGTAGGCGAGGGTGGCCTTGCGCCCGGCGTCGACGCCCTGGTCGATATCGTTCGCGGCCTCCCATGCGAGCAGGCGGGCGGCGTCGATCTCGATCGCCATGTCCGCGAGCTTGAACGCGATGGCCTGGCGCGTGGCAATGGGCGCGCCGAAGGTCTCGCGCTCCTTCGCATAGTCGCGCGACAGCTCGAAGGCCGCGCGGGCCATGCCCACGGCCACCGCCGCCAGGCCGATGCGCCCGCGGTGGACGATCGAGCGCACGTCGCCTTCGAGCTTCGCTGCCGCCGGCACGCGCACGCCCGAGAGCGTGAGCTCTGCGGTCGGCAGCCCGCGCAGGCCCACGTTCTTCTCGCGCTCGGCCGAGAGGCCCTCGGCATCGCGGGGCACGACGTAGGCGCCGAGGTCCCCTGCTTCGGCCGCGAACACGACGACGTGTCGGCCACCGTCGAGCCACGGGACCTGCGCCTTCTGACCGTCGAGGACGATCGTGTCTCCGTCCTGCTTGGCCGTCGTCTGCGGCCGGTAGGGGTCCGAGTCCCAACGCGGCTCGGTGATCGCGAGCGCACCGGGTACGAACGCGTCACCGAGGAGCGTCGGAAGGACGTCCGCCTGCTGTGCGTCGCTGCCCAGCTCGGCCACGGGCACGCCGACCAGGCCCGGAGACAGGATCGCCAATGCGATCGAGAGATCACCCCATGCCAGCTCCTCCGCGATGAGGCAGCTGGTGATGGCGCTCGGCTCCCCGCCACCGCCGTGGGCCTCGGGCAGGCCGTTGGCCACGAGGCCGAGCTCGTGTGCGCCGGCCAGGATGCTCACATCGACCTCTCCGCTCTCGTCGCACTCGCGCGCCTTCGGGCGGATCTCGTTCTCGGCGAACTGCCGGACGGTCTCGATGATGAGCGCCTGCTCTTCCGTGGGTTCGAAGTCGATCATGGGGTCCTCGGTTCGCTTCGGGATGGAATGAGGGGGCATGGCCCCGGCTTGCCGCGTCGTTGGTGCGTCTTCCACTCGCTCCGCGCTGCTTCCGACGACGAGCCGTCGGAGGCATTCGGGTGATGCCCTAGGGGCCTCGCGAAGGAGGACGCGGCTCGATGCCGCGCCGCGTGAAGCGCGCGCCGGGCCGCAGTCTATCAAGCGGTCATCGCGACTGCCCGGTGCACCGCACGGATGCGTTCGGTCGTTTCGAGTGCTTTCCATGCGGTGCAGAGGGGGTGGGGCTTCGCCGCAACGATGCGCTGCGTTGGGCGGGGATGGGGCGAAGTGGAAACTCCTGCCCGCACGCTTGGTTGACGCCGCGCAGGGAGCGTTGTAACACCCTGCGCGTCGCTTCTGCGACGTGCAATTTCGGGGTCTTCGCAGCGCCCGAGCAACGCACATTTCGAGCAGCATCCGGCTTCGCTGGCCGCATTACACGCAGCGTCGCCGGCCGTGGCCCGAGAGGGTCGAGCCGATCGTTCGCGATCGGACGAGACGGACGGAGGGTCGACAGACCATCCTCCACCGTATCAACGCAGTCGGGACGACCGCCGGACGAGGTGGCGCCGTGGCTGCGCAGCCAGTTGGCGACTCGAGCGCACGCGTCGATGCGATGCGTGCTCTGAAAGGCGCCGACGAGCCGAAGGGCTGACGTCTCGAGGATGAACATGCATCGCCAGAATCGTCGAGTCAGGTGTTGGAAGGCCGCAACGGGTCTTGTGGTTCCCGCGCTCTTCGTCCTTCTCTCTACGAGCCTGGGGGCCGGTATAGCCCTGGCCGGAGACGGCGAGGTGCTCAAGGCCGACAGTGTCTGTCGCGCCCATGAGCTGCGCTTCATGCAGGAGCAGGATCCGAGCCTCGAGATCGAGATCCCGGCCGAGTTCGCGGGGCCGTGGCCGTCGCGCAGCGCCTGTGAGAGCGCAAAGGCCGCCTGGGATCCCGAGGCGCCGGGCCCGAAGCAGCCCATCCCCTTCAGTCACAAGCATCACGCCGGCGAGTTCGGCATCGACTGCCAGTACTGCCACTCCGGCACCGACCGCTCGCAGGCCGCGGGCGTTCCGTCCGTCGAGCTCTGCATGGGCTGCCACGCGCAGTTCCCGGCGACCTACGACGAGATCGAGGGCATCCTCACGCTCAAGGAAGCCTGGGAAGAGAAGAAGCCGATCCTCTGGGAGCAGATCCATCGGCTGCCCGAGTACGTGCAGTTCCGCCACAACCGCCACATCCAGGCGGGCGTCGTGTGCCAGGACTGCCACGGCCCGGTCGAGGAGATGGACAAGCTCCACCTCGTCGAGGAGACGAACTGGAAGTACTTCGTGCCGTCCCAGAAGCTGGAGATGGGCTGGTGCATCAACTGCCATCGGGAGAGCGGGGCGTCGGACGACTGCCTGAAGTGCCACTACTGAACTGACGGGCGGCAGGTAGAAGACGCCGTCTGCGGTCGACGTGCTGGCACGACGAGACGAACTCGAGACCACGACGAACCGACCGCACCGCGAACGAGAGACCCAAGGCCCTACGCCCCGGACGAAACGACCCGCAGCCGGGACCACGGGAACCCAGGAACAACCCAGGACAACGACATGCCTGAGCTTGATCGACGAGACTTTCTGAAGATTGTGGGCCTCGGAGCCGGTGCCGCCGCGGCGTCCGGCTGCTCGGACCCGATCGAGAAGCTGGTTCCGTACGTGATCCAGCCGGAGTCCGTCACCCCCGGCATCGCCACCACCTACGCCTCGACGTGCCAGGAGTGCAGCCTGGCTTGCGGTCTCCATGTGCGCACGCGCGAGGGCCGGCCGATCAAGGTCGAGGGCAACCCTGCTCACCCGATCAACCAGGGCGCGCTCTGCGCCCGCGGTCAGATGGGCCTGGCCCGCACGTACCATCCCGACCGCTACGAGGGGCCGAAGCAGCGCGGCGCCTCGGGCCTCGAGGAGGCGACCTGGGAGGACGCGCTCGCAGCGGTGCAGGGCAAGCTCGGGCAGGGCACCTGGGTGCTCGGCGCACCGGTCGGTCCCAGCCTCTCGGGCGTGATCGACGCGTTCGTCGAGGGCGTGGGCGGGAGCCGCGTCGTCTACGAGCCCTTCGCCTTCGACGCGCTTCGCACCGCGACCGAGCGGGTCTTCGGTGTCTCGACGCTTCCGATCTTCGACCTCTCCGGCGCCGACCTCGTGGTCGACTTCGGGTTCGACGTCCTCGACTCGGGCACCTCGCCGGTCGAGCACTCCCGACAGCTCGCCGACGCGCGCGACATCGAGAAGCACGCGAACGGCGGGGCGCGCCTCGTCTCGATCAGCCCGCGCATGAACCTCACGACGTCGAGCGCGGATCAGTGGATCCCCGCCAGGCCGGGCAGCGAGGGGCTCATCGCCCTGGCTCTCGCCCAGGCCGTCGCGAAGAAGAACGGTGCGAGCGGCCCCGTGCAGGCAGCGCTCGACGGCGCGAACGCCGGCGACGCGGCTGCGAAGGCCGGCATCGACCAGTCGACGCTCGACGCGCTGGCCGATCGGCTCGCGCATGCGAAGCACGCGGTGGCGCTGCCGCCGGGTGTCTCCGTCAGCTCGAGCGTGGCGACGTCGGCCAACGCCGCGGTGCTGCTCCTGAACGCGGTGCTGGGTGCCGTCGGCACGTCGGTCAAGCTGCCGGCCGCCGAGGGCCCGCAGGCCGCGAGCCTCGCCGAGCTCAAGAAGCTCGTCGACGCCATGAACGCGGGCGCGGTCAAGACGCTGCTCATCCACGGCACGAACCCGGTCTACTCGCTCGCCGCGCTCGGCTTCGCCGAGGCGCTCACGAAGGTCGGCACGGTCGTGTCCTTCGCGTCGATGAAGGACGAGACCTCCGAGCTCGCGTCGATCGTGCTGCCCGATCACTCCGCCATGGAGAGCTGGGGCGACGCCGAGCCGCGGCCTGGGGTGCGCTCGCTCGTGCAGCCGACCATCCGGCCCCTCCTCGACACCCGCGCGCTGGGCGACTCGCTGCTCGAGCTGGGCCGGGCCGCAGGCGCGAGCATGCCGGCCGGCTCCTTCCACGACGTGGTCAAGGCGAGCTGGAGCGGCACCGACTGGGTGGCCGCGCTCTCGAACGGCGGCGTCTTCGGCGAGGTCGAGACCGTCGCCGCAGAGGTGCAGGGCACGGCTGCGGGCCTGGCGCCCGGTGCGCCGAGCTTCGACGGCAGCGGCGACTACACGCTGATCGCGTTCCCGCACTCGTACCAGACCGACGGCAGCGGTGCGGCGCTGCCCTGGGCGCAGGAAGTGCCCGATCCGGTGACCAAGATCAGCTGGAACTCGTGGGCCGAGATGAGCTTTGCGACCGCCGAGAAGCTCGGCGTCGCCTTCGGAGACGTGGTGCGCGTCTCGGCGCCCGGGGGCACGATCGAGGTCTCGACCTTCCCCCGCGGTGGCATTCGCGACGACGTCATCGCGGTGCCGATCGGGCAGGGGCACACCGTCGGCTTCCACGCATCGATGGAGATGGAAGCGGATCAGGTCGAAAGCCGGCCTGGCGAGGCGCGTGGCGCCAACGTGCTGGCGCTGCTTCCGACCAGCGCCGACGAGAGCGGCAGCCGCGTCTTCCTCGGGAGCAAGGTCTCCGTCGAGAAGACGGGCACCTTCCGCCGCCTGGCCCTCTCCCAGTGGACGGACAACCAGCGCGACCGCGGCCTCGCGCCGACGGTCTCGCTGCTCGCCCTCGCCGAGGGCACGCACGACGTGGCGCACTTCGACACCCAGGCTGCCGAGACCGAGGGGGGTCATGGCGAAGAGGGCGGCCACGGTGAAGCCGGCGGCGAGCACCACCTGCTGCCGTTCGACCCCGCCTTCGACGCGAAGCCCGAGCAGCCCTATCGCTGGGGCATGGTGATCGACAACGACCGCTGCAACGGCTGCAGCGCCTGCATCACCGCCTGCTACACCGAGAACAACATCTCGATCGTCGGCGAGAGCCAGGCGATCAAGCATCGCGAGATGACCTGGCTGCGCATCGAGCGCTACGTCGGCGACGGCGATCGCGAGGGCGGCGCCCAGCGCCGGCCCTTCCCCGATCGCGAGAGGCTCGGCGAGACCGACGTCCGACATCTGCCCATGCCCTGCCAGCACTGTGGCTCGGCGCCCTGCGAGGCGGTGTGTCCCGTCATCGGTACGTATCACACCGATGAGGGCATCAACGGCATGGTCTACAACCGCTGCGTCGGCACCCGCTACTGCGCGAACAACTGCGTATACAAGGTCCGCCGCTTCAACTACTGGGACTACGGCCAGCAGAACTGGCCCGGCATGCTCGGCATGATGCTGAACCCGGACGTCACGGTCCGACAGCAGGGCGTGATGGAGAAGTGCAGCTTCTGTGTCCAGCGCATCGAGGCCGCGCGCCAGCCCGCCAAGGACGTCGGTCGGCCCATTGCCGATGGCGAGGTCGTGGCGGCCTGCCAGCAGACCTGCCCGACAGGCGCCATCACCTTCGGAAACTGGCGCGAAGACGGCGCCCGGATCCAGCAGCTCGTGAAGGACAACGCGCGTAACTACAACGTCCTTCACGTGCTGAATGCCAGACCCGCAGTCAGCTACCTCGCGCAGGTCACGCGCGATGATCAGGAGGGGCACCACTCATGACGCCTCCGCCTCCCGTGTCCGCCACGATGGACGCAGCGGGATCGCTTCCGACCGGCGTGGACACTGCGCCGCCGCGCGATTCGCAGGCGAACATCGACATCCTCGCGCATACGCGAGGAACCCAATGGCAATATTGGGTGGCGCTGTTCGTTGCGGTGGCCGGCGTGGTCCAGGCGGCCGCGCTGCTCGTCTACCAGATGTACGTGGGCCTCGGGGTCGCCGGTTATCAGGCGCCCGTCTTCTGGGGCGTCTACATCATCACGTTCGTGTTCTGGATCGGTATCGGCCACGCCGGCACCCTGATCTCGGCGATCCTCTTCCTCTTCAGGGCGAGGTGGCGCAACGCGATCAACCGCGGCGCGGAGACGATGACGGTCTTCGCGGTGCTCACCGCCGCGATCTTCCCCGCGATTCACATCGGGCGCATGTGGAAGTTCTACTTCCTGCTGCCGTACCCGAACCAGCGCGCGCTCTGGGTGAACTTCAAGAGCCCGCTGCTCTGGGACGTGTTCGCGGTCAACACCTACCTGCTGGTCTCGCTGATCTTCTTCGCGATCGGCCTGATTCCGGACATCGCGATCGCCCGTGACCGCGCGACCGGCATCAAGAAGGTGCTCTACACGGTCCTCTCGGGCGGCTGGCAGGGCACCGGCAAGCAGTGGAAGGCGCACAACCGGGCGATCCTGCACCTCTCGGGCATCGCGACCCCGCTGGTGCTCTCGGTGCACTCGGTGGTTTCCTGGGACTTCGCCATGTCGATCGTGCCGGGCTGGCACGCGACGATCTTCGCTCCCTACTTCGTCGCCGGCGCCATCTTCGGCGGCTTCGCGATGGTGATCGTGGTGATGATCCCGGTGCGCCGCATCTTCGGCCTCCAGGAGTACATCACCGAGTACCACTTCGAGAACATGTCGAGGTTCATCCTGCTGACCTCGATCATCTGCGGCTACGCCTACATGGCCGAGTACTTCATCGCCTGGTACAGCGGCGTCGAGTTCGAGCAGACCTCGTTCTGGCTGCGCCTCTTCGGGCCCTACTGGTTCTCGACCTGGTGCATGATCACGTTCAACGTGATCTTCCCACAGCTGCTCTGGTTCAAGAAGCTGCGGACGAACCTGCCCTTCCTCTTCGTGCTGTGCTGGTTCATCAACATCGGCATGTGGTTCGAGCGCTACGTCATCATCATCACGTCGCTCTCGCGTGAGTACGTGCCTGGCGCCTGGGGTCTCTACATCCCGAGCCCGCTCGAGCTCGCCGTGCTGGCCGGCAGCTTCTGCTGGTTCTCGATGTTCTTCCTGATCTTCCTGAAGCTCTTCCCGATCATCGCGATCGCCGAGGTGAAGGAACTCACGATCCACGAGAAGGATCATGGGGGGGCTCACTGATGGCGACCGTCGTGAGCGTGTTCGAGCTGCCGAGCAACGTGGCTTCGGCGATCCGAAAGCTCAAGGCCCGCGGGTTCGACGACCTGACGAGCTACTCGCCGGCTCCGTTCGAGGAGATCGAGCTGGCCGAGAACCCGAAGCCTTCCGGGGTCCGCACGTGGACCCTGATCGGTGGCCTCACTGGTGTGACGCTGGGCTTCCTGATGCAGATCTGGATGTCCCTCGAGTGGCCGCTGAAGATCGCGGGCAAGGCGTACGCCTCGATTCCGCCCTACGTGATCATCGGCTTCGAGGTGACGATCCTGCTCGCGGGCATCATGACCCTGCTCGGCTTCGTGATCCACGCGGGTCTCCTGCCGCGGCCCCTCGACAAGCACTACAGCGCGCGCTTCTCCGCCGAGGACTTCGGCGTCGTCGTCGAGGTCGAAGACCGCGACGTGGCCGAGGTGCAGGCGCTGATGCGGAGTGAGAACGCGAAGGAGGTGAACGTTGTCGCGAACTGATCGCAACCTTCGACGCGCGCTGGTCCTGGTGGTGCTCCTGAGCGTGTCCGGCTCGCTGGGCTGCTGGGAGCAGATGAGCAGCGACTGGTTCCCGCAGATGAAGCGCCAGCTCGCGGTCCAGGCCTTCGAGCTGAACCCGAACGTCGGTGCCGGCCAGGGCCTGACGCCGCCCGAGGGCACCGTGGCCGTGGGCAACCCGTTCCCGGACATCTCCGGCATGACCACGACCGAGCAGGACGCGGTGCCGAACCCGGTCGCCTCGTCGCTCGCCAGCCTGAAGCGTGGTGAAGAGCTCTACAACCGCACCTGCGCGACGTGCCACGGCATGGAGGGCGGCGGTGACGGCCCGGTGGCCGGTCCGCCCTTCGGGCAGGGCCCCTTCGGCATGGTGCTGCCCATCGGTGGCCAGATGAGCGTCGCCAGGGCGCTCACCGACGGTCACATCTACGCCACGATCACTCTGGGGCGCGGCCGGATGCCTTCGTATCGCCGCATCTCTCCAGAGGATCGTTGGAACGTAGTCAACTACGTCCGTGATCTGAATGGTCAGGGAGGTCGACAGTGAGTTCCCCTGCCGTTGCACCCGAGAAGGCGCTGCCCCGCGAGCTGCCGACGACGCTGTTCTACGGAGCCCTTGGGCTCGTGGGCATCGGTGTCGTCGCATTCATCGCTGGTCTCGCCTCGAACCCGCAGCACGCCTGGCTCGCCTTCCACGCGAACGTCGTCTACTTCACGATGCTCGCGTGCGGTGGCCTCGCGCTCTCGGCCATCTACACGACGGTCGGCGCGAAGTGGTGCGGCCCCTACAGGCGCATCGCCGAGTCGATCGGTGCCTTCCTGCCGGTTGCGTTCGTTCTGTGGCTGATCGACTTCGCCGGTGGCCGCGACTACCTGTTCGAGTGGACGCACGCCCCCGCAGCCGGCAAGGAGGTCTGGCTGAACTCGACGCGCGTGTTCCTGGTGGACGCTGCGCTGCTCGGCTCGCTGTCCTTGCTGTCGATCGTCTACATCAAGCGCTCGGTACGTCCGACGCTCAAGAACCTCGCCGAGACGGGTGAGGGCTTCGCGAAGTCGCAGGCCGAGAAGTGGACGGCGGGCTGGAAGGGCGGCGACGAAGAGCGCGCCGCCGTGAACGGCAACACCGCCGGCCTCGCCGTGATCATCCTGCTGGTCTTCGGTATCGGCATGAGCTTCTGGAACTTCGACATGGTCATGTCGATGGATCAGCTCTGGTTCTCGAACCTCTTCGGAGCCTACGTGAACTGGGGCGGGATCCTGTCCGCAGTGGCGGCGTGTACGCTGATCGGCATCCTGAGCCGCGGCGCGCCGGTGCTCGGCAACGAGATCACCGACGCTCGCCGACACGACATCGGCAAGATGATGTTCGCGTTCTCGATCTTCTGGATGTACCTCTTCTTCTCGCAGTTCCTGGTCATCTACTACGGCAACCTGCCCGAAGAGACGAACTTCGTGCGCGACCGCCTCGGCGACCAGTTCCTGATCGAGAAGGGCTTCAGCGAGTACGCCTTCGCCCAGCAGTGGGCCAGCTGGGACTTCAGCTGGGATCGCCTGAGCACCGGCTACGGCTGGATCGCGATGACCGTCTGGACCCTCAACTGGATCATCCCGTTCTGGGTGCTGCTCGGTCAGGCCCCGAAGAAGTCGCCGGTCATCGCGGGCACCGTGGCGAGCGGCCTGCTCGTCGGCTTCTGGCTCGAGCGCAACCTGCTGACCTGGCCCTCGGTGGTGAAGGGCGACATGACCGCCTTCCTGCAGCCGATCCAGATCGGCATCGCGCTGGGCTTCGTCGGCGCCTTCGTGGCCGTGCACCTGCTCTACACGCGGGTGTTCCCGACCATCGCCGTGAGCGACAAGGGCGAGTAGCCGCCGTCGGGACCGACGCGTCCGAAGCCGTCTACAGTCTGAATCGAACTACATGCGGCGCGGCTGGCCCTCGGGCGGGTCGCGCCGTTCTCTTTGGTGTGCGCTATCTGGGCGAAGCCGGCGAGCTCCCGCTCTTCGAGCGGACGGCGATGAAGAAGGTCTGCTTCGTCGTTGCGCCGTTTCGGTCGTCGACGACGACCTCGACCTTGTGCTCGCCCTTGTCGTCGATCGACGCCTTCCAGGTCACCAGACCGCCGAACGGGTCGATCTCCATGCCGTCCGGAGACTCGCCCAACGAGTAGCGGAGACCGCGATCTCCGTCGGGGTCCTGCGCCTCGATCTGGTACTCGAAGACGCCGCTCGGGTCGAGACCCGGCGGCTTCGAGGTGATCTCGGGCGCCGCGTTGCCGATGAGGATCGGTGCGCTCTCCACCGGCGCGCTCGCGTCGTGGCGATCGCGCGCGACGACGGTCACGGTGATCTCGTCTCCTCGTGTCCATCCGTCGCGGCGGAGGGCCTGGTCGTCGCCGACCACGCGTCCGGCCAGACGCCAGACGTACTCGAAATCGATGAGGTCGCCGTCGGGGTCCTCTGCAATCGGCTCCACCACCCATTCACCGCGCTCTCCGTCACGAGCGCCCCGGGTGTGGATCACGAGGTCGAGGATGCGGGGAGGGCGGTTGCCGATGCGGGCCGACACGGACTCGGGCTCGGACTTGCCCCGGCCGTCGCTCGCGACGACCGACACGGAGACCTGATCCGTTCGATCGAGCTCGCCGAGCGTGATCTGAGGGCCCGTTCCGCCCACGGCCCGGCCGTTCACGTACCAGGTGTACGCCAGCTCGATGGGGTCGCCATCCGCATCCTTCGCGACGACCGTGGCCTTGACCGGCTGCCCCGGCACCGGCTCGCGCGGGCTCAGCCGCACGGACTGGATCACGGGCGGACGGTTCGGCGCGCCGTCGGCGCCCGGTTCGATGGCCCGGGGGTCGGCGGGCGCGGCGAGGGATCCGCCACTTCCAGGGGCTTCCGGTGCATCGCTACCGCAAGCGGTCACGAGCCCGAGGCAGAGAGCCGCCGTCGCGCCGTGCAGCGCGAAGCGGCCTCGATCGGCCGAAGTGATCATGTCTTCCCCCCCCTGGCCGGAAAATCGGGTTACTCCGGCATCCTCTCGCGGATCTGGAGCGCCTCGATGACCCATCCGGTCCTGGTCTGGACGGCCTTCCAGCGAACGACGTCCATGTCGTCCTCCGACACGAGCAGAGCGCCCTGTGGCCTCGCGCGCAGCATCTTGAGGTCGGCGCGTTGTCCCTTCGCGTCGGTGAAGTGTGCCGACGGGGGGACGCGGTACGTCTCGCCCAGCAGGACGATCGTGCGAGCGGCCGGATCGACCGCGTCGACGTGCGCTGTTCCGCTCGGCTGCCCGGCAAGCGACGCGGTCGCCATCACCAGGATGACGGCGGCGCCGAGCCCCGCC
>CAYYSY010000330.1:0-19772 GCA_964474355.1 uncultured Spirochaetaceae bacterium | reverse complement strand
TACATCAACTGCTCCGCCGCCGTGAAGGCGATGAGCGACCTCATCTGCACCTCGTCGAACGCCAAGCGCATGGCCGAGCACTTCGCCGGCGAGAAGCTCATCTTCGCGCCCGATCGACACCTGGCGCGCTGGGTGGGCCGGGAGACCGGGCGCGACGACCTGATCGTGTGGCCGGGCGCCTGCGTGGTGCACGAGCAGTTCAGCGCGAAGCGGCTGGCGCAGCTGAAGGTGCAGCACCCCGAGGCCGAGGTGCTCGCGCACCCCGAGTGCGATCAGGCGGTGCTCGATCAGGCCGACCTCGTCGCGTCGACCACCGGCATCATCGCCCGCGCGCTGCAGGAGCCCGAGCGGACGTCGATCGTCGCCACCGAGGACGGTGTCTTCCACTCGATCTGGCAGCAGGCGCCGAACAAGCCGCTGATCCAGGCGCCGGGCATCGACGAGAGTTGCGCGTGCAATCAGTGCCCATTCATGCGCCTCAACACGCTCGAGAAGCTGTACCTCTGCCTGCGCGATCTCGAGCCCAGGGTGACCGTGCCGGAGGACATCCGCGTGAAGGCGCTGAAGCCCCTCGAGCTGATGCTCGAGCTCAGCTGAGCGGGGCCAGGCTCCTCAGCACCGCGAGCGCCGCCACCGCCGCCGTCTCCGTGCGCAGGATCGTCTCGCCGAGCGAGACGCGTACGGCGCCGCGCGCCTCGCACGCCCGCACCTCTTCTTCCTCGAGCCCGCCTTCGGGCCCGACGACGACCGTGAGCGAAGCGGGCGCGCCTGTGAGTGATTCACGCGCGGCCTCGGCGATCGGGCGCGACCCCGCCCCGGGATGCAGCACGAAGCACGCGCCGCGCCGGGCTTCGGCATCGGCGAAGCGCGCCGGGTCCGCCTCGGGCAGCAGCTCCGGGAGCCAGGCGTTGCGGCTCTGCTTGCACGCGGCGATGGCGACGCGGCGCCAGCGCTCGTCGGCGTTGCGGCCGGGCCGGGCGACCGATCGCTCGCAGCGCAGCGGCGCCCACGCGGCGACGCCCAGCTGCGTGGCCATCGAGACGAGGGTCGCCTGACGATCGCCCTTGGGCAGCGCGGTGCCGAGCCGCAGCGCGGGCCGCCGTGCCGGCAGCGCCTCGACGCGGCTCACGCGCACGGAGACGGTCTTGCGCGTCGTGCCCTCGTCGAGCACGGCGTGGGCGAGCCCGCCGCGGCCGTCGAAGAGCGTGACCGGGTCGCCCGCCGCCAGCCGTCGGGCGCTCCCGGCATGGCGCGCCTCTTCGGCGTCGAGGGTCACACCCTCGTCGACGCTCGGGAGCGGATCGGCGTGAAGCCAGGCCTGACTCACGAGCTTCGCAGCCACTCCGAGATGCCCCGGCCGATCTCGTCGGGCGAGTCTTCCTGCACGAAGTGGGTACCGGCGACCTCGATCTCGGTCTGGTTGGGCCAGCTGCGACAGAAGTCGCGGGCCGCCCCGCGCAGGATCGCGCCCGGCTTCGCGTTGACGAAGAGCTTGGGCAGGTCGCAGCTCGAGAGCCACTCGCCGTAGTCGCGCACGATCTCGACCACGTCGGCGGGCTCGCCCTCGATCGGGATCTGACGCGGCCACGTGAGCGTCGGGCGTCGCGACTCACCGGGCTCGGCGAAGGGGCGCCGGTACTCGTCCATCTCGGCGGGCTCGAGGGTGCGCAGGATCGCACCGGGCAGCACGCCCTCCACGAACATGTTCTGCTCGAGGACCATGTCCTCGCCCTTCTCGGAGCGAAAGCCCTGGAAGATGGGCCGCACGGGCGGCGGCCAGTCGTCCCAGGTATCGATCGGGGCGACGATGGCCTCCATGTAGGCGATGCCCTTGACCGCGTCGCGATGGCGGTTGGCCCAGTCGAAGCCGAGCGCCGAGCCCCAGTCGTGGATCACGAGCGTCACGTTCGCGTCGACGCCGAGCTGCTCGAGGAGCGCGTCGAGGTACCGGCGATGCTCGACGAAGCGGTACGAGTCGGGTCCGGGATCGTCGAGCTTCTCGCTGTCGCCCATGCCGATGAGGTCTGGCGCGATGCAGCGACCCTGGCTCTCGAGGTGCGGCATCACGTTGCGCCACAGGTAGGACGACGTCGGATTGCCGTGCAGGAACACGATCGGGTCGCCCTCGCCGAGCTCGACGTAGGCCATCTGCTTGCCGAGGACGGAGGTGGTCTTCTTCGGGTGGGGCTCGATGCGGGACATGGAGGGACCTCTCTGGAGCTCGATCGGGTCGCTTCGATCGGATGGGGGAGGGGGGCGGCGTGGGACTCTCAGCCGCGTCGCAGCTGCGCGAGCACGGCAGACTCTCCGATGCCGCGCACCGGGTGAGGTTCGTAGGGCGCCTCGAGCTGCGTGATCTCTTCTTCGGTGAGCTCGATGTCGAGGGAGGCGATCGCTGCTTCTAGATGCGGCAGCTTCGTCGCGCCGATGATCGGAGCCGTGACCGTCGGCTTCGCGCGAAGCCAGGCCAGCGCGATCTGTGCGGGCTCGACGCTGCGCTCCTTGGCGACGCCGCGCACGGCCTCGACCACGTTCCAGTCCGAGTCCTGCTGATAGAGGTGCTGTGAGAGACCGTCGCTCTCGGCGCGCAGGGTCGACTGCTTGTCGTCGAGGGCGGTGCGCGTGCCGGCGAGGAGGCCGCGCGCGAGCGGCGACCACGGGATCACGCCGACGCGTTCGGCCTCGCAGAGCGGGAGCATCTCGCGCTCCTCCTCGCGGTAGACCAGGTTGTAGTGGTTCTGCATGGTCGAGAAGCGAGCGAGTCCGCGCTGCTCCGAGATGCCGAGCGCCCGCGAGAACTCCCATGCGTAGCACGAGCTCGCACCGATGAAGCGCACCTTGCCCTGGCGCACGAGCACATCGAGCGCTTCGACGGTCTCCTCGAGCGGCGTCAGCGGATCGAGGCGATGCACCTGGTAGAGATCGATCGCCTCGACGCCGAGGCGGCGCAGGCTCGCCTCGCATGCCTGCTGGATGTGCTTGCGCGAGAGCCCGCCCATGTTCGGGCCCTTCGCAGTGGGAAAGAAGACCTTGGTCGCGATCACGACCTCGTCGCGCTTCGCGTACTTGGCGAGCAGGCGGCCGGTCACCTCCTCGCTCCGGCCGAGCGAGTACATGTCGGCGGTGTCGAAGAAGTTGATCCCCGCCTCGACGGCACGCTTGAAGAAGGGCGCTGCGGCGCCCTCGTCGAGGACCCACGGGCGCCACTCGGGCGAGCCGTAGCTCATGCAGCCGAGGCAGAGGGGGGAGACGAGCATGCCGGTCGAACCGAGGGGCGCGTAGTCCATGGCGAGCGAGCATAGAGCCCCGCTGGTGCGCCCGCCCCGCGCCCATCGCCCGCCGCGGCGGGGAGGGATACCGGGTGGAGCCGGCCCCGTTGCTGTCCGCAGCGGGCCGGGGAAACCTCTATCTCGTGGAAGGTGCGCACACTCGGAGCGGGCGGCTGCCGGCCGCGCCCGTCGTGCTCGTGACCGGCTGCGCGTCGGGCATCGGCCTGGCCCTCGCTCACCGCCTGCGCGACTGGCACGGCGCGCACGCGGTCATCACCGCTCGCGCGTCGTCGCTCGGCCGGCTGCGCGACGCGGGCTTCGAAGAGGGCGAGCGGCTCTGGCTGCGCGCCCTCGACGTGACCCGCAACAGCGAGCGCAAGCGCGTCGTATCCGAGATCGACGACAAGCTCGGCGGCGTCGACGTGCTCATCAACAATGCGGGACTCACGTTCCGCTCGGTGCACGAGCATCTGCACACCGACGAGATCGACGAGCAGATGTCGATCAACTTCCTCGGCCCGATGGATCTGGCGCGGCTCGTGCTGCCTTCGATGCGGCGCAAGCGGATGGGCCACATCGTGAACGTGTCGTCGGTCGGAGGCATGATGGCCATGCCGACCATGGGCGTGTACAGCGCGTCGAAGTTCGCGCTCGAAGGGGCGAGCGAGGCGCTCTGGTACGAGATGCGGCCGTGGAACGTCGCGGTGACGCTCGTACAGCCGGGATTCATCCGCAGCGAGTCGTTTCGCAAGGTGCGCCTCAGCCGCGATGCCGAGGCGATGCGCGCGATCGATGGCAACCCGTACGGCGCGGTCTACGAGAGCATGACGCCCTTCATCGAGACGTTGATGAACTTGGCGATCGCGACGCCGGACACCGTGGCAAAGCGCGTCCTGCGCACCCTCGATCGACCGAACCCGCCGCTGCGGGTCTCCGCCACGATGGACGCGCGCGTCTTCTACATGCTGCGACGACTCCTGCCGCGCAGGCTCTATCACGCCGTGCTCTATCGGTGTCTGCCGAGCGTACGACGTTGGGGTCCCGTCGACTGACGGCACGGGCCGCAGCGCACGGGTGCGGCGCCATGCGCCCCGTGCAGGGCTGGGCCACAATGCACTCGCCGCCGCGCGCGACGCGCTGCGGAGACCGGGTTCAGGGGGGAATCGTGACCGAGCTGGTACTCACTGCGCCGCGTGCGCGCGGGCTCTTCGTGTTGACGGCGCATCCGGCCGGCTGTCGGGTGCTGCTCGACCGCCAGCGTGAGCGAGCGGCCGCCGCCATCGAGAAGCCGCTCTCGGCCGCTGAAGGCAAGACGGCGCTGGTCCTCGGCAGCACGACCTTCGGTTACGGGAGCTCGACGGCCATCGCGCTGCGCGCGGCAGGCTTCGACCGCATCATCGGCGTCGGGTTCGAGACCGCGCCGAGCTTCCGGGGTGAGAAGGTCGCCATGGCCTCGCCCGGCTGGTACCTCACCGATGCGCTGCACTCGGCGGACGACGGCGTCACGACCTATCTCGCCGACGCCTTCGCCCCCGAGACTCGCGACCGCCTCGTCGCCGACCTGCAGGCGGCGGGCGTGAAGATCGACCTCGTCGTCTACAGCGTCGCCGCGCCGCGGCGTCAGCACCTCGGTGAGGAGTGGTCGTCGAGCCTGCTGGTGAAGGACGAGCCGCTCGAGGTGCTCGGCCTCGACTTCAAGAGCGGCGAGCTGAAGCCGCTCACTGTTGGCGTAGCCAGTGAGCTGCAGGTCGAGCAGACCCGGCGCGTGATGGGCGGCGACGACCTCGAGATGTGGGTGAACGCGCTGCTCTACAGCGGCCTCGCCGCCGAAGGCATGACCGTCACGGCGCTGTCGTACATCGGGCCGGACCTCGCGCCCGTGCGGCGCATGTACTGGGATGGCGCGCTCGGCGACGCCAAGAAGCACATCGACGCGACGTGCACGAGCTTGCATGGTCGGTTGGCCAACGCCGTCGGCGGCAAGGCGATGACCGTCATGAATCCGGCGGTGGTGACGAGCGCCTCCGTCGCGATTCCGGCCATGCTCCGATACATCAGCGATCTGCTCGGCAATGCAGACGCAGGCCACGGCATCTACGACGATCCCCTCGACGTGGGCGTCCTCTTCGCGAAGGCGCTCTACGGTGAAGGTGACCCTTGGCGCGACCTCATGGACGACGCCGGTCGGCTGCGCCTCGACGCACACGAGCTCGAGCCGAAGCTCCAGGCCGCCATCGCCGAGTGCTGGAGCCACGACACGCCCGGCGCACCGCCCGCGGCGACCGCTGCCGGGTTCGATCGCTTCAAGGTCGAGTACATGAACCTGTACGGCTGGGAGGTCGAGGGCGTCGACTACGATGCTGCGGCCGAGTTCGAGCCAGCGCTCGTCGACGGCAAGCGGGTGATCGACCTGATCGGGGACTAGGCGCGAAGTCGCACCGCGCCGCCGCCGGCGAGTGCCACCCCCAACGCAATGAGCAGGGGCGCTTGGAGCGTCGGCACCGCAGTCGCGCACGCGGCCAGCACCGGGGCCGGCGCGGGATCGGTCCACGCCAGCGCGAAGGCCGCGCCATCCGCACATGTGAATGCTCCGTCGTGGTCGAAGTCCGCCTGGACGCAGGTGGGGAACACGACGCCACCCGTGACGTGGCATGCCTCGAAGTCGATCCAGTCCGTCGCGTCGACGTCGCCGTCGTCGTCGAAGTCTCCATCGGGGGGATATGTCTCGATCGGCGGGCCGCCCGAGAGATCGCGCCCCACGAGACCCGGGTGCTCGGCCGCGACCCGCTCGGCGCGAAACACCATGACCGAGTTGGCGTCGCCCTGCGCCACCGGGCCGATCGACCCGACCGGGTTCACGTACTCCCAGACGGTCTCGCCGTCCGGCGTGACCTCGAAGAAGGTGCCGGTCGGACCGCTGCAGACCAGCGTGTTCCCATTCGGCAGTCGGGTCGCGCCCGAGACCAGCCGTGCAAAGAAGAGCGTCGGGTCGACCGGGTCGACGTAGCTCCAGACGGGCGCGGTGGGTTCGAACGCGGCGCCCGGCGTGAGCGCGTACTCACCGTTCGCGTTCACCGGCGGCACGATCTCGTCCACTGAGCTGAACGGGCCGCCGGGGCGCGAGCCGCCATTGTTGAAGACGAGGATGTGGCCGGCGCCGGGCAGCCCGGGCTCGATCCAGCGCGGATCGTGCTGGAACCAGAGTGTGCGGTCGTCGGCGGTGCCGACGCGGTAGGCCTCGGGGTTGCCCCAGCGATAGAGGATGTCGCCGCCCCGGCCGCTTGCGCCGCCGGTGTGCCCCGCTGCCTCGGCGGTCGTCGTGGTGTGGTCGATCACGTAGATCTCGCTCGTGCCCCGGGCACTGAAGAGGATCTGATCGAGCAGGGGCTCGTAGTCGACGGCATTGAAGTGGAGCCAGTCTGCGTCGTCGTTCGTGGCGAAATAGTTGACGTCGATCAGCTCGGGGTGATCGGCGACGACGCCATGGTTGTCCTTCGTCGGGTCGAAGTCCTGGACGAGGTGGTCCCAGGCGCGCCACTCCCAGACGATCTGCCCGCTGGCCGGTCCGTCCGGGGCGATCTCGACGATGGTGTCCGGCCACAGCTCTCCGCTCGAGAGCAGGGCGGGGTCGCGTCCGGCCTGAATCGCCTCGGCCTGCGTGCGTAGCTCCCACGCGGCGACCAGCACGTTCCCGTTGGGCATCGGTTCGATGTCGTGATGCTGCAATGTCGTCGGCGTCGAGAATGCGATCGACCAGAGCACGGTGCCGTCCCACGCGATTCGCTCGATGAGACCGCCCGAGCCGCCGCCGCTGAAAGTCGGGTTCGAGTCGTCGCGGCCCGTTCGAAGCACACTCCCGTCGTCGAGGAGGTAGGCCGAGAGAGCGGGACGTGTCGCCCCCGTCCAGCTGTGGACGAGTCGTCCGTCGTTCGCGACGAGGTAGGTCGTGTCGGAGCGTGAGGGAGAGAAGAGCGTGTAGCCCGCGAACGAACGCGCGGGGTCGTAGGCGACCAGGCCGACGGTGGGGGTGACGGCGTGCGCGGCGCCCGGCGCGGTCGCGAGCAGCGCGAAGACGATCGAACAGAGCCGCCGCAACGGTCGCTTGAAGGGGGTATGCATCGCGCGCGTCCCGCTGGCGGTCGGGCGCGCCCCACAGCGCGCGGTCGGCCCCGCCTCTTCGCGCGGCGAAGTGTACCGGCCGGCGTCAGGCCCCGGCGGTGAACTTCGAGATGACCGTGGCGACGCGTTCGAGGAGCGCGTCGGGCAGATCGTGACCCATGCCGGGGATCAGCTCGTACTGCGCGCCGGGGATGGCGTCGGCGGTCGCACGGCCGCAGGGCTCCTGGATGAGCGGATCGGCATCGCCGTGGATGACGAGCGCGCGCGTGTCCAGATTCTTCAGCTCCTGCGTACGGTCGCCGCTCGCCGTGATGGCGGCCATCTGGCGCGCGACGCCCGCCGGGTCGAAGGCGCGCTCGAAGCAGCGCCGAGCCAGATTCGCGCGGGCGGCTTCGTCGAGGGGATAGGCCGTACCGTTGAAGACGCGCCCCGTCTCGAGGCTGTGCGCGACGTAACCGTCGACGTCGGCGGGCGCGGGCTTCATCAGCGCGGCCATGGCTTCTTCGGTGGGGCCGGGCAGGCCGGGCGCGTTCGTGGTCGAGTAGATCGAGATCAGGCTCGCCGTGCGAGTCGGGTAGTCGATGGCGAACTGCTGTGCGACCGCGCCGCCCAGAGACATACCGCAGACATGGGCCGCCTCGACGCCGATCGCGTCGAGGAGTCCGGCGTGGTCTGCCGCCATGTCGTGGATGCGATACGCGACGCCCGGATCGTCACCCGCTGCGATGCGCTGCATGACCTCGGCAATCGACGGCGTCGGCGCGCCATCGAGGTGCGTCGACAGGCCGACGTCGCGATTGTCGGGCGAGATCACGTAGTGGCCGTCGGCAACGAGCCGCTCGAGCAGTCCGCCCGGCCACTGGATCAGCTGGGTGCCGAGCCCCCGAAGCAGCAACAGCGGCCGGCCGCCGGGGTCGCCACGGGTCTCGTACTCGATTTCGATGCCGTTGGCGGTGACTCGGGGCATGGCGCTCCTCGGCTCAGTCCTCGCCGTAGGCGGCAGCGAGCTCGGGGTCGGCCTTCGCGTAGAGGTCGGCGAGCTCGACCATGACGCGGCACTGCTTGACGGTGGCGTCGTCCTGCATCTTGCCGTCGATCATGACCGCGCCCGTGCCGTCGCCCATCTCACGGATGACCTTGCGCGCCCACTTCACCTCGTCCACCGGAGGGCTGAAGACCTTCTTCGCGATGTCGATCTGCACGGGGTGCAGGCTCCAGGCGCCGACGCAGCCCATGAGGAACGCGTTTCGGAACTGGTCCTCGCAGGCCACGGTGTCCTTGATGTCGCCGAAGGGGCCGTAGTAGGGGAGGATGCCGTTGGCGGCGCAGGCATCGACCATGCGGGCCATGGTGTAGTGCCAGAGATCCTGCTGTGCGGTGCTTCGCTGCGCTTCGATGTCGCCGCCGGGCGGGTCCTCGCGGACGATGTAGCCGGGATGGCCGCCGCCCACGCGGGTGGTCTTCATGCGCCGGCTCGCGGCGAGGTCGGCGGGGCCGAGAGAGAGGCCCTGCATGCGGGGGCTCGCGCTGCAGATCTCCTCGACGTTCGCGACGCCGAGCGCGGTCTCGAGAATCGCGTGCACGAGCAGGGGCTTCGAAAGGCCTTCCTTCGCCTCGAGCTGAGCCAGCAGCCGGTCGACGTAGTGGATGTCCCAGGCGCCTTCGACCTTCGGGACCATGATCACGTCGAGCTTGTCGCCGATCGCGGTCACGAGCTGTGTCAGGTCGTCGAGCATCCACGGGCTGTCGAGGCTGTTGATGCGCGTCCACAGCTGGCATGAGCCGAAGTCGGTCGCGTTGGCGACCCTGATGAGGCCCTCGCGCGCGGCGATCTTGTTGTCCGACGAGACGGCGTCCTCGAGGTTGCCGAGGAGCACGTCGCACTTCTTCGCCATGTCCGGGATCTTCGCCGCCATCTTCTCGTTGCTGGGGTCGAAGAAGTGGATCATGCGCGAGGGGAGCACGGGGATCTCGCGCACGGGCTCGGGGGCGCCGAGGGCGAGGGGCTGGAAGAAGTCCTTGGCACTTCGCATGGGGATGTCTCCGGGGTGCAGGAGTGAGGCGCGGCGCGCGCCGCGATGAATCTATTCGTAGAGCTTGATGACCTGGACGCTGCCCTTGGGCGCGGCTTCGAGGCAGAGGTCGCAGAGCACGCACTCGTCGAGGTGGTCTTCGGAGATCTTCACGCCCGCCTCGCTCGCCTCGAAGATCGAAACCGGGCAGACCTCTTCGAGCTTGGCTGCGATCTCGGCGTCCTTGGCAACGGCCGCGTCGACCTTCACGTCGATGAATTCACCGGGCATGTCAGTGTCCCCTTCCAGGATTCTCGCTGCATTCGAGCGCGTCTGCGGGTCGCTCTCTGCGTACCACTCGATCGCCGTAGCAACGGCTATGCCTCACTCGCGCGCCTTGCGAGCGACCCGCAGACGCGCTCTCGGTGCGCTGCGTGTCGAGCCGGAGGCGTCGCTGTCCCGACGCGAGAATCCTGCAAGGGGACACTACCCGACCTCCGCCAGGCGCTTCTGCAGCAGCGCCGGGATCTCTTCGATGCGCTCGGCGACGCTGATGCCCGCCGCCTCCATGCGCTTGATCTTCTCCGCCGTCGTGTCCTCTTTGCCCTCGACGATCGTCCCGGCATGGCCGAAGCGCATGCCCTTCATCTCGTCCATGAAGCGGCCGGCCATGAAGGCCACGATGGGCAGGCGGCTCTTGTTCGCCTTGACCCACTCGGCCAGCTCCGCCTCCATGCGTCCGCCGGGCTCGGAGTAGATGGCGATCGCCTTCGTATCCGGGTCGGCCTCGAAGTAGGGCATCAGCTCTGCGTAGGTCGTGCCGACGATGGCGTCGCCGCCGATCGACACGCAGGTCGACTGCCCCAGGCCCGCGGCGGTCAGCGTCGACGCGATTTCGGTCGTCATGCCACCCGAGCGGCTCATGACGCCGATGTTGCCCTTTGTGTAGGCCTGACGCGTGTTCGCGGCCGGGCCACCGACGCCGCCCATCTTCGCCTCGTCGGGCGAGATGATGCCGAGGCAGTTCGGGCCGATGATGCGGGCGCCGCGGAGCTCGGCGAGCTCGACGCATTGCGCGACCTCGCGGCGGGGCACGTTCTCGGTCACGACCACGATCAGCTCGATGCCGTTCTCGATCGCCTCGAAGACGGCGTCCTTCACGAAATTCGGCGGCACCGAGACGATCGAGCCTTCCATCTGGCCCTGCGCCTCGACGACGTCGCGCACACAGTCGTAGACCTGCACGCCGTAGATGTCGCGGCCCGCTCGGCCGGGCGTCACGCCGCCAACGATCTTGGCGCCGTAGTCGAGGTTCTCGCGCGTCAGGTTCACGGCCTCGCGGCCGGTGATGCCCTGCACGATGAACCGGGTGTCCTTGGTGATGAGGATGGACATCTTCGTCTCCCGTTCTTCTCGTGCCGGCTCAGGACATCTTCGCCACGGCGCGACCCGCAGCCTCGTACATCGAAACGCTGCGGTCGCAGTAGTCGACGCCGTACTTCGCGAGGATCTTGAACCCCTCGTCCTCCCAGGCGCCCGGGATGCGGAAGATCGCGATGGTCTCCGCCGGGTCCTTGCCCGCCTCGAGGCAGCCCTTGATCACGCCGCGCGCGACGATGTCGACGCGCGTGTTGGAGACGACGTTCATCATGACGGCGATCTTCTCGACGCCGGGCTTGGAGAGGATCAGCTTGGTGAGGTTCTTGGCCTTGCCCACCGAGGGGTTGCCGCCGATCTCGCAGTAGTTGGCCGGCTTGCCGCCGTGATTGCGGACCGCATCGAAGAGGGTCAGCGAGCCGCCACCAGCGCCGATCACCAGCCCGAGGTTGCCGTCGAACTCGACGACGTTGCCGGCCACGCCGCGGTGGTCGGCGGCGTTCACCCGCGCGCCCTCGAGCTCGAACTCGGTCGGAGGGCGCGCCTGGCGCGTCTCCTCGTAGCCGATGCCGAGCTCGCCGAGCAGCTTCTCGTGTCGCCCGCGCGCCTCGGCCTCCATGTCGATGTGACCGTCGAGCACGATGAAGCGGCCGTCTTCGAGGCGGGGGAGGGGGGTGAGCTCGGCGAGGGGCAGGTCGTACTCGAGGAAGATCTTCATCAGCTCGAATACGATGGGCGTCAGCTTGTTGAGCGCCGGCCCCGTCACGCCCGTCGCGCCGATCGCCTCCTTCGCGATGCGCGGCGAGAGCGGCAGGATCGACGAGAAGTGCGTCTTCGAGACGTGATCGGGATGGGTCTCCGCGACCTCCTCGATGTCGATGCCGCCCATGTCGCTGAAGACGAGCACGGGCTTCTTCGCGCGGCCGTCCCAGGTGATCGCGACGAAGTACTCCTGTGCGACGGTGCTCTTCGACTCGACGAGGATCGAACGCGCCTTCTCGCCGTTCACGACGATGGGGAGGATCGTCTCGAAGTCGGCGCGGGCCTCGTCGGCGGTGTCGGCGAACTTGACGGCGCCGGCCTTCATGCGCCCGCCCGAGAGCACCTGGCTCTTCAGCACCACCGGGCCGTCGATGGCCTTGAAGGCGTCGGCGGCCTCGTCCGCGGTGTGCACCACCCGGCCCTCGCCCAGCGGCATGCCGTGGCGCCGGAACAGCGCCTTCGACTCGTACTCGTAGAATCGCATCGGGAGCCTTCCTGGCCGCGCTCTTCTGCTGCGGAGAGTGCGGCGGGTCGAATCGGAGCGGCGTGCGCCGCGGATCCGGCTCCCCGGCCGAGGCCGGCCGTCGGGCGCGTCCCGCGCCTGCTCCCCGTTTCGTCGAAGGGGCGTAGGGAGCAACGGGACGGCTTCGGAGGCTCTGCGCGGGGGGCCGTCGCCCGGCGCCCTGTCGGGCCCCGAGGCGCGGCAACTCTATTGTCTTTGCGGGTAGGCAGCAAGCAGCGCGCAGCGCCACGCGGCGCTGCGGGGGTGGCGCGCGGCTCCGCGCGGAGCCGCGCTCGATCGCCTCGCAAGGCACGCGCCGAAGCGGCGCCATGAATCACGCGCCGGCAGCCGACCGGCAACATCGAGCCGTGCGCCGAAGACCGCTGCGCGGCGTCGGCCGCCGCGCAGCGCCCGTCGCAGTTCGCCCTCAACCCTCGGCAGCCGCAGGTCGATGCACGACAGAACGGGCGGAGGGGGACAAGTGGCCGATCAACTCACGATTCTTCTGGTAGACGACAGCCGCAGCGTGCTGGCGCAGCTCGAAGGGCTGCTCTCCGAGGTCGACGGCGTGAACGTCGTCGGCGTCGCCCGCGACGGTGGCGAAGCGATCCGGATGGTGAGCGAGCTGCACCCCGACCTCGTGCTCATGGACATCGTCATGCCCGGCATGGACGGGATGGCGGCCCTGCGCGTGATCCGCACCAATCACCCCGGCGTCCAGGTCGCGATGCTCTCTAGCGTGGGTGGCACCGCAAGCCGCGCCGAGGAGTGCTTCCGGCTCGGTGCGGTGCAGGTGATCGGCAAGCCCCTCGACGACCGCATCCTCGAGTGTCTGGTCGTGAGCGTGCGCGCGAGCCTCGGCCAGGAGGCGTCCGCATGAGGAGCGCCTTCGAGCAACGGGATGGCCACCGCGCCGAGATCGCCTCCGGCAAAGCGGGGAGCAGCTCATGAGCGTCAAGTTCTTCGGCCAGTTCCTGATCGAGCAGGGCGAGGTCGACGCCGGTCACGTGCGCGCGGCGCTCGACCTGCTCGGCCAGACGAACCGCAGCCTCGGTGAGATCGCCGTCGAAGAGTCGATGATGAGCGAGGCCGACGTCGCGAGCGTGAACCACGCCCAGCGCGGCAACGACCGCCCCTTCGGTGACCTCGCCGTCGAGCTCGGCCTGCTGAGCGCCGAGCAGCTCGTCGAGGTGTTGCGGATGCAGCGCGAGCGGCGGCTGATGATCGGCGAGGCCCTCGTCCACCTCGGTCACCTGAAGACCGAGCGCCTCGCCCCGATGCTCGACACGTTCAAGGCCGACCAGGCCCAGTACGAGATCGGTGCGATGGCGCAGCTGCCCGACCAGCTCGTCAACAATCGGGTCGCGCCGTACGTGCTCGACCTGCTGCCGAAGTTCTGCATGCGGGTCGCCCGCCTGAATGTGAAGGTGGGCGACGCCCAGGTGCTGGGCGAGGCGCCCTCGCTGACACACCGCGTGTCGCTCCCGATCCACGCCCACCGCGGCCTCGACGTGACCCTGATCGGCGACAGCGACTTCGTGTCGGCGCTCGCCTCGGGCACGTCGGGCATCGCGGTGGAGAAGCTCGACCGCGAGCTGATGCTCGACGGTGTGGGTGAGTTCCTGAACGTCCTCGCGGGCAACGCGATCAGCGCGCTCGAGCGCACGGGCGTCCAGGCCGAGCTCGGCACGCCCGACTACGACGCCGAGCTCGCCGACGGCTGGCTCTTCGACCTGGCGACTTCGACGGGCCGCGCCGCGCTGGTGCTGATGCAGTTCTGAGGCTGGCCGCCGCCAGCGACCGCTAGGCGTAGTGGGACCGGCGCTTCACCACGACGGAGCGCTCCAGGTCGAAGATCGTGACCTTCTTCCAGCCGGCCGGCGCATCGTCGTGCTCCACCCCCTCGTCGCGCACGAACTTGTGCCCGAGCAGGCGCGTGCTCACGATCCCGAGGTCCTCGCGGTCCGGGTGGTCCTCCTTGCCGAGGACCTCCGTCGCGGCAAAGACCGTGTCGCCCGCCTGCAACGGGGCGGTGTGCTTGCCCGTCGTGTAGACGAGATCGCCCAGCGAGTTGTCGCCGACGTCGGGGCCCGAGATACCGAGGCAGAGCACGAAGGGGATGCCACCGAAGATGATCAGCTGACCGCCGACGTAGCGCTCGGGGTCGAGGTCGATCATGAACTGGTTGCAGTGCACCTGGCTCGTGTTGTCGAGGATGCCCGTCAGCGCGATGTGCTCGTCGGTCACGGTGCGGCCGCGGCTGTGCTCGATGCGGGTGCCGGGCTCGAGGTCCTCGAAGTAGCTGTCCTTGCTCGAGAGGTGGGCGAGCCCCTTGTAGTCGGCGCTGGCGTCGTAGGCCGGCAGCCAGAGGTCGCAGTCGACGGGGTCGGGATCGACCTGGAAGCTCTCGACCTCGATCGACTCGTCGTCCTTGTAGACCTGCACCTTGCGCTGCCAGGCCATGGCGATGGCTTCGTCGGCCTGCCCGACGTTCTTCCGCGCGATCGACTGCACGTGCACGATGCCGAGGTTCGGCCGGCTCGAAGACGTGCGCACGCCGAGCACCTTCGTCTCGACCTCGAGGGTGTCGCCCACGTAGACCGGCGCCCCGTAGCGCATGTCGATGTACTCGAGGTTCGCGCGCGCGTTCTCCGAGATGTCCTCGACGGTCTGGCTGAACGCCACGAGCATCACGAGGCCGGGGGGGCAGACGAGGCCCTCGTACCCGTACACACGCGCGTAGCGCGCGTTCTTGCAGAGCGGGTTCGTGGCCATCGAGAAGTCGGTGAAGAGCGTGAAGAGGCCCTCGGTGATCGTCTTGCCGCCCTTGTGGCGAAAGGTCTGTCCGGGGCGGAAGTCCTCGAGGAAGTTGCCGGTCTTCTTGCGGATGATGCGCGGGGCGTCGCTCACGGGGTGCTCCGAGATGAGGAAGGGGTGGGGCGCCGAACGCGCTCCAGCTGGCTGAGAGGGGCGTGCGGAGGGCGCGGGCGGCGCGCGAGTCTAGCCCGCATCCACCGGCGACGCCGCGCTCAGCGCTCGACCGCGTTCGCCCGCCGGCCATCGTCCGGGGATCAGCGCTCGACCGCGTTGGCCCGCCGGCCATCGTCCGGGGATCAACGCTCGACCGCGTTCACCCGCCAGTCGTAGTCGAAGTAGCGGATGCGGATCTTCGAGCGCGTGCAGCAGAGCCAGCCGAGGTCGGCGCTCGGGATCGACTCCATGTGCTCGATGTGCGACGAGACGAAGCCGCGCACACCGTCCTCGTCGTCGAAGTCCTCGTCGAACCAGTCGAAGATCCGACTGAGAGTCACGGTCCCCGACAGGCGATCGATCGACATCCCCTTGCGCGGATCGGCGAGGAAGCGTCGCACCGCCGCGTCGAGCTGCGCGTCGAGCCGGGCGGGGTCGAAGGGCTCGCGCGCGAGCGACGGACACGAGGTGGACGCGCAGACGATCGCCATGTGGATCCGCGGGTCGCCCATCGGCCGAAGGATCTCGTGCTCGATCTCGTGCAGGGTGACGACCCGGCCCCCGACCGTTCCTGCATCCATGCCCCAGACCGGGCGGAAGAACGAGCCGGCGTCCTTGATGCTGTCGACCGGCCAGTGACGCACGACCGTGTCGATGGCGAGGACGTTGTAGACGTCGATCCAGAACGCCATGCGCGCGCTTCGATTGCGCGGCGGCTTCGCCTGCGCGAGCGAGTCGACGAAGGCGCGCCAGTCGGGATCCTTCCTCAGGGAGGCGTAGTCGATGCGCGTCCCGGCCATGTCGTCTACCCGACGCGTGTGCGTCTGGAGCCACTTCGCCCAGCCCGCCCGGTCGAACGCTTCTGCGCGTGCGGGTGAGGTGGCGAGCGTGCCGAAGGCGGCGGCGAGCGCCGCGATCGCCGCAGCGCGGCGCAGGAGCGTCCCGGAGGTCCGCTGGTGTGTCGACTTCGCGCCGCGCCGTGCACTCGGGACGCTCATGCTTGGGTTTCCCCTTGGGAATTCTCGACTCGAGATCGAGCCGACCCCTCCACGGTGGGACGCGCCAGCAATGCTACGGGTTTCCGGCTCGCGCGACCCGATTGCCATGATTCTCGGATCAGGTTACAAACCCGGCCCCGGCCTGCGCCCCAAAGGGTGAATCGAGGCCCCCCCCGGCGCGCCCGTGCGCCCTCATCCCAGCTCGGAGCAAGCTCTTGAAGATTGGAGTACCGAAGGAGACCGCGCCCGGCGAGCGCCGGGTCGCACTGGTGCCCGACGCGCTCAAGGCGACGGCCGCGCTCGGCGCGGAGGTTCACGTCGAGGCCGGTGCCGGAGCCGAGGCGGGCTTCGAGGACGAGGCCTACGTCGAGGCCGGCGCCCACATCGTCGACAACGCGACCGCGCTCTCCGCGGACCTGGTGTTGAAGGTGCAGCCGCCGAGCGACACGGAGATCTCGGGCCTGAAGTCGGGCGCGTCGCTCATCTGCTTCCTCAAGCCCCTCGACATGCCGGAGCTCGCGGACAAGCTCGCCACTCAGGGCGTGTCGGCGTTCTCGATGGAGATGATGCCGCGCATCACGCGGGCTCAGTCGATGGATGCGCTCTCGAGCCAGAGCACGATCTCGGGCTATCGCGCCGTACTGCTCGCCGCCTCGGCCCTGCCGCGCATCTTCCCGATGCTCGTGACGGCGGCCGGCACCCTGCAGCCCGCGCGAGTGCTCGTCGTCGGCGTCGGCGTGGCCGGCCTGCAGGCGCTCGGCACGGCCAAGCGCCTCGGCGCGCGCACGTTCGGCTACGACACCCGCCCCGTGGTGAAGGAGCAGGTCGAGAGCCTCGGCGCTCAGTTCGTCGAGCTCGACCTCGACACCGAGGGCAGCGAGGACGCCGGCGGCTACGCCAAGGCCCAGAGCGAGGAGTTCTACGCGAAGCAGCGGCAGCTGCTCGGTGAGCACGTCTCGCGCGCCGACGTGGTGATCACCACGGCGCTCGTCCCCGGTCAGTCCGCGCCGCGCCTCATCGAAGAGGATGCGGTCAAAGCCATGCGACCGGGATCGGTGATCGTCGACCTCGCCGCCGAGAAGGGCGGCAACGTGGCCGTGACCCGGGCCGACGAAGACGCGGTCGTGCACGGCGTGACCGTCATCGGCCGCACGAACCTGGCGAGCGAAATCCCGGCCCACGCCTCGCAGATGTACGCCAAGAACCTGACGACCCTCCTCGAGCACCTCGTCGAGGACGGCGCCATCCAGTTCGACTTCGCCGACGAGATCACGACCGGCACGCTCCTCAGCCATGACGGCAAGGTCGTGAGCGAGCGCCTCGGTGGAACCATGCCTTCGCCGCCGCCCGCGCCGGCCGAATCGGAAGCGCCTGCGGCCTCGGCCGACGGCCAGTAGAGAGGGGAGCGACTGATGCTCGAAGCCCCGGCCATTGCGGCCCTCACCATCTTCGTCCTGGCGCTCTTCGTCGGCGTCGAGGTCATCGCGAAGGTGCCGCCGCTGCTGCACACGCCCCTCATGTCGGGCTCCAATGCGATCTCGGGCATCTCGGTGGTGGGCGCGATCCTCGCCGCCGGCGATCCCACATATCCCCAGATGGGCGTCGTGCTCGGCTTCATCGCCATCGTCTTCGCCTCCTTCAACGTGGTGGGCGGATTCCTCGTCACAAACCGCATGCTGGCCATGTTCAAGGGGAAGAAGAAGTAGTCATGGCCGAGAATCTGACGCTCATCCAGGCGGGCTACCTCGCGGCGGCCGTCCTCTTCATCTTCGGCCTGCGCGGCCTGTCGTCGCCCAAGACGGCCGTCATGGGCAATACGCTCGCGGCCGTCGGCATGCTGATCGCGATCGTCGCGACGCTCCTCTACCAGAAGGTCGTGAGCTATCCGCTCGTGCTCGCGGGCATCGGAGTCGGCGGCGGGCTCGGTGCTGTCGCCGCGCTGCGCGTGGCGATGACCGGCATGCCCCAGATGGTGGCGCTGCTCAATGGTCTCGGTGGTGCTGCGTCGGCGCTCGTCGCGGGCGCCGAGGTGTTGAAGGCGGCCCAGACGGGCGTCGCCCCCACCGGAATCGGGCCTGCGGCCATCGTCGCGGCCGTGCTGATCGGTTCGATCACGCTCACCGGCTCGCTGATCGCCTTCGGCAAGCTGCAGGAGATCATGAACACGTCGGCGATGGTGTATCCGCTGCAGCAGCCGTCGAACTTCGTGTTCGCGCTCGGCACCCTCGCAGTGGCCGTCATGGCGGCGCTGGATCCGACCAACCTCACCTGGCTCTACGCTCTCGCCGGTCTCGCGTTGCTCATGGGCGTGCTGCTCACGATCCCGATCGGCGGCGCCGACATGCCCGTCGTGATCGCGTTGTTGAACTCGTATTCTGGTCTCGCCGCGTGTGCTGCGGGCTTCGTGCTCGACAACAGCGCGCTCGTCATCTCGGGCTCGCTGGTCGGTGCCTCGGGCCTCATCCTCACCAACATCATGTGCGTGGCGATGAACCGCTCGCTCGGCAACGTGCTCTTCGGCGCCTTCGGCAGCCAGGACGCCTCGGCCGCCGCGAGCGGCGCCGATCAGGGCACGGCCATGGCCTACACGCCCATCGACGCGGCGGTCATCTTCTCGAACGCGCGCACCTGCGTCGTGGTGCCCGGCTACGGCATGGCCGTCGCCCAGGCCCAGCACGCGGTGCGGGAGCTGACCGAGGTGCTCGAGGAGAAGGGCATCAAGTGCAAGTTCGCGATCCACCCGGTCGCAGGCCGCATGCCGGGTCACATGAACGTGCTGCTCGCCGAGGCCGATGTCCCGTACGAGCAGCTCGTCGAGATGGACGACATCAACCCCGAGTTCCCCGAGACCGACGTGGCGCTGGTGCTCGGCGCCAACGACGTGGTGAACCCGGCGGCGCGCGAGGACGAGAGCAGCCCGATCTACGGCATGCCGATCCTCGAGGTCGACAAGTCGCAGAACGTGTTCGTGATCAAGCGCTCGATGAACCCGGGCTTCGCCGGCATCCAGAACCCGCTCTTCTTCAAGGACAACACCAAGATGATCTTCGGTGATGCCAAGAAGGTGGTGCTGGAGCTCGTCGACGCCGTGAAGCACTACTGAGGCGAAGGCACTGGCGATCGCCGAAGCCAGCGAGCTCGGCCGGCTGAGCCGGCCGGACGTCTCCGGGCCGCACCCGGGCGTCGTATTCATCCACGACGTCTGGGGCCCGTCCCCTCACAGCGAGCAGCTCGGCGACCGGCTGGCCGACGCCGGCTTCGTCGTGCTCGCCGTCGACTTCTATCGCGATCTCGATGAGGGGCCTGGCGGTGACCCGGGCGCGTTCATCCGTGGGCTCTCCGACCCCGACGTGCTGGCCGACGTCGCTCGCGGCGTCGCGGCGCTCGAAGCCCGGGACGACGTCGTCGCGGGTCGCATCGGCGTGACCGGCGTCTGCATGGGCGGCATGTACGCGCTGCTCGCTGCCTGCGAGGTCGAGGGGCTCGCGGCGGCGGCCCCGTTCTACGGGATGCTCTCGTACGACCACGGCATGCTCGCTGACGGCGACGGGCGCGACCTGGCGCGCAAGCCGCGCTCGCCCCTCGAGGCGGCGCCGGATCTTCGTTGCCCGCTGGTCGCGTTCTTCGGCGAGCAGGACACGTTCATTCCGGGCGATGACGTCGATGCGCTCGAGGCGGCGCTGCCGAAGGCGGCGCACGAAGTCGAGATCGTGCGCTACGCGGACGCGGGCCACGCCTTCATGAACGAGACCCGCCCCGAGAT
>CAYYSY010000329.1:0-8898 GCA_964474355.1 uncultured Spirochaetaceae bacterium | reverse complement strand
CTCGACCGGGATCGCGGCGTCATCGCGCACGAGCACGTCGAGGCCGCGCACCGTGATGCCGGGCCGCTCGTCCCCGACGGCGCAGCCGTGCTCGACGTCGGCTGCGGCGACGGCAAGCTCGCCCGAGCGCTCATGGACGCGCGGCCCGGCATCACGGTGCGCGGCCTCGACGTGCTCGTGCGCGATGACGCCGCGATCCCGGTCGAGTCCTTCGACGGCGCGCATCTGCCCGTCGAAGACGACGCCTTCGACGTCGTGCTCTTCGTCGACGTACTGCACCACACCGACCACCAGGCACGGCTGCTCGCGGAGGCGAAGCGCGTGGCGAGGCGCTTCGTGCTGCTGAAGGATCACACCCGCGACGGCCCGCTCGCCGGCCCGACGCTGCGCTTCATGGACCGCGTCGGCAACGCGCGCCACGGCGTCGCCCTCCCCTACGACTACTGGTCCGAACGCGAGTGGCGCAGCGCCTTCCTGGACGCCGGGCTCGAGATCGAGACCTGGCGCGGCCGTCTCGGCCTCTACCCCTTCCCCGCGAGCCTCCTCTTCGACCGCGGCCTGCACTTCGTCGCCCGGCTCTCGGTCGTGCCGTACTGATGGCCCCGACCGGCGACGCATCGAGCGCCGAAGCCAGCGGAACGCAGGTATCCACCTGGTGGGTGGCCATCGCCTGGGGGGCGCTCGCCGCGATCGTCCTGTCGCTCGCCGCCGCCGACGCCCCGAAGCTCGGGCTCTACTACGACGAGGCGTTCATGGCGCAGCAGGCGCGCGACTTCGTCGACGTGTCGCGGCCGAGTGTGCATCCCGCAAGCGTGCGCACCGTGGAGCTCTTCGGGCGTCCGTTCCCGACCCACAACGCTGCGTATCTGGGCTCGCTGAAGAGCCAGCTCACGATCCCCGCCTTCGCGGTGTTCGGCGCGAGCCCGCGTGTCCTCCGCGTGACGACGTGCGCGATCGCCCTGCTGGCGCTGGGCCTCGCCATGCGCTGGGTCGCCGCGCTCTTCGGCGGCGCCGCCGCGATCGTGATGGCGCTGCTCGCGGTGAGCGACCCGACCTTCTTCTTCCTCTCGCAGTACGAGTGGGGCCCCTTCACGACGAACCTGCTCTGCCGCGCGGCCGGGGCGTGCGCGCTGCTGGCCGCGTGGCGCTCGAGCGGCATCGCGCAGATCACGTGGGCCGGGCTCGCGGGGCTGGCGTTCGGGCTCGGCATCTACAGCCGCGCCGACTTCGCGATCGTGCTCGCATGCGCCGGCGTCGCGCTGCTCGCCTGCCGCCGCGACCTCGTCGTCGATGCACTTCGCGACCACCGCCCCGCGGTGGTCGCGGGTGCGGGCTTGCTGCTGCTCGCATCCGCCCCGATGTGGACCAGCATCGGCGCGCTCTTCTCGACCGGCGAGGCGATCGCGGACCGCGGCGACCTCGCCGAGCGCTTCTGGCTCGTCGTGCAGACCCTCGACGGCACGCGCTTCCATCGCTTGATGGAGGTCGGTGGCGTCTTCGAGCGCGCCGGAGACGTGCGCGCCGAGCCGACCGCGCTGCTCGGTGGTGCGATCGGCAGCTTCGTGCTGCTGGTCGTCGAGACCCTGAGGCGACGCAGCGACCCGGCGGCGAAGACCGAGGTCGCGCTTCGCGCGTGGCTGCTCGCGACGACCCTTCTGGTCACGATCGCGATGCTCGCGCTCCCCGGCGCCGTGCGCGCGCACCATCAGCTGAACGCGTTCCCGCTCTGGCACGCGGTCATCGCCGTTGCCGTCACCGACCTGTTCATGCGTCCGTGGCGCGACCCGCGGCGCGCGATCTTCGCGCGCGCGCTCGTCTCGGTCGCCATCGGCTTCGTGGTGGCGGGTGGCGTCGGCTCGATCGCGGGCACGCGGGCGCTCATCGACGAGACGGGGGGTCGGGGCCGCTGGACGCGGGCGATCGCCGACGTCGCCGACGGGCTCGAACGCGAGGGCGGCGAGGCCATCAGCCTCGATTGGGGCTTCCACGAGCCACTGCTCTTCCTGACGCGCACCGCGACCCTGCGCGAGGCCATCTGGGAGATCCCGGCGGCGCTGCGCTCCGGCCGCGCGTGGGGAAATCGAGGGGATGCTTCGACGCACTACCTCGTGCACGACGCGGGCTACGACCTCTTCGGGGTCGGCCCTCGGCTGCTCGAGTACGCCCGGGAGAATGGCCTCGAGATCGAGACCCATCGCGACGGCGCCGGCGAGCCCGCCTTCCACGACATCCGCATTCGACGGCCCCACGTGCTCGTCTTCGACGGCCGCTTCCGCGTGGAGTGATGGGGCGGCGCTCGGCTCAGGCCGCAGGCGGCGCCTCGGTACGCGGAGGCGGGTGGGCCTCCACGACGAGCCCCTCGCGCACCGCCTTCTCGGGCACGGCCACGCGCCAGCGGCGATCCCCGCAACGCAGGCCGAGCGCCTTCGGAGCGAAGGCGCCCGCCTTCGTCGCCATCACCCCCACGCCTGCAGGGTACGGAACGCGCATGCGGACCCGGCCCTCCGCGTCCGCGAGCGCCGAGGTCTGCCAAACGAGCTCGCGCGTGCCGATCCGCACGACCGCGCGGGCATGGGCCCGTGCATCGGGCAGGCATTCGAAGACGAGCTCGGCGCCCGGCACGATCTCGAAGAGCTTGTAGGGCGGGCCGGGCCGACGCGCTGTCTCGTCGAACACGTCGCCGAGCGCGGGCGCACCGGCCGGCGCCTCGAGGATCAGCCGGAAATGCGACAGCGCGGGCGCCGCCCCCGCGGCCGTGCCATCGCGATCGTGGAGGCGCTGCATCACCGAGCCGGGCGGCAGCTGCGGCATCGTGACGACGTACCGGCCCTCGAGCCGCTTGGCCAATGCGAGCGCCTCCGCTTCGTTCCGCGTTGCGATGAAGCGCGCCGTGAGCGCCCAGTTCTCACGGCCGATGTAGGCCCAGAACGGATCGGTCGCCGTGGGCCGGCGAGCCTCGTACTGGATCGCGTGCCCGAGGTTCGGATGCGCGATCACGCCGTACTCCGGCCGCGCGTCGTCGTCGTGGAAGCCGGATGTCTCGGGCGTGTGCAGTCGCACCTCACGCAGGAAGCGCGCGAGCGTGACCGCGATCCCCCAATGCGTTCGAGCGATCACCACCGGATCGCCTCGCCACGCTGCGAGGCTCCCCTGTGCTCGCGGGCCGTGCACGCGCGCGAGCGCGGGCCAGGCCGTCACGACGACCAGCAACGTTGCGAGCGCCGTCGACACGCGATGCCGCGCGCGGCCGGACGCGACGCGCGCCGCGAGCACATCGCCCAGCCACGTGAAGCCCAGCGCGAAGGCGACGCCCGCCGAGGGACCGAAGTCGTTGCCGTAGCGGCGCTGCACGATCGCGAGCGCACCGAAGACCGCCGACCAGACGAAGAGCATCCAAGCGCCGGCGCGCGCCGGGCTGCCTGCCGGGCTTCGCCGCGCGGCGAGCGCGACACCGACCGGTGCGAGCGGAATGAGTGGCGCCCACCAGCTCCAGATGAGCGCGAACGGCTTCATCGCGCTCCGGCCACCCAGGTCGAAGATCGGCAGCTGCTCGCCCGTCAGATGCCCGACGTCGTCGCTCATCGTGAGGAACTCGAACGCGAGCCCGAGCCCCTCCCGCGGACCGGGCAGCATGAGGACGGCCACCACGAACACCAGCGCCGCTGCGGCGAGCACGCCGAGCCGAGCGGGGATCGTGTCGAGCGACGCGCGGCGCGTGGCGACGACCCCGACCGCGAGCACGACCGCAACCGCCACCATCGCGAGGGCGTGCAGGCGCGAGAGCGCGATCGCCGACCAGGCGCCACCGAGCGGCGTCGGCATGACCGCGAGGATCGGCACCAGCGCCGCGGCCGTGACCGCCGCGCCGATCGCCTGGTGGCGCGCCAGAGAGCGGCGGCCCGTCACGACGAAGAAGAGCGCGAGGCTGCCCTCGGCCAGCCCGAGGTACAGCAGGCTGCCATGCCATGTCAGCAGCATGGCGAGGCGCACGACGACGTGCGCAGCCATCCAGCGCAGAGCGCCGCGCCTCGTGAGATCGGGGTCGACCTGGGCCACGCAGCAGAGCAGCATCCACGCCCCGACCATCGACACCGCGGCGTGATGATCCGCCATGCCGACGCGCCCATAGTTCACGAGCAGCGGAACGGTGGCGAAGATCGCGATCGCGAGCGCGGGCACACGCGGACCGGACTCACCGGACACACGCCGCGCCACGAGCGCGATCGGCACGCACGCGAGGAGCGCACACAACGGGCTGAGCCACGCAGCGAAGACCTCGAAGCCATGCTCGCCGGCACCCGAGAGCTTCGGGACGGCGCCCATCACGACGTCGTAGAGCGGCGGCCACGGGATCGACGCCCCGCCCGGATGATTGATGTAGGTATCGAAGAGCAGGACGTCGGGGAAGCGCTCGAAGACCTGCACGCCGCGGCGCAGGTGGTATTGGGGATCGGCGGGCGGGAACACGACGTCGCCGTCGATGAAGACGTACTCGAAGCCGATCGCGCGGAGCAGCAGGACGAGCCCGGCGGCGGCGAGCACCGGGAGCAGCCAGAGCACCCGTTTCGAGCGCGTCATGGCCTCGGCTGCTGCCGGAGCGTCGTGCGTGACAGGACCGTCGGTCGCCGCCGCACCCGGAGCACCGTCCGTCACAGGGCCGTGCGCAGTGGCGGCACCCCGAGCTCCGTCCGTCACAGGGCGGCGCGCAGGGCGTCCACCACCTGGTCCTGCTGGCCCTCGGTGATGCCGGGAAAGATCGGCAGCGAGATCATCTCGCGGGCCGCCGCCTCGGACACGGGGAAGCTCCCCTCGCCGAGACCGAGGGAGGCGAACGCGCCCTGCAGATGGATCGGGACGGGGTAGTGGATGCCCGCGCCGATGCCCGCGGCGTGGAGCTTCTCGAGCACGTCGTCCCGGCGAGGGATGCGCACCTGGTAGATGTGCCAGACGGGCTCGTTGCGCGCGTCGGTGACCGGCAGGCGCAGGTCGGCGACGTCGCCGAGGCGTTCGTCGTAGCGCGCCGCCGCCGCGCGGCGCTGGGCGTTCCAGTCGTCGAGGCGCGCGAGCTTGGCGTTCAGCACCGCGGCCTGCAGCGTGTCGAGCCGCGAGTTGAAGCCCGTCTCGGGATGGTGGTACTTGACCTCGCTGCCGTAGTTGCGAAGTCGGCGGATCCGGTCGGCGACGTCGTCGCGATTCGTCGTCACCGCGCCGCCGTCGCCATAGGCGCCCAGGTTCTTGCCCGGGTAGAAGCTCGTCCCGGCCACGTCGCCGAACGAGCCGGCCGGCCTTCCGTCGCGCCGGGCGCCCTGACTCTGTGCGGCGTCCTCGACCAGCGCCAGACCGCGCTCCTCGGCGACCTTCGCGAGCGCCTCGAAGGGCGCGACCTGTCCGAAGAGATCGACTGCGGCGATCGCGCGCGTCCGCACGGTGATCGCGGACTCGACGGCGCCCGGGTCGATCAGCAGGTCACCTTCGCGCGCGTCGACGAGCACGGGCGTGGCACCTGCCCGCGCCACGGCGAGCGCCGTCGCGATGAACGTGTTCGCGGGCAGCACGACCTCGCCGCCCGGGCCGACGTCGAGCGCGCGCAGGGCGAGCTCGAGGGCATCGGTGCCGTTGGCGACGCCCACACAGTGCGCGACGCCGCAATAGGACGCGAACGCCGCCTCGAACTCGGCGACGTCGGGGCCGAGCACGAATGCGCCACTCGACATGATGCGGGCGAACGCCTCATTCACCTCCGCTTCGATCTCGCGGTGCATGATCTGCAGATCGACGAGGGGGATGGGCATCGACTCAGAGCCCCGTCGCGACCGAGGCGCCGCGCTGCTCGAGGCTCTGCGAGAGCGCCTCGAGCACGCGGACCACGGCGAGGCCCTCCGGCCCACCCGAGCGCGGCGCCTTGTCTTCGAAGACGCAGTCGAGGAAGTGCTCGCACTCGTTCTTGAGCGGCTCACCCATCGCTACGCGAGGCAGCGAGACGTCGCCGTCGCGCACGCTCATGCGAAACGACGAGAACGTGTCGACGAACGACGCCTGGGTCAGCTCGCCGGACACCTGCTTGTCGTAGATCCGGAGCGGCTCGGAGAGGTTGACGTCGTCGAAGGTGAGCATGCGCTGGTCGCCGACCACCGTGATGTCGCGCGCCTTGCGCGGGTTCAGCCACGAGGCATGCAGGTTCACGAGCACGTCGCCGGGGTACTGCAGCGTCGCGAACACCGCATCGGCGATGCCGGTGTTGATCCACGCGCCGCCCATTGCCGAGACGGAGGTGGGCCAGCTGCCGAGCCAGTCGCTCGCCAGCGCGATGTCGTGGGCTGCGAGATCCCAAGCCGCGTTCACGTCGACGCGGATCGGACCGAGGTTCGTGCGGTTCATCGCGATGTAGTAGATGCGGCCCAGACCGCCCGCCTCGATGATCTGCTTCACCTGCCGGGCTGCATCGTTGTAGACGAAGATGTGGCCGACCATGAGCACGCGGCGCTCGCGCTCGGCGAGCTCACAGAGCGCCTCGCAGCGCTCGGCAGAGTCTGCGAGCGGCTTCTCGACGAGCACGTGCTTGCCGGCCTCGAGCGCGGCGTGCGCAAGATCGAAGTGGGTGCTGGTCGGCGTCGCGATCACCATCGCGTCCACGCCATCGTCGCGCACGACTCGGTCGAAGTCGTCCGTGGTCTGTACGTCGGGGAAGCGCTCGCGGACGCGCTCGAGCCGCGCCTGGTCTCGGTCGACGACCCACGAGACCTGGCTTCGCCGGCTGTTCTGGAAGTTGTTGATCAGGTTCGGTCCCCAGTGGCCTGCACCGACCACCGCGACACGAACCCCGCCTTCTCGACTCATCGACGCGCCCTATCTCTTGATGCCGAGCCCAAGGTACACGAGGGGCCGAAGCATGGACCACCAACCGGTCAGGGGCTTCATCTTCGTCTGTCCGATGGCTTTCGGGGGATAGATCTTCGTGACGGGCACTTCCGCTGTCGCATAACCCATTCGAATCACCTTGTAATAGAGGTACGGCTCGAGCTCGTACTCGTCGAGCCAGGGCTGGTCGAGGTCGAGGCGCTCGTCCTGCAGCACGCTGCAGCGGATCGCCCGGAAGCCGTTCGTCGATTCGGTCACGCGGCGGCCACTGACGATCGAGAAGAGGATCGGGTGGATGCGCGTCGCGATCTTGCGATACGCGGGCATGTCGCCGAAATGGGCATCTCGCTTCAGGAATCGCGAGCCCTGCACGAAGTCGGCCCGGCCCTCGGCGATCGGATCGAGCAGCAGCGGGATCTCCTCGGGCGAGTCCTTGTTGTTGCCCGCCATCACGACCGCCACGTCGAAGCCACCCGCCACCGCCTCTTCGTAGCCCCTGCGAAGCGCCGCACCGACGCCGGCGACGTAGCCCATGGACACGACGCGGGCGCCCTGCTCGCGTGCGACATCGGCGGAGCGATCGGTCGAGCCGTCGTCGACGACCAGCACCTCGTCGACCACGTCGCGCGGCACCCGGCGCACGACCTCGCGGACCTTCACCTCCTCGTCGAGGACGGGCGCGATCGCGATGACCTTGAGATCTCTGTACACCTAGGGCTCCTCGGATCGAGGCGACTCGGGGGCCTGCGCGGCGGCCTCGTCCGGCGCCGGCTCGATGTAGCCGAGCGCGCGCAGCTCTTCGACGTGCTCGGGCGACATCGCGCCGGCGGGCACGAGCGGCGCGGCGGCCGCCAGATAGCCTTCGAGCACCGTGCGCACATGTTCGTCGACAGGCAGCGGCCGCCAGACGCCCGGTGCCTTCTCGCGCATGCCCTCGAATCTCGTCGCGCCCTGCGCTTCACCGCCCGGCCGCGAGTACGCGGCCCCCTGGATCGCGCGAACGATGCCACCCGGGAAGTAGGCGGCCGACTCGCCGTCGGTATCGCAGAACAGCACGCGCTCGCCGAGCGGCTCGCCCGACTCGATCAGCCCCGCGAGCGAGCGGCCCGTCGCGCCTTCCAGCGGTGCCAGGCCCGCGAGCTCGAGCACGGTCGGTGCGACGTCGACGTGGCTCACCCACGCCGGCTCGCGCCGCGGCGCGACGCCGGGCGCCACGACGATCATCGGTACGCGTGCGAGATCGGGTGTCGACGACTGCCCATGCTGAAAGAACCAGCCCTGCTCGCCCATGCTCTCACCGTGATCACTGGTGAGCAGGACGATCGGCTCCTCGCCGGCGCGGCGCGCGCGCATCGCGTCGACGACGGCGCCGAGCCAGCGGTCGGCGAAGAGCACCTCCTCGGCATAGCGCGCCGCGTACTGACCCGGCCGGTCGAGGCCCGGCAGCGCTTGATAGGCCGGGATGCCCGCGCGTCCGCTGTTCGTGTCGAGCACCGCCAGCGGCTGCCTCACGCGCAGCGGCACGTCCTCGAAGCGGCCCCGCGTGGCGTCCGGCGGCGTGTACGGGCCGTGTGGATCCTGGAGGTGCAGCCACACGAAGACCCGCGCTTCGCGCTCCTCGGCAAGCCAGGCCAGCGCGCGCTCGGCCGTCTCGTCGGCAGTGCGCTCGAAGTACGCCGGGCGGTTCAGCTCGCCTTCGGGCAGCTCGTCGTCGTAGACGTCGAAGCCGAGGTCGAGGCCGATGCGGCGGCGCAACACCACGTTCGAGATGAACGCAGCCGTGTCGTAGCCAGCGCGCTGGAACTGCTCGGCCAGGGTCGGCGTGCCCTCGAGGCGGGTCTCGCCGTTCAGCGCACCGATCGAGTGCTGCCGCGCGAAGCGGCCGGTCATGATCGAGCCGTGCGCCGGCGCCGTGAGCGAGCCCGCCGCGATCGCGTTGTCGAACACCACGCCTTCCGCGGCGAGCCGGGCGATCGCGGGAGACGAGGGCTGCGCGAACCCGTAGGGCTCGAGGAAGTCGGGACGCAGCGTGTCGATCGT
>CAYYSY010000328.1:0-6660 GCA_964474355.1 uncultured Spirochaetaceae bacterium | reverse complement strand
GGGGGGGGGGGGGGGGGGGGGTCGAGTCATGAAGGCGGCGACATCGGAGAGAGCGCGAGCAAAAGAAAAAGGGCGGCCACCCCGTATGGGATGACCGCCCTGTGTTCCATCGCTGATCAGCGAGTAGGTCTGGACCTACTTGTTGATCCGGCGCCGTCCGATGAGGACGAGGCCCGCCGCGCCCGAAGCGAGCAGCAGCAGCGTGCCCGGCTCGGGCGCGAAGACGAAGGTCTGCGAGTACTGGCCGGGGATGTTGCCCACGCCGAGCGGACCGGTGTCGATGCGCAGCGGCGACACCAGCGTCACCTGGCCGGCGTTCGAGGCAGAGGCCAGCGTGTTCGCGCCACTGATCGTCACCGATGCGACCGTCTCGAGCTGACCGGTCGGGTTCGTCGTGATGAAGCCGCCACCCGTCGTGAAGGTCTTCACCTCCTCCTGCGAGGTCGGTGCCAGCGTGAACGCGAGGCCCGTCACGACCGGCGAGCGGTTCGGCAGCTGCACCACGTTCGACGTGACGTTCGTGATGCGGATCTTGCCCGTGACCCACGGTCCAGCCGTAGCGGCGATCGTCGCCGGGCCGACCATGATCGTGCCAGTGCCGCCGACGCCGACGACGCTGTTGTCGAACGCAAGCTCGAGGCCCGAGATCTTGACGACCGTCTGACCGGTGACGCTAGCGGTGCCACCGAGGCAGCCCGTCGGGCAGATCGTGCCCGAGTAGACCGTCTGGTTGGAGGTCGTCAGGTTGCCAGCCACCGAGTTCACGGCGCTGAAGCTCGGCGTGAACGTACCCGCGCCGTTGCTCGCGGTCAGGAGCAGGTCGGTGATGAGCGCCACGCCCGTGAAGAGGCTGGTGCCCGGGCTGTTGCCGACCGTCGTGAAGATGCCAGCCCCGACGGTGAGATCATGCGAACCGCCGTTGTCGGTGAGCGTGGCGTAGCCGCCGTTCTGGTAGGTGCCGGGCACCGAGATCCCAGGCAGGCCGCCGAGCTTCAGCGTCATCTCGGAGTCGGGCGCGGCGAAAGCACCGGCCATCGCCGTGCTGGCGGACCCCAAGATCAGGCCGAAGGCGGCGAGAAGCACTAATACGCGTCGTAACATCGAATGCATCCCTTTCATCTTCGTTCTGCTTCGTTCTGGTTCGAACGTCGATCGGGACTTCGATCGGATCCATACGCGACACCCTGCCGCGCCGACTCCCGATGTTTCCCGATCGTTCCTTCCATGGTGTTGCGTCTTGCCATGGTGTTGCGTCTTGCCGTGGTGTTGCGTCTTGCGCGTTGCTGGTCTTGCTCCGTCACTCGCTCCAACCCGGTGTACTGCCTGCTCGGAGTGACGGTCTAGATCTCTGCTTCAGCTTCTTTCCAGCTTCTACCTATCTGTCTTTCAGACTTTCAGACTTTCAGACTTTCGATTGCGTCAGAGTCGTTGCTTCCGGTGGTGCTCGTCCAACTCGACCGGGTGATTGCTTCTGTTTCCTGACCATCCCCTGATCGAGTTGGGCGAATCTGCTTCTGCTTCAATCCAGCTCCAGGACAGCTCAGCGTAGTGCCAGCGACCGCTAGTGCGTCTTCTTCTCCAGCATCCGTCTCAGCTCAACCCGACGGTGGAGTGTGACAATCAACCTCGCCGCAATCCGCCACTCCACCGCGACTCAACACCGTCTTCGTCAACGAGCTCGCCGCATCTGCCTTCAACTCAGCGTGTTGCCAGCTCAGCCTGCTGCTCATCCTGCGTCCGCTCCATCGCCCCCTCATCGAGGAAGCTGCGGTGCGACCGCATCGTGGCATTCTGCACGCCCGCGAATCAGAAAGTCCAGCGTTTCGTTCGTTCCTCGAAGGAAATTCCATCCCCCTCGACTGCTCCCTCCGATCGAGGTCTGCAGTGTTTCCGAGCTGGACCAGGATCCAGTCTCGATCGCTCGACACGATGCCCCGGCTTCGAGGCTCACCTGCCCCGGCTCGGCCACTCGACTCTCCTTTGAGTGCATGGGTCGTGCCAGCTGCCCCGCCGCCCGGCGACGCCGGCTCCCCCCGCAGGCGTGCGTCCGGACCCGACCTCGACCGATCCGTGGGGGCGCCGTCGACGCGGAGGGGGGTGAGCTGCGAATCTTCGTTCCATCCCGCACCCAATCTATTTCCCACTGTGTGAAAACCTCTTCCCACTGCGCACCGGGCAGCGGCCCCCTTCCGCTCGAGTGCAGCGAGCCCGATTCGGCCGAGGGACGGCATGTGGAGTCGCCCCGGCGAGATCTCCCGGCGAGGCTCGCCTGGACCGAGTTCACCTTCCGGCCCGGGCCGGCCACCCACGCACCACCCGGAACGGGCCGAGCTGGCCGCGATCTTGCTTGGATCGCGCCGGAGATCCCTATATGCTCTGGCTCCCCTGGATTCCTGGAGGCTCGACGCGCCCCATGTTGCATTTTCCCCTCTCCACTGAAAAGCGCACCCGTTTCAGTGGCTTGGCCCAATCCCAGCGCTCCTTGCTGGCTCTCCTGCTGACCGCGAGCGTGCTGCTCGCCCTCGGCTGCCAGGGCGGCGTCGAGTCGCAGATGGCGGAGATCCGCTCTCTGCAGGCGGCGGGACAGTTCGATCCCTCGATCGCCCCGCTGCGGCGTGTCCTCTCCGACGAGCCCGACCATCCCGAGGCCAACTACCGCCTCGGCATCGCGCTCGCGCAGACGGGCCGGCCCAGCCTCGCGGTCTGGCCGCTGCAGAAGGCCAGCCAGAGCGAGAGTCACGCCGTGCCGGCGGGTCTGCTGCTCGCCTCGACCCTGCTGCAGAACGGCACGTACGAGGAGTCGTACCGGGCGGCCACTCGGGTGCTCGAGCTCGAGCCTCAGAACGTCACTGCGCTGTTCACGCGAGCGAACGCCTACCTCTCGGCGGGTCAGCCCGAAAACACCCTCGAGGACACCGACGCCATCCTCGTGCTGCGCCCCGACGACGTCAGTGCCACGGCGCTGCGCGGCGGCGCCCTCATCGACCTGAATCGCGTCGAAGAGGCCGAGGCGGTCTGGAAGGATCTCTACGAGCGCGCGCGCGCCTCGGGCGACGAGGCAGACGCCGCACGCAAGTGCGCCGCGGTCGCGACCTTCCATCGCAGCCAGAAGGAGCCGGAGAAGGCGGGCAAGCAGTTCGACGAGTGTCTGGCCGCGTATCCCTCCAACCCGCTCATCCAGCAGTGGGTCGCCGACTTCTACATCGAGACGGGCCAGCCCGACAAGGCGATCGACGTCTGGCGCGCCGCCGTCGAGGCGACGCCCGAAGACCTGGCGCTGCGCGCCAAGCTCGCAGACCTGCTCTCCGACGAGGCCCATCGCGACGAGGGCGAGAAGTTCCTGAAGGAGACCGTCGAGCTCTTCGACACGCCCCAGGCCTGGCGGATGCTCTCGAGCTTCTACCGCAAGCTCGGTGAGCCCGAGCGCGCCCGCGAGGCGCTCGAGGCAGCCATGGAGCGCTCGGGCAACGTGACGCCGCCGCTCCGCTTCGCGCTCGCCGACATGCTGATCGAAGAGGGCAACCTCGATCGCGCAGAAGAGGTCGCCGCGTCGATCAACGAGCCGAGCTATCGCAGCCTGCTCGACGGCGCGATCCTGCTCGCCCGCGACGAGCCCGAGGCCGCGCTCGCGAAGCTCGAGACCGGCCTCCGCCTCTGGCCCAACAACGCGGGCGCCCGCTACCTGGCGGGACAGGCCGCGCTCGGCATCGGCGACACCGACCGCGCGATCACCGAGTTCCGCGAGGCCGTCCGCGTCGGCGAGACCGAGACCGACGCAGCGCTGCGACTCGCCGAGATCTACTTCAGCCGCGGCCGCTACGACAACGCATCGCAGTTCGCGACGCGCCAGATGCAGAAGCGCCCGTTCATCGACGAGCGCGCGCACGTCATCGCGGCACGCTCGCACATCGAGCTCGGTCGCTGGGAGGTCGCCGAAGGCGTGCTGCAGAACTTGAAGGCGCGCATGCCCGAGAGTGCCGTGCCCTACGTCGAGTTCGCAGCTCTGAAGCGCCGCAAAGATGGATCGGCCGCCTCGATCGAGATGATGGAGAGCGCGCCCATCGACCTCGAGGCGCCCGATAGCGTCGAGGCGCTGCGGGCGTACGCCACCGACCTGCTCGAGGTGGGGCGCACCGACGACGCGCTGCGCGTGGTTTCGTCGGCTGCAAAGAAGCACCCCGACTCGCTCGCGAACGTCGACCTGCACGCGCGCGTGCTCTCGGCCCTCGGCCACCAGGATGAGGCGAAGAAGACCTTCGAACGCGTCCTCGCTGCCGACCCGGAGTTCGCGATGTCGCTGGACGGCATGGGCTCACTCGCCCGAAGTGCCGGACGGCTCGACGAAGCGAGGTCCTACTTCGATCGCGCAGCCGCCACGGCGACGGACACGGCCAGCTACCTGTACTCGGCCGGCCAGGTCTCGCTGATGATGGGCGACATCGACGGAGCCATCGAGCGGCTGCGCGCAGCCGCCGAGCTCGAACCGGGCCATCTCGGCGCGAACAACGACCTGGCGTTCGTGCTCGCTCAACGCGGTGAGGATCTCGACGAGGCGCTCCGCTATGCGCAGCGCGCGACCCGCATCCAGCGAACCGCCGAGACCCTCGACACCCTCGGCTACGTCCACCTCAAGCGCGGCGACGTCGATCAGGCGATCGAGGTGCTGACGCGCGCGCTCGATGCCCGGCCCGACTCGCCCTCCATCGAGTACCGGCTCGGTCTCGCGCGCTCCGCAAGCGGTGACAAGGAAGGCGCGCGGGAGATCCTGACCAAGGCGCTCGGCGGAGGTGCGTTCCCCGAGTCCAAGGAAGCCCGCGCGGCACTCGACGAGCTGACGGAATCCTGAGGACGTCTTGCGACCCGGACCCACCTCTCATGCGCAGCCGCACGGGCGCGTGACGGCGCGGCGGTCCGCACACGGGCGGGCGTCGTGGCGCGGCGGGCTGAACGTCGCGTTCACCGCTGTCGCCCTCGCTCTCGCTGCCAGCGGGCTCGCCTGCAAGGGCCCCGAAGAGCGGGCCGCCGACCACGTCGCGCGTGCAGAAGAGCTGCTGGCTGAGCGGGACGGCGTGATCGACGTCCGCGAGGCCGCGCTCGAGCTTCGCAACGCCGTCACCCTCGCCCCGACGAGTCCACACGCCAACGCGCTGCTCGGCCGCGTGCTGCTTCGTCTCGGCGTCATCGAGGAGGCGCTGCTCTATCTCGAAGAGGCGAATCGGCTCGCTCCCGACGACGACGCCATCACTATCGACCTCGCACGCACCCTGCTCTTCATCGATCCCGTTCGCGCGAAGGAGCTCGCCGAGGCGGTGATCGCGGAGGATCCCGACTCGACCGATGCCCTGCTCGTTGGTGCCGAAGCGGACGCGCTCGAGGGCGACTACGTCTCGGCCCACCGACGCATCGCCCTGGCAGAGCAGCGGGCCCCCGAATCCGCAGAGATCGAGTGGGCGCGCGCCCGGGTCTACGAAGCGAAGATTCGCGCGCTGCGGCTCAAGCCCGGCCGCACGGTCTTCGACCCGAAGGACTTCGAGGCGGCGGTCGCGGCCTATGACGCGTACGTCGCCAAGGGCGGCGAGAGCGTGTCGACCGTGCTGCTCTCGAAGGCGAAGCTCCTCGCGGGCTGGCGAGGCCACGGGGCCGCGGCAATGGCACAATTCCGTGCAGCCGCAGATGCCGCCGAACGCGACCCCGCTGCACAGGCGGTCGTGCTCGACGCCATGGCCACCTTCGCGCGCGCACAAGGCGACCGCGAGGCGTTGCTCTACGCGCTCGAACGACTCACGAAGCTCGAGCCCCATCGCGTCGACCGCTGGGAGTCGCGGGTGCAGGTGGCGCGCGGTGCGGGCCAGCCGACGCAGCCGATCCTCGACGAGATGCTCGAGGCCGCGGGCGACGATCCTCGCGCCCACGTCGTCCATGCGCGCGCGCTCAATGTCGATCAGGGCCTCGCGGCCGCGATCGAGCACCTGCGGAGCCGGGTCGACGCCGGCGACGATGCGCCCGTCCTGCTCGCCCAGATGGTGCAGCTGCAGACCCAGGGTGGGCGGCCGGCCGATGGCGCGCAGACCCTTGCCGAGCTCGAGCGCCGGCATCCGAACGACATCCAGACGCGCCTGCTGCTCGCGCGGCGTGCGCTGCTCGCAAACGAGCCCGAGGCTGCACTCATCGCCATCGAGGCGATCGCTCTGCAGACCGGCCAGCCCGACGCACTGCGCGTGCTCTCGCGAGTGCAGGAGCGTCTCGGGAAGCTCGAAGAGGCACTCGCCACCCTCGAGCGCGCGATCCGCGCCACGAACACGTTCGATGCATCTCTGTGGGCGCGCAAGGCCGAGCTGCTGCGACGGCTGGGCCGCCCCGGCGAGGCGCTCGCAGCGCTGCGCCGGCTCGACTGGGGCGACGAGCTCACGTCCGGTCAGCTGCTGCTGCGCGCCCGCTGCGAATACGATCTCGGCCGGCGGGCAGCCGGGCGCCAGCGCTTGATCGACCTGCTCGAGCAGCCGAGCCCTCCGATCGAGGCCGCGCTCGAGTTCTACGAGCGCGAGCGCGATCATCCCGCGAGCCTGCCGCGCGCGCGGGAGGCGCTCGTGGACGCACACGAGCGCGCACCCGACGATCACCAGGTGCTCCGCTCACTGGTCGACATCGACGTCGCGCTCG
>CAYYSY010000327.1:0-22122 GCA_964474355.1 uncultured Spirochaetaceae bacterium | reverse complement strand
ACGTGGGCGAGCCGGTCCACTACATCCTCGGTGCCATCGAATCGGCGAAGGGGGCCGACGAAGGGCGCATCCGAGCGGAGATCACCGAGCACCCGAACAACCGACTGCGCTATGCGGTGGGCAACGGCGCATCGCCGCCCGACCTCGATCGGTTCGTCGCCTGGCTCGGTCTCGAGGACATGTTCGAGCTCTATGGCTCGACCGAAGCCGCCATCAGCACCTTCCGGAAGAAGACCGATCCCCGTGGCTCGGTGGGCGAGATCGGCGACCCGAGGGTCCGCATCCTCTCCGAAGATGGCCGCGAGTGCCCGCCGGCCGAGCTCGACGCAGACGGCAAGATCACCAACTACGCGGACGCCGTGGGCGAGATCTGCAGGGTCGCGGAGGACACTGCGCTCTTCCAGGGCTACTTCGACAACGACGACGCGAACCAGAGCAAGTACCGCGACGGCGTCTACCACTCGGGCGACCTCGGCCACATCCGCGAGCGCAACGGCGCGCGCTTCCTCTTCTTCGACGGGCGCACCGACGACTGGATCCGCAAGGACGGCGAGAACTTCTCGGGCGCGCAGGTCGCGCGGCTCGCATCGGAGCACCCCGAAGTCGTGCTCGCCGCCGCCTACGGCGTGCCCTGCGCCGTGAGCGACGAGCTCGTGATGGTGGCGCTCAAGATGGCGCCGGGCGCTGCGTTCGATCCCCAGCAGTTCTTCGACTACTGCGAGCACCAGACGCAGCACGGCGGCATGGACAAGAAGTGGTTCCCCGACTTCGTGCGCGTCGTCGACGACTTCGAGTACACGCAGACCGAGAAGATCCTCGTGCGCAATCTCAAGAAGCAGCACTTTCATCCCGAGCGGGTGGGGCGCTCGCCCGTCTTCTGGCGCGAACGGGGCAGCACGACGTACGCGCGGTTCGAGCGGGCCGATTTCGGGGCGCTCCGCGAGCGCTTCGCGGCGGCCGAGCGTGACGACCTGCTCGAGCGCTGACCCACGACGCTCGCGGATGACGACCTGCTCCTGCCTGGACGCAGCCCGGGCGAGTCCGCATTTCGTCATCGCGAATTCCCATTTGGGAATCCGCGAGCGAGCAGCCATTCGATTCGTCATCGCCGGCGACGGCGTTCCGCGTGCTTGCAGCGTGAGTTGCCGGCGTGGGTTTCGGCACGCAGGTTGCTTTTCCAGAGGGGAGTCGATCTAGCCCCCCTTCACGCGTCTGCGGTGTGCACGCGGGAGGTGGGCCCTGGGAAAGCGGGACCACGTGATGCACCTCGAATCGAGATCCGAGCCGACCGTCTCCGTGTCGCAGCTCGTCACGTCCAAGCATCTGCTCGAGTCGGCCCTCGAACGCGTCGAGCAGGGGGAGTACGAGGCGGCGCTGCCGCTCTTCTCGCAGCTGCTCGATCGCGAGCCGCGGAGCGCGCGACTGCGCTCGTACCACGCGCTCTGCGAAGCGGTCACCCATCGCAGCTTCGAGACCGGGCTCCAGCGGTGCCAGGCGGCGGCCAAGCAGGAGTTCTTCAATCCGGAGCTCTATCTGAATCTCGCGCGCCTGCACCTCGCCTTCGGCTTCAAGTCGGAGGGGGTGCGATTCATCCGCCGCGGGCTGATGATCGACCCGTCGAACGAGTCCCTCTCGATCGCCATGGTGGACCTCGGTGCGCGCATTTCGCCGGTGCTCTCGTTCCTGCCGCGGCGCCACGCGCTGAATCGCTTGCTGGGCCGAGCGCGCCGCGGGATCGTGCGTCTCACGGTGGCCGCGAACGCCGCCTGAGCCCCTTGGGGTCGCTCGCGTCGCCCTCGCGATGCCTCGCTTGACTTCGCGGGCGCCACTCCTAAACTGCCGAACTCGCGATCTTCGCGACCAGGGCAGGGCGCCCCGCTCCTTCGTGGCTGCGTCCTTCCACTCGATGATTCTCATGCCGATCGACGTCGGCGGCTCCGCGGCGCATCTCGCGCCCGGCACGCGCGCCGTGGTCACGCATCGCCGCATCTCGGGCTTCGGCTCCACGCGGTGAGCGAGCCGGGCAGAGAGAAAGAAAGGAGCCCGCGTGGGCAGCGTCATCAAGAAGCGCCGAAAGAAGATGCGGAAGCACAAGCAGCGCAAGCTTCTGAAGCGGCAGCGACACAAGAAGTAATCGCGTGAGGTCGGCGGCGTGCCTACGCACCCTGCCAGTCCGCGCCCGCCGGCCGTCGACGGTCGCGTCGCGGTACCATCCACGCGCCCGATCGGCCGTGCGACGCGCTTCGATCCATCTCGCCCATCGGTGAGCGGATCGGCTGCGAGCACACCGCGATCGCGTGATCGACTCGGCTGAACGTATCGCTCACGCGACGCGAAGAGAGCCGAACGAGAGCGGAACGACAGCCGAACGACGGCCAAACGACGGCTGATCAAGAGTCGATCAAGAACCGAACGACAGCCGAAGAGAGCGGGGCCCTTCGTCCACGCTCCCATCGAACGGACGATCACGATGTCCTCGAGCGCGCATGCGCACGGACTTCGTGGTCGTCCGTTCGTGTTTCTGCAGCTGGTTCGATCGATGCCGCGCGCAGTTTCGCAATCGCGCCGCGTCGCGCTTCATGTTTGCTTCGCAAACCATTGAACGAAAAAGCAAAACCCGTCGCGCGACACACGAGGCGGAGCACTGCGATTGCGCGAAGTTCTGGTACGTCAGGCGCAGCTCGAGCGCTTATCCATTTGTTTTTTTTGGGGAATCGACTTGACGTCCGCGAAAATTCGGTGTTAGCGTCACTCGCAACAACCGCTCTAGGGCCGCGGATTGTGATGAGAAGGTGGATCGGCTGTGATCCGTTTGCTTTCAAGTCACCCAGTCCGGACTCCGATAGGAGATCAGCACACGGTTTGGCAACTCCCGTCGCAATCGGCCGGCCGGCATGGTTCGGTTGGTCGGCTGGGTCGGGAACCGTGGCTCTACGAGATGAAAGGGGGGTGACCCACCCATGGCAGCTCGCAAGAAGAAGGCAACGAAGAAGAAGGCCTCGAAGCGCAAGGCCGGCAAGAAGAAGGCCACGCGCAAGAAGAAGGCTGGCAAGAAGAAGGCCCGCAAGAAGGCCCGCAAGAAGGCCTCCAAGAAGAAGGGCCGCAAGAAGGCCTCCAAGAAGAGGGCTGGCAAGAAGAAGGCCGCCAAGCGCCGCAAGAAGGCAGCCAAGAAGAAGGCCGGCAAGAAGAAGGCGTCGCGCAAGAAGGCGTCGCGGAAGAAGGCCCGCCGCAAGAAGTAGCTCGCTGCTTCGAGCATGCGAGGGGTCTCTCCTCGCCAGGAAGGCCTATGGGCCCCGGCCGGCGAAAGTCGGCCGGGGTTTCCTTCTTTGGGCGTCTGGTCTAGCATCCGCCCTCCCGCCGGATCTGACCCGCGGGGCACGATTCATCCAGGCACCACACGAAGATTCAGCGCGGCCGCCCGAGTGCGATCTCGGCGCGACGCGATCCGACTCGAATTCGAGGAGCTCCGCCCATGGCCCGCATCACCATCGAAGACTGCATCGAGAAGGTCCCGAACCGGTTCCACCTGGTGCAGATGACCGCCATCCGGGCGAAGCAGCTGAAGCGCGGCGCCCAGGCGCTCGTCGGCGGTGACGCCAACAAGGAGGTCGTCACGGCCCTGCGCGAGATCGCCGCCGGTCACGTGTCGCCCGACGACGACGCTCCGGTCGAAGGCGCGCCCGACGAGGTCGTTGCCGCGGCGCCCGCACCGGTTGCAGACGAGTCGCCCGCTGCCGCGGAGGCACCGGCCGAGGAGCCGCCCCCGACCGAGGGCTGATGCCAGATTGCAGAGCGCGCGCGTTCGACCGTGCGTCGCGCTCGCCGATCAGAAGTACGAAGGGGCGAGCCGCATTGCGGCTCGCCCCTTCGTCTTTCGGGCCTTGCGACGTGCGGCCGAATGCCGTCAGGCGGTCTGGGGCTGTACCGGCAGCGTGAACTTCGCGACCGTGCCTTCACCCGCCTCGCTTTGCAGCGCGCACTCGCCGCCCATCAGGGTGCACAGGTCGCGCACCAGGGTCAGGCCGAGTCCGGCGCCGCGGTAGCGGGCGGTTGCGCGGTCGTCGACCTGGAAGAACTCGTCGAACAAGTAGGGCTGGTCGTCCGGGCAGATTCCGATGCCCGTGTCCTCGATCTCGCAGACCAGCTCGCCGTCGATGACGTCGCCGCGGATCGTGATCGTGCCCTTCGTGGTGAACTTGGCCGCGTTCTCGAGCATGAGGAAGAGGACCTGGTTCACCTTCGTGAGATCGGTCCGGATCTTCGGGAAGGGCTCTTCGACCTGCTTCTGGATCGTGACGGGTCGACCCTCGAGCTCGTCCTGGACGCTGAAGATCGCCTCGTCGATCACCTCCGAGAAGTTGACCTCCTGCAGCTCGACCGCGAGCTCGCCCTGCTTGATCTTCCACAGGTCGAGGATGTTCTGCAGCGTGCGCTGGAAGGCGGTGCCCTCGTCGAGCGCGCCGCGCAGCTGCCTCTGCGCCGACTCGCTGATGTTCTCGTTCTCGCCGGCGAGCACCGCGATGATCGCCTCGATGATGCTGTTGAGCGGCGTGCGCAGCTCGCGCGACATCTTCTCGATGAAGTCGCTCTTGAGCTTCTCGACCCGGCCGAGCTCCTCGTTGTTGCGGAGCAGCTCGATGTCCTGGGCGAAGAGCGTCTCGCTCATCTTGAGCAGCTCGTCGTTCTTCTCGTCCCTGACGTTCGACTGTGAGCGGAGCTCGTTGTTCAGCGCATCGACCTCGGCCTGGAGGCGGGCGTGGTCGAGGTGTACCGCCGTGGCCTGGGCGAGCTCGATGAGCGCGGCCTGAGAGCCTTCGGCGGCCGGTTCGGGCAGACCGACGACGAGCAGCCCGTGCGTGTGTCCCGTCATCTCGAGGGGCAGGAGCAGCGCGCCGCCCTGACCGCGGGCGCCCATCTGGGGCGGGGCGGAGGCCTGGCCCGGCTGAGAAGAGCCGATGGCCTGCTGCACTGTGGAGGCGAGCGTCTCTGCGGAGGCACGCGCATCGTCGAGCGAAGCGAAGCCCGCTGCGGCGCGGAGCCGCGGCACGCCGATCTGGCGGTCTTCGCCGGGCAGGAACGCGAACAGCAGGCTCGCACCACCGCCGGCGAGCTCCGCCGCGCGGGATGCGGCGGCCCGAAGCGCCGCGTTCAGCATTTCCTGGGTTTCGGGCCCGGCCATCGCCGCTTTCAGCCTCCTGCGTTCTCAGCGTTCGCACGGGCGATGGTGATCATCGCCGCGGCGGGTGGCCCGCTCGCGGGCCGGGTTCTCCAGACGACCTAGAAGCGCTCGTCGGGCTCGATCTCGAAGGGCGCGTCGGGCTTCTCGGTCTCAGGCTCCTGCTCGAAGTCGCCTTCCATCTCGAGCTTGGTCTGGAAGTCCGCGGGGTTCGACGCCGCGTTGAGCGCCGTGTCCACCGAGATCTTGTTCGCGCGCAGCAGATCCAGCAGGTGCTGATCGAAGGTCTGCATCCGATCGCCGCGACCTCGGGCGATGTACTCGTTCATCTCGTGGGTGCGTGCCGGGTCCTTGATGCATTCCTGGATCGACCGCGTCGAGCGCATGATCTCGATCGCCGGCACGCGGCCGTTCTGCTTCTTGTTCACCAGCAGCCGCAGCGACATGATCGCCTTCAGGTTGTCCGCGAGGCGCGCGCGCACCTGCAGCTGCTCTTCGGTCGGGAAGAAGGAGACGAGGCGACCGATGGTCGACGCGACGTCGGCGGTATGGATCGTGGAGAAGACGAGGTGGCCGGTCTCGGCGGCCTTGAGCGAGGTGTCCACCGTCTCGAGATCGCGCATCTCACCGACCATGATGCAGTCGGGATCCTGGCGCAGCGCGGCCTTCAGGGCGGCGGGGAAGGACTCCGTGTCCATGCCGATCTCGCGCTGGGTGACGATGGCCTTGTCTTGCTCGAAGACGAACTCGATCGGGTCTTCGATCGTGACGATCTTGCACTTCCGCTGGCGGTTGATCTCGTTGATCATCGTCGCCAGCGTGGTCGACTTGCCCATGCCGGTGGCGCCGGTGACGAGCACGAAGCCGCGTCGCAGCCGCGAGATGTCGGCGAGCACGCCGGGCAGGTTCAGATCGCCGAAGGTCTTGATCGTCGGCGGGATCACCCGCAGCACGACGTTCAGGTTGCGCCGCTGCCGCGAGATGTTGACGCGGAAGCGTCCCTCGCCGGGCAGCTCGTAGGCCAGGTCGAGCTCGTTCAGCTCGGGGCTCCGCTTCAGCGGATCGGTCTCGATGAGCATCTGGACGATCGACTCGGTGTCCTCAGGCGTGAGGACCTTGTACTTGAGCTCGACCAGCTCCCCATGGAACCGATACAGCGGGAGATAACCCACCTGGAAGTGGATATCGGACGCGCCTTTCTCCAGACCCAGCCGGAGCAGACGGTGCAGCTTGTCGCGATCCATCGCCGATCAACCCTCCTCAGGACCCGGCGCGCGAGGCCCGGGCGAGGATGACGTCCCCCGTATCGGACTCCGGTCAGGTCGCCTGTAGCGGATCTTGCGTATTCGACGCGCGGGTGAGGACGAGCGCGCCGTCGAGTCGGGCCGATGCAGGCGGGTGCGTCCGCCGACGGGCTATGCTCCGACGCCGCCGCGCTTGCGGCGCGTCGCCACGCAGCCCGCGTGGCGGGGGCAGGGGGGAGTCGCCGCGTGCGCACCAGGTCGCAGAGTTCCGGTGTCAGTGAAAGCGCACCGCTCCTCGTCGCGCTTCTCTCCATCACGGCCACATGGCTGGCCGCGCTCGTGCTCTTCGCGCCCGGGGCTCTCGCGCAGGAGGTGCTCGACGACCCGCTCCGGACCACCGAAGGCGCGCGCGATGGCGCGGAAGAGCCGACGCCCGTCGAAGAGGCTCCCGCGGCCGACACAGGCGAGCAGCCGGCAGCGGGCCCGCCGCCCGGTGCGGAGCCCGATGTCGGTCTCGATCAGCTCCTCCGCCTGCCGAACAGCCTCGACTTCAAGGAGGAGCGCCGTGGCGGCGGCGGCGCGGCCGACTGGCGGCGGCGCTTCGCCGACAGCGAGCGGCACGTCGCCGAGGCCCACGCGAATCTCGAGCAGGCCGAGGGCGCGATGGCCGAGGCGGGCGCGAGCGGCAGCGGCCAGTGGCAGATGGCGCCGCCCGGCCAGCAGGCGAACGCCGCCGACAACGGTCCGTTGAGCTTCAAGCTCCGCGAAGATCTCCGCCGCGCCCGCACGGCCCTCGAGGACGCGGAGCGGCAGCACCGGGCGCTGATCGTCGAGGCGGACCTCGCCGGAGTGCCCGAGGACTGGCGGGTCACCGCGGTCCAGTAGGCGGGTCCCGGACCCTTCGGGCGCACGTCGTGTCACCACCGCCGGCCGAGGGCGACGCCCCCCGCCCGCCATGATTCGCTGCACGGCGGCGCGATTTGCGGGGCAAGGGCCGACGGCTACACTGCGCGCGCCTCGCCGGAAGACACGGTTTTCCCTTCGGGGAGAGGTCGGGGCACCTCGCCGGGCGCCATGACTCGGACTCCGCGCGCCGCCATGAGCTTCGCGCGCGCATCGAGAACGAACTCAGAGACTCAGAGACTCAGAGTAGAGAAGAGAGGAAGACGCCATGCCGCTCAACGACATTCCGGAGCGAACCCAGGAAGAGCTCGACAACGGGCCCACCCCGAACGGCGACACCGCCTCCTGGCTCTACGTCGTCGGTGGGCTGCCCATGATGGTCATCTTCTTCGTCGTGATGTTCGCCCTCGTCGGCTCGTGCGACGGCACCAACACGATGCTGTACGGCTGATCCTTCCGGCAGATCCGATTCCACCCGGCGCCCCCGCTTCGGCCTCGAAGCGGGGGCGCCGTCGTTTCTGGGGCCTCGTGTGCGGCGTCGCGGTCGTGCACCTCGACTGCAGCAATTCGCGCAGCCATGTGATTGCCAACACGAAGTCCGCACTTCTGCGTCATTGCGAGTGAGTCCGCCGAGCGGACATGCCTCAACTCGATGCCCCGCGACGCCGATTCAACCCTCTGATGGGTCGGGTCACGCGAACGGATCGAGGCGCACTCTGCACCGTGCTGCTCGTGCTCTTGCTGGGCATGGGGCATGGCTGCGCCGCCGTGCATCCGCCGTCGTCGACCAGCTGGGCCTGGTTCCAGATGCCCGCCGCCGACGATGCGTGGAGCCCGAAGATCTCCGGCTGGCAGCATCGCGAGCGCGAGGACGACGGTACGCCGCGTCCGGCGGTCGCCGCCGACGGTGAGGCGATCGAGCCGTTCGAGAAGGGGCCGCCCGCCGAAGAGCTGGTCCACGAGTCACGCAGCCTGCGCAACAAGTACTTCGGCTTCCGCGCCGCCCAGAAGCGTGAGCTCGCACGCTCGTTCGCTGCCTGGGTGCAGAGTCAGGCGGGCGAGCACTACGTCGCGGACGGCCCGACCGATCACTGGGCCACGCTCGAGGAGACGCTGCGCGGCAACGGCGACGACTGCGATGGACTCGAGCTGCTGACCTTCCACGGGCTGCGCGACCTCGGCTTCGACGAAGACGAGGTCTTCCGCGCGATCGTCTATCGCAAGAGCGACAACCAGCACCACATGGTGACGCTCTGGTTCGAAGACCCCGATGATCCCTGGGTGATCGATCCGACCGGTGCGATGACCCTCGGCATGCCGAGGATGTCGTCGATGCCCGGCTGGGTGCCGCTCAAGCTCTTCACCGACGAGCGCGAGTACACCGTGCGGGCCGAGCCGCTCGCAGTGGCCGCGGAGCGCCTCGCCCGCAATCCCTAGACCCGCCCGTCGGCGCGCCACCGGCCCCGCCGTCTCGTTGTGGCGATGAAGCCACAGGCGGGCGTTCGACGCATTCTCGCCTCCTCGATTCGAATGTGACGGGCGTCGAGCCGCGCGCACCGGCATCGTGCCTACATGCAGCGTCTCGCCCGGACGATGAACCGGGCTCCATCCCGCGTCGTCCACTCGCTCGATCGGACGACCACGACCGAGGAGGTCGAGCCATGGCGATCGACCGCACGAAGCCGTCCGCACCGGCAGGTCTTCTCTCCACCGTCGCGTTCAGCTTCCTCGGAGCCGTGCTCGGCGGCGCGATGGGCGGCGACGACGAGATGCTCTTCGGTCTCGCCATCGGCTTCCTCTTCGCGCGCGTGCGACTCGCGCAGCTCCACGCGAAGTCGCTCGTCGCACATGTCGCGGAGATGACCGACCGCCTGGATCGTCTGGAGCATCTGGCCGACACGGCGCCGGCGTCGGTCGAGGGTCGCGACGACGTGCGGGGGGCCACGCCTCAGCCGGGTGAGCCAGCAACGACGGCGCCCGCGGCCGATGGCCGACCCACGTCGGGCGAAGCCATCGGTGCGCCGGCACCGCGGCCCGCGCCCACACCGACTCCGCCTTCACCCCCGCCCCGGGTCGCCCCGCCGCCGGGGCTCCCCGCCGAGCCCCCCGGCCCGACGGCGGTCGATCGGGCCATCGCCGCGATGCGCGAGCTGCTTCTCGGCGGCAACACCGTCGTGCGTGGCGGCATCCTCGTGCTGCTGGTCGGCGTCACGCTGCTCGCGCGCTGGGCCGCGGAGCACTCGCTCTTCCCCATCGAGGCGCGCCTCGCGCTGGCTGCGTTGATCGGGCTCGCGCTCACGGGGGTGGGCTTCTGGCTTCGCGAAGAGCGGCCCGCGTTCGGGACGACCTTGCAGGGCGGTGGGCTCGCCGCGCTCTACGTCGTCTGCTTCATCGCCTACCGCCTCTTCGAGCTGGTGCCGGTGGGCCTCGCCTTCGGGCTCTTCGTGGTCATCGCGGCGGCGGGAGGCACGCTCGCTGTGCTGCAGCGTGCGCTGCCGCTGATCGTCATTGCGAGCCTCGGCGGCTTCCTCGCGCCGATCCTCGCATCGACGGGCTCCGGCAATCACGTGGCGCTCTTCAGCTACTACCTCGTGCTGAACGCGTCGATCGCGGGCATCGCCTTCCTGCGCAGCTGGCGTGTGCTCAACCTGCTCGCCTTCGTGTGCACGTACGGCGTCGCGAGCGCGTGGGGCGTCCTCTCGTACGAGCCCGACAAGCTCGCGAGCACGCTGCCCTTCGTGTTCGCGTTCATGATCCTCTTCACGGGGGAGGCGCTGCTCTTCGCCTGGCGCCAGCCCCCGAAGCTCCGAGGCGTGGTCGACGGGACGCTGGTCTTCGGCACACCGCTCGTCTCGCTCCTCGCCCTGGCCCGGATCCTCTCGGACGTCGAGATGGGCCTCGCCATGGCGACATCGGCGATGGCGCTCTTCTACGCCGGCATCGCGGTCTGGCTCTGGCGCACCGCCCCCGACACGCTGCGCCAGCTCGCCGAGGCCTTCGTCGCCCTGGGCATCGGGCTCGCGACCATGGCCGTGCCCTTCGCCTTCGAAGACTCGCCGACCACCGCGATCATCTGGGCGCTCGAAGGCGCGGGCATCCACTGGATCGGCGTGCGCCAGTCGCGCGCGATCGCCCGGGTGACGGGCCTCGCGTTGCAGCCGCTGGCCGCGCTCGCGTTCGTGATCTGGCTGGAGATGAATGGGGAGGCGCCGACCCAGTGGATCGTCAACGGCCGCTTCCTGTCGGCGCTTGCGCTGGCCTTCGCGGGCTTCGCCATCGGCCGTGAGGCCGATCGTGAGGGCAGCGAAGAGCGCGGCCCGTTCTGGGCGTTCGCCCAGGCAGCGGGCGTCTGGGGGCTCGGCTGGTGGCTCTACGGCGCGGTGTGGGACCTCACGGACTTCTTCCCGGCCGACTACGTCAAGGCCGCGGTGATCGCCATGCTCGGCCTCACGGCGGTCGCGCTGCAGGCGGGGGCACGCGCGCTCGAGTGGCAGACGGGTCGCCTCGTGAGCCTGCTCCTGCTGCCGGTGACGGCGTTGGGGCTGCTCGAGGCACTCGACTTCGAGCCGAGCGTGCTCTCGGGCGGCGGCTGGCTCGCATGGCCGCTCTGCCTGGCGGGGCTCTACCACGTCGTTCGTGCGGTGGAGAGCCAGTGGACGCCTTGGACGCCGCGGGCTCATGCCGTGTGGCTCTGGCTCACGGCCGCGTTTGCCGCGTCGGCGCTCTTCGGCCTCGCCGACCACACGCTCGCACTCGGCGTCGACTGGCGGGTGGCGGGCATCGGGCTCGGGTTCGTCGCGGTGGCGTCGACAACGCTCTGGGCGGTCGAGCGGGGCGTCGACGCGTTCGGGCGCTTCCCCCGTGACCAGATTCTCCTCGGGGCTGGGCCGGTGCTGCTGGCGAGCATCGCGTTGGCGTTCGTGTCGAACTTCGTGGGCGAGGGCGCGACGCGCCCGCTGCCCTATCTGCCGATCCTGAACCCCGTGGATGTGACGACGTTGTTCATCGCCGTGACGGCGCTTCGCTGGTGGCGGAGCCTCTGGGGCATCGACGCCGAGGAGATCTTCGACGAGTACCGTCAGCCGATCGCGGTGGGGTGCGCCCTGCTGGCCTTCGCGTGGCTGAACGCGGTGCTGGTGCGCAGCGTCGTGCAGTGGGCCGACATCCCGCATCGCGCCGAGCCGCTCTGGGAGTCGACGCCGCTGCAGGTCTGCCTCTCGATCGCATGGACTCTGGTGGGCTTCGCGGGCATGTGGCTCTCGACGCGCCGCGGGCTTCGCAAGGCGTGGATGGCGTTCGCGGGGCTCCTCGCAGTGACCGTCGTCAAGCTCTTCGTCGTCGACCTGTCGCAGCTCACCACGGGGGCCAAGATCGGCACGTTCCTCGTCGTCGGCGTGCTCCTGCTGATCGTGGGCTATCTCTCGCCGGTGCCGCCCGATGAGAGGGGCGATGCCGGCGGGTCGCCAGGCGGCGATGACGACGGCGGTGCGCCAGAGGGGGAGGGCGAACGAGTGGGACACGCGGCTTCGTCTGTAGCGAGCGGATCTCGAGCGCTCGTCTGGTGGCTGGTGCTGATTCCGCTGGCCAGCCAGCTCGCATCGGGCCCTGTCGTGGCTGCAGAGCAAGAGGAGCCGGCGCCCCTTCGGCTCGAGGACTTCGCCTGGTCGCGGCCGATCGATTCGCGGGCGAGCGACGTCATCCAGGTGGTCGATCTGCCCTGGGAAATCTATCGAGACAGCGTCGAGTCCGGTCTCGCCGATCTGCGTGTCTTCGACGCGGATGGGCAGCCCGTCCCGCACGCCATCGCCCGTCCCAAGCGGCCGAAGGCCGACGCCCCGACCCTCACGCCGCTGCCGCTCTATCGCATGCCCGAGGGCACTTCACCCGAAGACGTCATCGGGCCGGACTCTGCGTACCAGGTCAATGTCGGCCTGCGCGCGGGTCGCACCACCGTCGAGCTCGAGTCGGCCATCGCCGACGCGTCCGAGCGCCCGGCGCCGATCGCGTATCTCGTGGATACGAGCGAGGTCGAAGGCGGCATCGTGGGCCTCGAGTTCGAGCTCGCTCCCACGGACGAGGACTACCTGACCGAGCTCCGCATCGACGCGACCGACGACCTCGTCGGCTACCGGTCGCTGCGGCGCAAGGCGGTCGTCGCGCAGCTGGCGGGCGCGGACGGCTCGATCACGCAGCGGCGCGTGCCGCTCGGGCGGACCAGCGCGAGGTACCTGCGCGTCACGTGGCCGTCCGACGAGGACGCGCCGATGATCCTCGGCATCTCCGCCGTGCAGCAGGCATCGGTGCCCGAGCGCGCACGCAGCACGCAGCGCATCGCGGGCACCGCCGTCGGGGACTTCTCGCACGAGTACGACACGGGCGGCCTCGTTCCGATCGATCGCATCCAGCTCGATCTCGGCCCCGAGCGGGCCGTGTTCTCGGCGCAGGTCTACCGCCGACGCACGCCCGAAGAGAATTGGGTGCGTGTCTTCACCGGCTTCGTCTACCAGCTCGGCCGGGGCGGAAGAGACCTCGACGACGAGGAGGGTCGCAACCCGCCGATCGCGCTCGACGGCAGGCGCAAGCGCTTCTATCGCATCGACTTCGATCCGAAGGGCGCGGGCGCCGGGCGTGCGTCCCCCGGGCTCGAGATCAGCTGGCCCACCGAGCAGCTCTACTTCGTCGACCAGGGCCGGCGGCCGCACGTGCTCGCCTTCGGCAAGGCGGGTGCACCGCATGCACGCGTCGACGCGTCGAAGCTCTTCGCGATCGCGGGCGACACAGCACGGACCGGGCAGCCGATCCCGGCGACGGCGAAGCTCGGTGAGCGCATCTCCCAGCAGGGCCGGGCCGCGCTCACCGTCGAGGCCGAGTTCCCGCTCCGCAAGGTGCTGCTCTGGGGCGTGCTGCTCGCGTCGGTCGCCATCGTTGCGACGATGGCGCTACGGCTGATCCGCGAGATGAACGGGGCGTCGGAGACCTGAGGGCGGGCTCCTGCCAGCCGCGGGAGGGTGGGGGCGACGTCATCGCTTCGTGCTCGCGCGTGAGCTGCGTCTAGGAGGGCTCGACCTCGTCGATCACTCGAAGCGCGCTCGACCAGGCCGCGTCTGCGCGCGCACCCGGCTCGAGCAGTCGCTCGAGCTCATCCGACTGCACCTCGACGCTCAGCGGTGTCGTCGGCTGCAGCTGCTCGATCAGCGCCCCGAGCGGCAGCTCGCCGTCCCCGGGCAGCCGCCGCTGGTGCCGGGCCTCGTGGGCGAGGTGCTCGAGATCGTCCGCTGCGATCTGCGTCGGAGCGTCGCAGAGCTGGGCGTAGGGGAAGAGAGCCGGGTGACAGAGTGAGAGGTCTTCGGGTCGGCCACCCGAACGCTCGAGGTGCAGGGGGTCGACCAGCACGCCGCCGAGCGTCGGGCCGACCTCGGCGGCGATGGACACTGCCTCTTGCAGGGTGCGCACGGACGTGAAGCGCATGAACTCGAGAACGGCGGAGACGCCGGCCTCTCTGCAGCGACCCGCTACGCGAGAGAGCTCGTCGATCGTACGCGTGCGATCGGAGTGGTTGGAGACGACGAGCAGATGCCGCGCACCGATCGCGTGCGCCCACTCGATCAGTCGAAGCTCGAGCGACTCGTCCCAGCTCGGCGACAGGCGCACGACCTCGACGTCGAGCACGCCGAGCCCGGTGTCGTCGAGGCGCGCGAGCAATGCCGTGAGCTCGTCCCGCGTCGGCTCGTCGAGATCGAAACGGAGGCCCACGGCCCCGAAGCCCGAAGCGCTCGCCGCACGGATGGCTTCGAGTCGCGTCGCATCCCTCACGGTGCCGGCGGCGAGGGAGAGGAGACGGTCCGTCTGGCGCGTCACGGTGGACCCCTCCTCGGGCCGGTCAAGAGGCCCGGCGTGCGCCCCATCCTCTCAGCTCGAGCCCGCTCGGGCAATCCCGCGACCTCGGCTTTCGTGTGCCGCAGGCCGCCGCGTTGACGCCGCGCGGGCATCCTCCGATACTCGGCGCCCGATGGCCTTCCATTCCGATCTCCGCAGCACTCCCGGCGTCTTCTCCCAGGCGAGCCGGTCCTTCTTCGTGCTCGTCCTGGCGGCGCTGGCCCCGGCGGCGCTGCTCGCCTGTGGCTCCGGGGACTCACCGGGCGCTGCCACCGACGACACCTTCCGCGTCGCGCTCCTCACCCCCGGCTCCATCGCCGACGGCGGCTGGAATGCCGGCGCCTACGCCGGGCTCGAGCGGCTGCGAGACGAGCTCGGTGCCGAGATCTCCCACGTCGAGACGCGCACACCCGCCGAGTTCGAGGAGTCGTTCCGCGACTACGCGGCCCGGGGCTACGACCTCGTGTTCGGGCACGGCTTCGAGTATCAGGACGCCGCCGCCACGGTCGGCGCCGAGTATCCCGACACGATCTTCGTCACGACGTCGGGCAGCACCGTCCGCCCGAACGTGGTGCCCATGGTGTTCGAGCTCGAGCAGGCGACGTATCTCTGCGGGCTGCTCGCAGGGAAGAGCTCGCGCACGGGCACCGTCGGCATGATCGGCGGCATCGACATCCCGTCCATCCGCAGCACGTTCCTCGCCTTCGAGGCCGGCGTGAAGGCGGGTCGGCCCGATGCATCGGTGCGCGAGGTCTTCATCGGCAACTTCGACGACACGGCGGCCGCCCGCGAGGCCGCGCTGGCACTCCTCGAAGAGGGCGCCGACTTCCTCATCCATCAGGCGAACGAGGCCGGGCGGGGCGTGTTCCAGGCGGCGCAGGACCGCACCACTCTCGCGGCGCCGGTCTACGTGTTCGGGACCAATGCAAACCAGAACCAGATGGCGCCCGAGGTCGTCATCGGGTCGGCGACCCTCGACCTCCCGGGTGCCTTCGTCGCGGTCGCGAAGCGGGTGAGGGGCGGCGCCTTCGAAGCCGCCCCGATCCGGCTCGGCATGAAGGACCACGTCGTCGACTTCGTCCCGAACGTCGGTCTCTACAATCGCATCTCGAAGCAGGCGAAGGCGCTCGTCGCCGAGAAGCGCGCCGCCATCGAGTCCGGGGCCTTCACCGTGCCCCGCGGCGACTTCTAGGAGCCTGACCCGAGATGGGGCACATCGTCCGGACGCCCGTCCATCGCCGCTCGCTGCGTTGCGCTCCCTGCGCCGTAGCTTCGGCTACGCCTCGGTCGCGCGCCTTGCGACCGACGCGTCCGGACGCCCGGGCCGACGCACCCCATCTCGGGTCAGGCTCCTAGAGCGCGAGCGGCCGGCGCCGTGTCCGCTGTCGAGCCCGAAGCGTCCCTCGCGACCGTCTCGCGGCTTCGGCTCGCGGGCATCGACAAGGCCTTCGTGCCAGGCCGCCCCGTGCTGCAGGACGTCACCCTCGAGATCGCCGACGGCGAGATCCACGCGCTGCTCGGCGAGAACGGCGCGGGCAAGTCGACGCTCATGAACGTGCTCGTCGGCCTCGTACGGCCCGATGCGGGCCGCATCGAGATCGAAGGCGTCGCGCGAAGCCTCGATCACTGGGGCCCCGTCGCCGCCCTCGACGCGGGCATCGCGATGGTCCACCAGCACTCGACCCTCGTGCCCGCGATGACGGTCGAGGAGAATCTCTGCTTCGGCGATCGGCGCCGCGGCTTCGGCTTCGATCATCGCGAGGCGAGTGAGGCGCTGCGTGCGCTCTCGGAGCACCACGGCCTCGAGGTGCCGACCGGGGCGCGCGTCGAAGATCTCTCCGTCGGGCAGCGGCAGCGCGCCGAGATCCTGCGTGCACTCGACAGGGGAGCGCGCATCCTCGTGCTCGACGAGCCGACCGCCGCGCTCACTCCGAGCGAGACCCGCGAGCTCTTCCCCGCGCTCGAGCGCCTGCGAGAGCAGGGGCAGAGCATCATCTTCATCTCGCACAAGCTCGACGAGGTCGAAGAGCTGGCGGATCGCGTCACGGTGCTGCGCCGCGGCCGCGTCGCCGGCACCGTCGCCACACGTGACACCGACGCCCGCGCCCTAGGCGAGATGATGCTCGGCAGAAGCATGCCCGGCCTCGAGCGGAGGCCGCGCCCGCATGCGGAAGACCCTGCGCCGCCCGCCTTCGCGCTCGAAGGCGTCCGGGCCGAGGGGGTGCGCGACGCCAGCGCATTGCGCGGCCTCGACCTCGAGATCGCGCGCGGTGAGCTCGTCGGCATCGCGGGCATCGACGGCAACGGTCAGCTCGAGCTCGAGGAGGTGCTGGTCGGTGTGCGGCCGATGACCGCGGGTGGCCTGCGTGTCGCGGGTGAGCGGGTCGAGCCCGGTGTGCACCAGCTGCGCGCCCACGGCGTCGCGCATCTGTCCGGTGATCGCGAGGATGCGGGCCTGGTGCCCGGCCTCTCGCTCACCGAGAACTGGATCCTCAAGGCGAGCGGCGAGCCGTCGCGCTTCTTTCACAACGGCTTCGTCGACGCGGCCGCTGCACGCGCCGCCACCGACGAGGCGATCGAGCGCTTCGGCATCCGGCCCCCGGACGCGGCGGCCGATGTCGCGACCTTGTCGGGCGGCAACGCGCAGAAGCTCGCCGTGGCCCGCGAGCTCACCGAGTCGCCCGACGTGCTGCTCGCCGTGAACCCCACGCGTGGCCTCGACGTCGGCTCGGCCCGCTTCGTCCACGAGCAGATGCTCGCGCTGCGCGAGCGGGGTGGAGCGGTGCTGCTGCTGTCGACCGAGCTCGACGAGGTGCTGCTGCTCGCCGATCGGGTCTTCGTGCTCGTGCGCGGTGAGCTCGTGCCCGTGGCCCGTGATGCCGACCGCGCCGAGATCGGCGCCGTGATGCTCGGACGGGGGGCGGCCCGATGACGCCGACGTCGATCGCCGAGCGAGGGACGGTCTGATGGCGTCGGCATCGATCGTCGGGCGAGGGGCGGCCTGATGGCGTCGATCCTGCCGGCGGGCTCGGGCCGGGGCTCGTTCACCCAGCGTCTGGTCGAGGAGTCGCTGCGCGCGCTCCTCTCGATCGGCGCTGCGCTGCTGCTCGCAGGCCTCGTGATCGGCATGCTCGGCTACTCGCCGTTCGCCGCGTTGAGCGCGCTGCTCTCCGGTGGCCTGGGCGGGCCGGCGGCGTGGACGTCGACGCTGCTGAAGACCACGCCGTTGCTGCTGACTGGCCTCACGGTCTCACTCTGCTTTCGCTGCGGGGTGTGGAACATCGGCGCCGAGGGGCAGTTCTATCTCGGCGCGCTGCTCGCCACCGCCGTGGCCACGCGCATCATGCCCGGTGCGCCGGCCGCCGTCTTGATTCCCACTGCGATGCTCGCAGCGGCGCTCGGCGGCGTGCTCTGGGCGTCGATCGCGGGTGCGCTGAAGGCCGGCCGCGGCGTGTCCGAGGTGATCTCGACGATCCTGCTCAACTTCGTCGCGATCCAGCTCGTGTCGCTCGCGGTGCACGGCTGGCTGCAGGAGTCGTCCGGGGCGTACCCGCAGAGCGACGCGCTGGTCGCCGCCGCGCGGCTGCCGCGCTGGGGGCGCCTGCACATGGGGCTGCCGATCGCGCTGCTGCTCGCCGTGGGCTCGTGGCTCGTGCTCTTCCACACGTCGTTCGGGCTGCGGATGCGGGCGGTCGGGCTCGGGCCGCGGGCCGCGCGCTTCGCGGGCATCGACCCGAGCCGCACGCTGGTTGCGACCCTCGCGCTCTCGGGCGGGCTCGCCGGGCTCGCGGGCGGACTCGAGGTGATGGGCGTGACCGGCCGCCTCTTCGAGAAGCTCTCGCCCGGCTACGGCTACACAGCGATCGCGGTCGCGCTGCTCGCACGGCTGCATCCGCTGGCGGTGGTGCCCTCCGCGCTGCTCTTCGGTCTGCTCGAGGCGGGCGGCGGCGCGATGCAGCGCGAGGCGGGCGTGCCCTCGGTGGCGACCGACGTGGTGAAGGGCGTCGTCATCCTCGTGTCGATCGGCTTCGCGAGCATCGCCTGGCCGTTCGGGCGCGGCGCCGGCGAGGCGCCGCCGGGCGTGGGTGACGACGACGCCGGTGCACCGTCGGAGGCGGCTGGCTGATGGAGGCGCTGCTCGAAGCCTGCGTGCGCCTCGCGATTCCGCTGCTGCTCGCGGCGCTCGGCGAGCTCGTCATCGAGCGCTCGGGTGTCATCAACATCGGCGTCGAGGGCACGATGCTGGTCGGCGCGTTCGTCGGCTTCGCGGTCGGCGTGCAGGTGGGATCGCCCGGGCTCGGCATGCTCGCGGCGGCGCTTGCCGGCGCGTCGGTCGGGCTCGTCTTCGCGTTCTTCGTGCTGGTCCGGCTCGCCGATCAGATCGTCGTCGGCACCGCGGTGAATCTGCTCGCGCTCGGCTCGACCGGGCTCGCGGCGCGGGCGCTCTGGGAGGGCGCGATCCCGACCGGGCAGACCGTGGCGACATGGACGATCCCCGGGCTCGCGGCGATCCCCTGGATCGGCCCCGCGTTCTTCGCCCAGGGCCCGCACGCGTACCTGGCCTTCGCGCTCGCTCCGCTCGTCGCGTGGTTCCTCGTGCGCACGCGGCCGGGGCTGCAGCTGCGCGCGGTGGGCGAGAGTGCCCGCGCCGCCGACGCCGAGGGCGTGCCGGTGCGGGGCATGCGGCTCGCGGCCATCCTGTTCGGCACCGCAGTGATGGGCGTGGCGGGCTCGATGCTCTCGCTCTCGCTGAGCAACACGTTCACGGAGGGGATGACCGCAGGGCGCGGCTTCATCGCGCTCACCGTCGTGATCTTCGCCCGCTGGAGCCCGATCGGCGCTGTGGGCGCGGCGCTCTTCTTCGGCGCGGCGGTGGCGGCCCAGCACCGGCTGCAGGCGATGGGGACGGCGATTCCCTACCAGCTGACGCTCATGCTGCCCTACGTGCTGACCCTGCTCGTGCTCGCGCTCGCCTCGCGGCGCTCAGCCGGTCCGGCGGATCTCGGTCAGCCATTTTCGCGGAACGACCGATGAGAAGGGGGGAGGGCGTCTGCACCGGCTCGAGCTCGCGACGGGCGGCGGGGCTGGGGTAGATTCCCGGGTGGGGGGAATTCGTTGATGGATGGTGGGGTGGATCGCGAGATCCGTCGGACGCTCGCTCGCGAGCCGGTGTCGGGGCAGTGGCCCCGGCGGGGCCTCCGCGTCGCTGCGCTCGCGCTCGCTTGCGGGGCGCTTCTCGCGGCCGCCACCACGCTGCTGGCCAGCGCCGATCCCGGCGTCTCGCCTCGTCAGCCCGACCGCTTCGACCGGGTCGTCATCGACGCCGGGCACGGGGGCGAGGATCAGGGCGCGCGGGGCAAGCGCGGACTCACCGAGAAAGACGTCGTGCTCGACGTCTCAAGACGCGTAGCCCGCTCGCTCGAGAGCCGGGGCGTCCAGGTGCTGCTGACCCGTGATGACGACACCTTCGTCCCGCTCGAGGAGCGCACGTCTCGGGCCAACGATGCCCGCGCCGACCTCTTCGTCTCGATCCACGCCAACTCGGCGACCCGCGCCGCGCCGTCGGGCGTCGAGACCTACTTCGTGTCGCTCGACGCCACGGACGACGCAGCCGCCGAGGTCGCCATGCGCGAGAACGAGGCCTTCGGCGAGGCGGCGCGCAAGGCGCTCGTCGACGACCCGCTGACCCAGCTGCTCGGTGACATGATCGTGAACGAGTACGTCCGCGAGTCGAGCGAGTTCGCGAAGCTCGTGCAGCACGAGCTCGCGGAGCTCGACGGCGCGAAGTCGCGCGGTGTCAAGCAGGCTCCCTTCGTCGTGCTGATGGGCGTGCAGATGCCCGCGGCGCTGATCGAGATCGGCTTCATCTCGAACCCCGCCGAGGAGAAGAAGCTGAAGCAGGTCGCCCATCGCGATCGCCTGGCCAGCGCCATCGTGAGCGCCATCGGCGAGTTCGGAGAGCGCGCCGACGCCCGCCGCGGCGTGGACCAGGAGCTGTCTCTCTTCCTGTCCTCGCCGTCGCTCGCGCCCGCAGCGCGCTGACGCGCACAGAGGCTGCGGGTCTCGCCGAGTCGCGCACCATCTCCCCGGGACGACTTCTGCGGGGGCCGCATCCGCACTAACCTCCGCCTCCCCGATCCATCGGCTCCGAGCCGCGGAGGCCCCATGCCCACATCGCGAATCGACGGGCGCGCGAACGACGAGATGCGTTCGCTCGTGCTCTCGCCCGACTTCATCGACAACCCGCTCGCCTCGGTGCTCTGCGAGATGGGGCGCACGCGCGTGCTCTGCAGCGTGAGCGACGAGCCGAGCGTGCCGCGCTGGCTGAAGGGCCGAGGGGAGGGCTGGGTGACCGCCGAGTACGCGATGCTCCCCGCTGCCACCGACACGCGCAACGAGCGCGAATCGACGCGTGGCAAGGTGTCCGGTCGCACGATGGAGATCCAGCGGCTGATCGGCCGCAGTCTGCGGGCCGTGGTCGACCTCGGGGCGCTCGGCGAGCGCACGCTGACCGTCGACTGCGACGGGCTGCAGGCGGACGGGGGCACCCGCACGGCCTCGATCACAGGCGCCTTCACGGCGCTCGCGCTCGGCGTCTCGCGGCTGCGTGCGCGCGGCGACATCGAGCGCGATGCGCTGCGCGACAGCGTCGCGGCCATCTCGGTCGGCCTGATCGACGACGAGCCCCGGCTCGATCTGCCCTACGAGGAGGACGCGCGCGCGCAGGTCGACATGAACGTCGTCGCGACCGGCAGCGGCAGGCTCGTCGAGATCCAGGGCACGGGCGAGGGGCACACGTTCTCACGCGCCGAGCTCGACGCACTGACCGACCTCGCGCTCGCGGGTGTCGCCACGCTCACCACGAAGCAGACCGCCGTGCTGGGCGATGCCATGCCCGCAGCGGCCCGCGCGGGCGCCGCGTGACGCGCAAGCTCATCGTCGCCACCGGCAATGCCGGCAAGCTGCGCGAGTTCGTCGAGATCCTCGACCTGCCGGGCGGCGTGCTCGGCACGCTCGCGGACGTGCCCGACGTCGTGCTTCCCGACGAGGGCGCCGAGTACGAGCCCAACGCCATCGCAAAGGCCCGCGCCGTCGCCGACCAGGCGGGGCTGCCCGCCATCGCCGACGACTCGGGCCTCGAGGTCGATGCGCTCGGAGGCGCCCCCGGGCCGCTCAGCGCGCGCTACGGAGGCGAAGGGCTCGACGACGGGGGCCGGGCCGCGCATCTCCTCGCCGAGATCGCAGAGCATCCCGGCGCGGCGCGCACGGCCCGGTTCGTCTGCATCGCCGCGCTCGCGACGCCGGGTGGCGAGACGAAGACCGCGACGGGCATCTGCGAGGGCGAGATCCTCGAAGCGCCCACGGGCGCGGGGGGCTTCGGTTACGACCCGGTCTTTCGTCCCGCAGGCCACGACGTCTCCATGGCCGAGCTCCCCGCCGCCGAGAAGAACGAGATCTCGCATCGGGGGCGCGCGCTCGCCGACCTCCGCGCCTCGATCCTCGCCATCGTGGGCGAAGACGGCCAGGGGGACGCGGAGTGAAGGCGCTGCCCGAGACGGTCGTGGCGTACAAGCGGACGCCCGAGTTCACCGAGTCGTCGGTGCCGGCTGCGCTGCTGCGATCGCACCGGACGAAGCCGGGCGTGTGGGGCGTGATCCGCGTGCTCGAGGGCGAGCTGGTGTACCGGATCCTCGAGCCGCACGTCGCCGAGCACATACTCGCGCCGGGCATCGATGGCATCGTCGAGCCGGCGAATCCGCACGAGGTGGAGCCGAGGGGAAGGGTTCGCTTCTACGTGGAGTTCTGCCGCGCGCCGGGCGAACGAGAGATCTAGCAGGCTAGACGTTCAGCTCCGCATACCGCGCCTGCACGAACTCGCGGATCCGCTTCACGTCGTCCGATGTGATGTCGGTGAAGCGAAGG
>CAYYSY010000326.1:0-28318 GCA_964474355.1 uncultured Spirochaetaceae bacterium | reverse complement strand
TGAGGGCGGACGCATGACTCCGCGCCTCCTGATCGGCCAGGTTGCGAGCAATCATGAAGATCGCGAGGGTGTCGTCGCCCCGGATCGGTCGCACCTCGAGACTCAGGTTCACCATCACGTACCCGTTCGTCGGCAGCTCGTCCGGAGCCACGAGGTCCTGCTTCCGCACCCACTGCGTATCGAAGTGGAGATCGGCGTAGCGACTGCCGAGCTCGACGCCGCCGAGGACGCGCAGGGGCGGGATGCGCGGGAGGTTCTCGCTCCCATCGCGCAGCGCCGCGCGCACGTAGTCGACCACCGTGTCGAGACCCACGCTCCAGTCGTCGTTCTCCCACACCGTGAGATGCGCGTCGAGCTCGGCGCCGTAGAACTCCGCGTTCCGAGCCACGTACGCGAAGACCGGCAGCTCTCCGTCGACCGGATCGAGCAGACCCGTATCGCTCCGGTACACGAAGTCGTCGTAGGCCGTGTAGAAGATGCCGATGCCACCGGTCAGGCGTCCGCCGTGCCGCCGAAACGACAGCTCGACGCCCTTGCCCACCTCCTTGTCGAGGGTGGGATCGCCGACGTCCCAGCTGTTCGTCGCGAGGTGCGGGCCGAACGAGTAGAGCTCGACGCTCTGGGGCAGTCGTTCGTTGCGGTAGCCCACCACGCCGACGAGGTAGTCGGGATGGAGCTGCCAGCCGACCCCGGCCGATACGCTGATCCCGTTGAAGGTCCGGTTCGGATTGTCCTCGGCGTCGATGTGCTGGTACTCGTAACGGAGTCCCACGTCGACGCCGAGGCCGTCGACCCAACGGTCGAGCTCGATCTCTTCCAGCGCGAAGAGCCCCAGGTTGTTGGTCGTCGCGGGCGGCACGAAGGCCTCCTCGCCGGCTGCGCCGAACTTGCTGTGCGTCACCTGCATGCCGACCGCGCCGTCGAGCACGCCCCACTCCGCCTGGCCCATCTCCAGGCGCAGATCGAAGCCCTCGTTGTCGAAGACGGTGCCCGTCTCCTCTCCCTCGAGCTCCTTGTGCCGATAGTCGCTGTAGCCGAAGCGGAGCTTGGCCTCGTCGAACGCGACGAGGTCGACGTCCGCGACGGCTTCGAGATCGACGCGCCAGCGGTCGAGGTCGATCCGCACGGGCGGCTCGGGGACCGGCGGCGGCGGATCTTCTTCGTGCTCGTGCCCGGGTACGCCGTAGTCGCTGCCGTACCAACCGGCTGACACGCCGACGTGTCCCCAATCCTGCAGCCATGACACGCCGCCGCCCGCGCCCCGGGCCGAGAGATCGCTGTTCTCGACCTTCTTCTCGGGCGGTCCGTCGCGGGTCTCTCCCTCGGACTCGAGGAGCGCATCGCTCTCTGCGTACCCGGGGATGGCATAGTCGTCCTGGGCACGCCCGAAGCCGTCGACGTGGATCACGAAGTCGTCGACCGCCTGCTCCACGGCGCCGCCGCCTTCGCGGAGGTTGCCGTTCGAGCCGTAGCCGGCCGTGGCCTCGACGTCCGTCCCGTCTTCGGGTACCTCCGTCGCGATGCGACCGGTCATCACGTTGACGACGCCGCCCGCTGCGGTGCTGCCGTAGAGCAGGCTCGCCGGGCCGCGGATCACCTCGATGCGTTGCGCCGTGAGGGCCTCGGCCGTGGTCGCGTGGTCGGGGCTCTCGGACGAGGCATCGAGTGCACGCAGCCCATCGTTCAGCAGGTCGACGCGCACGCCGCCCTGGCCGCGGATCACCGGACGGCTGGCCGCGGGCGAGAAGAAGTCGCTGTTGATGCCGGGCTCGAACGAGAGCGTTTCGCCGAGTGACGAGTTGCGCTTGCGCGCGAGCTCCTCGCCCTGCAGCACGTTGGTCCCCTGGAGCACCGAGAACCGGGTGCGGCCGAGCGGCGAGGCCGTGACGACGAGCTCCTCGTAGTCGTCGTGATGGATGTGATCGCCGCGGTGGCTCTCGTGGTCGTGCGCCTGCTCTTCGTCTTCGCTGTCGGGGGGTGTCTCGGACACGGGCTCCTCGACCTCGGCAGCATCGATCGACTGATCAGGCTGAGCGGCGGCGCTGCCTTCGCCGGCCGACTCCTCCGACCAGCCGGCCGACGCGAGCACCAGCAGCTGGAAGAGAACGACGACGCCGAAGCGCACCGTGCAGGAGCAGACCGACTCGGGGGAGCGCCGGCCCCGGGAGGCCAGGGCGTAGAGCGGACCGTCGGGTCGCGTCGCGTCACCGTGGACGCAGCACCGATCGGCGTGCGTGTGGTTCATGATCTACCTCGAGCCCGCATCGGTCGATTCGGGCCATCGTCTCGGGTCGATCCGATGCGCCTCGGTTGCCCACGAGGGGGCCGAGCTCGCTCGAATCGGGATTCGTATCGGTTCCAGTCGAGGCCAGCACGCCGGACAGGCGTGCGCGCCCTCTAGGTCGATCGATCAGACGATGGGCGGAGCGCGGGGAGGATGTGCGCGACGCCGGGGCGCGGGGAGATCATGGTGGGCGTGTGCGGCCGGCGCCGCGAGCGGCGCCGGGACGGCGACCGGGCCGAGCAGGGGCGACTCGAGCGCATGCGTCGTGTCGTCTGCCACGCGGCAGATGGCGCAGGGACCGTCATGGCTCGCTTCGAAGTGCGCGTGTGCGAGTGCCGCGCCCTGGGCCGCGAGAAAGGCGGCGAGCAGGCCTGCGACGAGCAAGGCCGAGACGAGCCCACGCCCGCCGGGACGCGGTCCGATGGGGGCCCGGCACGCTGCGCCGCTCTCTTGTCGTAATGCCTCGGCCATGAGGGGCCCATTTCTACCGGAAGGCGCTTCGTGCCGCAAACCGCGACCCGGGGTGGGATGCCGGGCTGCTAGGCTGGGTGATCATTCTCTCGCATTCCGCGTCTGCAAGCGGTCCAGGAGCCTCGTGATGGACATCGACTGGAAGGATCTCGAGGCGATCAAGCGCCTCAAGCACAGGTACATGCGCTGCATCGACACCAAGCTCTGGGACGAGATCGGGGATCTCTTCACCGAGGACTGTGAGGCGGCCTACAGCGGCGGCAAGTACAGCTACTCGGGTCGAGCCGCCATCGTCGAGTTCCTGTCGGGCGCCATGGGTGCGGACGGCTTCCACTCGAGTCACCAGGTGAGCCAGCCCGAGATCGACCTCGTCGACGAGAACACCGCGACCGGCATCTGGTCGCTTCAGGACTGGGTGATCGATACCCGCTTCGACATCACGATCCGCGGCGCCGCGTTCTACGAGGATGAGTACCGCCGCTGTGAAGACGGCCAGTGGCGGATCTCGAAGACCGGCTACCAGCGCACGTACGAGGAGATGTATGGGCGCAAGGCGGTGGATGGGTTGAAGGTGACGGCGAGTCGGTGGCAGGGAGATGGGTCGAGTGAGATCGACGTGTAGGTAGGGAGCTGTGCGGGGTTGGTTGCTCGGGTCGGCATTTTCGGGTGTCGTCCTCGCCTTACGGCGGGCCGGCCTTGCGTGTGCCGACGCTCCGGCTCGACGCGGGGGTGGGTGCTTGATATGCGGGCCCGCCTCCAAGCTGCGGGCGACACCCGAAAATGCCGAGTGTACGCGCTGAGCCTCGCGGATCCCGCGTGACGCGTCGTCCCCCACCTTGCTTGGGTGGGGGAGAGGGGGGTGCGGGGCGTTTGCTGGACGCGGCCGTTGCTGCTTTGCCGCCCGCTCAGCCTTGGTCTTCGGTGGGCTCCTGCGTCGATGCCTGAGTGGCTTCGGTGGGGGGTTCGATGAAGATTGGGCTCGACCAGGCTCTCTGTTCGGTTTCGGATAGGCATTCGTCGGTGGGGTCGCCCATGCCGTAGCAGATGTCGACCGAGAGACAGCGGCCTCGCTCGTCCTTCTCGCAGCGCAGCGGGTCGGCGTTGATCGCCATGATGGGAGCTTCGATGGCGCGCGCGTAGTAGAGCGCGTCGCGGCCGCCCGATTGGAAGTCGGCGTCGGTGAACGTGATCGCGCAGCCTTCGGGGCTCGGCTCGCACTCGTACACGCGCCACGGGTCTTCGATGAGCCGATCGACCGGCTCGTCCTTCGCGATCTGCGGGCGGATGCGCACGATCTCGATGCGCGTGATCTGGCGGCGCTCGTCCGACGGGTGGTAGCACTCGCCGCGGCAGAGCCGCTCCGTCTCGTCGGCCCCGAGCGCGGTCAGCGAGTCCTCGGGGCACCCGGGCTTCTGCGCGAACGAGCCTACCGCGCGCACCTGGAAGATCGGGTCCTCGCTCAGGCTGGCCGAGCCGCCCATGGGCAGGGGCTTCCCTCTCGAGCCCGGCGCGTTCAACAGGTCGAACCAGAGCAGGATGCGCGGGCCGCTCGTGCCGTAGACCTCCTTGCGCTCCATGGCGTCCCAGATCGAAGAGCGGTCGCGTCCCTCGCTGTGCACGGCGATGAGGCCGCCCGTCACGAAGAACGACGACGAGCGCTCGGCCTCGCGGGCGCTGAAGAAGCTGCCCGGGTTGTCCGGGTCGAAGGGCACCGATTGGGGAAGGGGCTCCTCCTCGACTACGCGCTGTAGGCCGCCCATGAAGCGGCCACCGGCCTCGGGCAGGCGCGCCTCGGTGTTCGAGACCCGAGCGACCTCCTTGTAGCCGGTGCCTGGGCGCGCCATGTGGTTGTCACTCGAAGCCATGAAGCCGAAGTCGAAGCGCCGCGGGCCCGCGGGATCATCGAAGTTGCGAAGCGCCATGATGTACTGGACCGAGCTCTTCGTCCGGTAGTTGAACGAGGGCTGGAAGCAGTCGCGACACTGATCGCTGTCGAGCCAGTCCTCGGGTGCGTCGCCGGGCACGACCTTGTGGCCGGGCAGGCCGGCCTCGACGAAGTGCTGGCGCGCCACTGCGGCGCGCTCTGCGCACTCGGTCGGCTCACCGCCGAACTTCACGCAGCGCTCCTGGATGATCTCGCCCGCGCGCCAGCACGAAGGCAGGAAGTCGTCGCGCGGCTCGGGGCAGGTCTTCGTGCCGTCGTCGGCGATCTCGATCTCACGCCAGTCGCGGTACTCCTCGCTGTTGCCATGGCCCGAGTAGATCTCGATCAGCTGCTGGCGGTCGGGGTCGTGCATGTCGCCGACGAGCTGCTTGTCCCACGAAGATCCGCGCGGCGTGTACAGGCCCCACGTGGTGCCGTGCGGGATCACCATGCTCTCGAAGCCCCAGTCATCGAGCTTGGCGAAGAGTGCGGGTGGATCGATCGCCGACTCCTGGCAGTCGGCGGGCAGCTCGCGCACGGGGACACCGTCCGGGCAGGCGTTCTCGGAAGCGTCGACGACACCGTCGAAGTACCGGATCAGATCCCACGAGTCGGGGCCCGGGCGTACGACACCGAGCAGGCCCATGCCGATGCGGCCGGGATAGATCGAGTCGGCCTGGCGGTCCGTCGCCTCGACGGGCGTGCGCGCGGAGATCGGGCGCGTCGGGATCTCGTCGTCACTCAGGCCGCGCACGATCACGTTCTTGTGGCCGAAGTGGTTGCCGGGGTAGGTGCCCATCTGGGTCCACTCCCAGCCGAGGAATGCGGTGACGTCGGGGTTGCCTTCGTCGGTCACGTCGTTGCATTGGCGGATCGCCTCGATCGTGTCGTCCCAGGCCGCGGGCGTCAGCGCGAGGGCGTGATCGTTGATCGACCAGAAATCGAGGCCCGAGCAGTGACGCGCGAAGTCGCAGGCGTCGGAGACCGGGTGCGCGCCTTCACCGCCGCCGGTGGGCAGCGCCATCATGAAGGCGTCGAGGCTGTACGTGCTGTGGACGTGCAGGTCGCCGAAGAGGATCTGCTTCGGCTTCGCCACGCCCATCTCCGCGGCCGCAGCGCTCTGCGCCGATGCGCGTGCGTCGATCACCGCCTGCGGGATCTCCGTCTCGTTCGGCTCGCCGGCGCCCCAGTCGCGGCCCAGGCCGCCTCCGCCGATGAACATCAGGACGAGCCATGCCACCGCCAGCAGCACGACCAATACGAGTCCCAGTCGTCGCATTCCGATCTCCCCTCGTCTGTCTCCATATACGTGTGCGGCGCGCGGTCCGTCAGGATACGGGGCCGCCCTCTTCGAGCCAGCGTGCACATTCGGGCTCGAGCACGCGCTTCTTCGCAGCCTCGTACAGCGCGAGATCCTCGTCCGTCAGGACGTCGCGCCAGCGCCCGTTCTTGCCCTTGTGGAAGAACGTCTTCTGGCCACCGCGGAAGATCTCGGGCATGTCGGGTCCCTTCGACTCCATCTCGATGGCCGTCTTCTTCATGTTCGCGAACGTCGTCCGCTCGGCGACGCGGGCCACGAGGTCGTCGTCGACCGGTATGTCGCAGAAGTCGGCGACGTCGCGGACCGCCGCCTCGAGGTCGACCAGCATGTCGTTGTAGTGCAGCAGCATCACGTTGGGCAGATGGCGATGGGGCCAGTACGTCGCCGTGTGATGCAGGTTCGACCAGAGCGGGTAGCCCTCGCTCTCCCACTCGAACCAGCCGCGGGTCATCCAGTCGCGCCAGAGCACGTGCACGTCGTCGGGGCAGGGCGGCAGCGGGTCGCCGACGAGATCGTCACCGCCGTTGAACACGGCATAGGCGAAGTCGGTGTACGCGCCGTAGTGATTGGCGAGCGACATGAAGACGTCGCGCGGGTCGCGGCACACGACGAGGTATCGCGCCTCGGGCCAGTACGGCAGGCCGTCGAAGGGCAGATGGCTCTTCAGGAAGCGCCTGCCTTCGAGCTTCTCGCACTCCTCGGCGAGGGCCTCCCGCGAGCCGTGGAATCGAGCGTCCACCCAGGGCGAGACGTCCCTCAGCGATGGCAGCGGATCCTGCCCATGGTGCAGCAGGGCGTTGAGGATGGCCTGGGTCCAGGTGGTCCCCGACTTGTACGAGGTCGTGACGACGATGTCGCCGTCACGGGGCTCGACGAGCTGCCAGCGGGTGCTGTCCAGATGATGATTCTGGTAGACGCGCGTCAGCTTCGGTGCGGAGTCGGTCATGCGGGCTTCCCGGTCGCGGTCGAGGCGGAGACGCTAGCAGGGTGGGGGGGTGTGCCGAGGGGGGTGCCAGGGGCGGGGGGGGGGGGGGGACCGTGCTCAGGCATTCTCGCCGCGGGGGCGCTTCTGCTCGATGCGTCTTCTACGGGCGGCTCCGAACTGCGCGCGGTACCCCCACTCCCCCCGCCCTCGCGACGCTTCTGTTTCGCGCTTCCCTGCGTGCGGCCGTCCGCCTCGACCGCGGGCAGGAAGCCCGCATGACCGACTCCGCAGCGATGCTGGCGTGCGTGGGGTGGGGGGTGGGGCTCGGTCAGAAGCCGCGGAAGGTCGAGAACTCTTCGAGGGGGGCTCGTTCGGTGCGGAGCTGGTTGATCGGGGCGCTGGGGTCGGCATGGCCGAGGGCGACGCCGCAGAACACGAGCTCGTTCTCGGGGACGCCGACGACCTCGCGTACCGTGCCGCCCCAGAGCGACCAGGCCTCCTGCGGGCAGGTGTGCAGGCCTGCCTCGCGTGCGAGCAGCATCAGGTTGCCGAGAAAGAGCCCGAGATCGCAGAACTGCGGCGGGCCCATCTGGCGATCGATCGTGATGAACATGCCGACCGGCGCTCCGAAGAACTCGAAGTTCTTCGCCATCTGTGCGGCGCGCGCGGCCTTGTCGTCGCGGGCGATGTGCGCGAGCTCGTACATCTCGCGAGCGACCTCGCCGCGCCACGTCTTGTAGGGCTCGGTCAGGTCGCGCGGATAGATGTCGTACTCGGGGCCGTCACCGAAGGGTGTCTTCGCCGACTTCTCCTTCACGCGATCGACTAGCGCCTGGCGCGCGTCGCCGGCGAGCACGTAGAGCTTCCACGGCTGCAGGTTGCCCCCCGACGCTGCGCGCGTCGCCTTCTGTACGAGCTCGCGCACCGTCGCTTCGTCGACGGGCGTGTCGAGGAAGGCGCGCGTCGACCGGCGCGTGTCGATGGCATCACTGACGGTCGCGGACGCACCGGTCTCGATGGGGCTCTTCATGACGGGGCTCCTCCAGGCCTGCGGATGGCCCCGCAGAGTCGCGCAGCGGGAGGGTGGGCCGCAACGCCGCACAGGAGGCCCTGCGGAGCCAATCGGGAGGGGGCTCGCGAGCCACGCTCGCCAGCCGGCGCGGTCAGCGGTCGCTCGTGGATCGGCTCTCGCATCGGGGACGCGAACGCGGCTAGTGGATCGGCTCTCGCATCGGGGACGCGAACGCGGCTACTGGATCGGCTCTCGCATCGGGGACGCGAACGCGGCTACTGGATCGCCTCTCGCATCAGCGACGTGAAGGCGGTCTCGAGCGCGACGCGGGCCTCGAAGTTCGAGAGGCGCTGCTGCGTCTTCAGCCGGTTCCACGCCTCGAAGGACGAGAGCAGATCGAGCGCCTCGACGGTCGCCGGCGGCGCTCCCTCGAGCTCGGGGAAGCAAGCGTAGAGCCGCAGGCGCAGCAGCTCCGTGTTCGCGTCGGCCTGCTTCTGGAGGAACTCGCTCTTGTCACGGTGCTGGACCGAGGCCCGGCGGAATGCGGCCATACGCTCGAAGAGCTCGCAGCGTCGCTCGAAGACGGTCTTGCAGCGCTCCTCGAGGGTGCCCTCGGGCAGCGGCACCTCGATGATGTCGCGCAGGCCCTCATAGACGCGCGCATAGACCTCTGCGTAGAGCGCATCCATGTCGCTGAAGTGGCGGAACACGGTTCGGATACCGACGCCCGCGTGCTCGGCTGCTCGCTCGGCGGTGGGCATGCGCTCGTCGCGCTCGACGAGCTGGTAGACGGCGTCGAGGATCGCGCGGCGGTTCCGCGCGCCACGTTCGCTGCGCCCATCGCGCACGGCGTGGCTCTTCGCGTTCGACGTCGTTTCGGTCTCGGTCGATCTCTCCCGGGAGTCCATCGGAATGGCCGACCTCCTTCGGACGCGGCGGGCGTCCAGGCGAGTTGGGGGCACGTTCTGAGCCAGGGCGTCGCCTTGCCGTGTCGCCGCTGCAGGAGCGGGGAGGATGTCAGTCTGGCCTGCGGCAGCTCGCATCGACGAAGAGAGATCGTCGCATGGTGCATGACGGTTCGCCACTTCTCGCATGCGCAGGACAGTCATGTCGTGCCCATGGGTCGGTCGCGATGTATCCAGGGCGCAGGATCTGCGCGGGGCAAAGTCCCTGCGATCTCGGGACGAGAGCGGCTCTCACTCGCCCTCACACGCCGGACCGGTCGGGTTCGACGCATCATGCACTCGCGCCGCCGGTGTCCGTTCAGCTGCGGTGCAAGTTTTCTTGCACTGCGTGTTCGATCAGCACCTTGATCGCGTCCGGTGACCGTGCGGCGTCGAATGCGCCGCCGAGACACGCGGCGTCGAAGCGGTGCGTGACGAGCACGTCTCCGATCGAGCGGAGCTGGTCGTCTGCCTCGATCAGCGCCATCGCCTGCCGGAAGTCGCCGCAGCGCGACGTGCTGATACGAAGCCCGCTCATGAGCACGTGGCCGATCGCAGGACCTTCGTCGGACCCGGCTCGAATGAGGAGAAGACCGCGCGGCCGAAGCGGCGACACCTCGCGCTCGGCATCCGGGCGCAGGGCCTCGTCGATCCGGCTCGCGTGGTCGACGACGAGCACGTCGACACGAGGGAGTGTCGAGCGCTCGGGGCGTTCGGCGCTCGCCGATGCATGGTCTTCTTCGAGTCGTTCGAGGAGCCTGGCTGCGCTCGCTGCCTGCAAGATCTCGATCGCCCCATCCGCGAGCGCCGGCGGCGGCGCATCGTCGCATAGCCAGCCGACGCGCAGGCGCTCCGGATCGCAGAGCCGCTGGGTCGGCTCGAGCACGGCCGGCCAGGCGCCATCGTCCCCGGCCGGCACGGCGCCGAAGGCGATCTCGTCGACGACCGCCTCGGTGAGGTGCTCGCAGCCGAGCGCGGGCTGGCCATGGGTCGACTTGAGGTGGACCTCGTCCGTTGCGAGTGCGCACGCGAGGGCCAGGCCTTCGGGGCTGCCCGTCGTGTCGACCACGACGTCGGCCATCGGCTCCGCCGACCGTGGGTCGGGCGGCGGCTGCACGCCGCGGTCGGCGCCGAGCTCGACGGTGAGCGCTGCGAGCTCGGGCCGGCGAGCGAGCGCGATGATCTCGAAGTGCCGGCCGGTCGCGCGCCGGTAGGCCGCCAGCGCTGCGACGACGAGCATCCCCAGCCTTCGCGGGCCGAGTACCGCGATGGTCGCGCCCGGCTTCGGGTCGACCACCGTCACTGCGCGCAACGCCGCCGCGAAGGGCTCGACCAGAGCAGCGGTCGCATCGGGCACCGTGTCGGGCACCGGGATGAGCGCGTGCCCCGGCGCCAGCAGCCAGGGGCCGAAGCCACCGGGGAGATCGTGGATGCCGAGGACGAGTCGGCTCGGGCAATGGGGATCGAGCCCGGCAGCGCAGAACGCGCAGGGCGCCTCGTTGCGCGCCCGATGCGACGCGTTGATCTCGACGACGAAGCGCCGGCCCGCCTCGTCCTCGACGACCGCCTCATGGCCGGTGATCTGCGGCAGCGGGAACGGCAGGAATCGGCGGTCGAGGTCGGTGGAGCACACGCCGCAGGCGCGCGTGCGGAGCAGCCGATAGCCGGCACCGAGCAGAAGGTGGTCCCGGCCGTTTCGCTCGACCTGCCACCCGCCCCCGGGGCGCTCCCGAAAGACGTATCGTGCGGGTTGGAACGCATCGTCGGCGCAGTACTCGAGGGCATCGAAGCCGACGCTGCCTCGAAGGGGGCTGGTCGATCTCATGTCGGCCCGCGCTTGCCGCGTCGTGCATTGTGCTTTCGGCATCGCATGAGCGGAGGCTAGCAGCACGGGTCGCGCGGGATCGGGGCGTCGCGCGCGTGCGTGCAGTCGGCCGGTCCGCGTCGACACCCGGGAGCGGAGTGCCGACGAACGCGGGAGCTGGAGAGGGCAAGGGGGTGCGATGACGGAGCCAGGCAGGCGACCGGGTGCGACGGGAGCCGACTCGCGAGATGGGCGATCGCCCGACGCGGATCACGCCCGCGATGCCGCCCCGTCCGAAGCTCGTGACAGCGAGCGCCCTGCCGATCAGCAGCCCGTCGATCTCGACAGCGCGGGCGTCTACTACATGAGCGTCGAAGACTTCGAGCGCCGCCGTGAGCCAGGGCCCGGCACCGCCGACGATCGGAGGGGGCGGTGAAGGGGCCCGGTCTCGTTCGCTTCGTCGCCGCGCTCTCGACGCTCGGCTGTGTCGCCTGGCTCGGCTGTGCGACGAGCGACGATCCCCTGCAACCGCCGCCGGTCAAGACCGTGATGACGCCGGACGAGCTTCGCGAAGAGGTCGTGCGCCGTGTGCCCGAGCTCGCACCCGAGGAGGTACCCGTCCTCTTCGAGGTCGATCCCGCCGTGGTCGAGCAGGTGCGATCGCAGATCGGATTGGCCGAGCTCGACATCGACCGGGTGAAGCAGGTCGTGCGGCTCATCACGTCCGAGCGCGGGCTCGGTCTCCGGTACGACCGCGGCAGCCTCGGTACGGCCGCGCAGTCGATCGAGCGCGGTACGGGCAACTGCCTCTCGTTGGCGGCCGTGCTCGTCGGCGTGTCGCGCGGGCTCGGCTGGCGTGCGGTGTTCACCGAGATGAGCCTGCGCGAGGACGAGCTCCTCTACGAGGCCGATCTCGCGATCTCCGAGGAGCACATGGGCGCCAAGATCAAGGCCGGCAGCGCCACGCTCTACATCGACTACTCCGGCCGCATGAGCATCCGCTCGCGTGTGCGGAGTGTGAGCGATCTGCGCGCGACGGCGCAGTTCTACAGCAACAACGCCTACGAGCTGCTGCACCTGGCCCACGTCGCCGGTGAGCCGATTCCCTGGAGCGAGGTGGGGCGGCGCTTCGAGATCGCCACGCGCATCGATCCCGAGTTCGCCCAGGCATGGAACAACCTCGGCGTGGCGCGCAGCCGCCTAGGAGACGTCGAAGGCGCCGAGCGCGCGTACGAGCGGGCCATCGCCCTCGGCGGCCACATGGATTCGGCCGAGCGGAACCTGCGGCTGCTGCGCGGCCTGCCGCCGGAGCCCGAGGACGCCGGCCGGCCGGGTGTTCCGGCCGGCTGGGCGCCGGTCCTCCCGGAGCCCTGAACCGGCCACGCCGGCGCGGGTCGGGCTACGCTCGGCGCGATGCACGCGCCCTCTCGTCCTCTGCTGCTCGCGTCTCTGCTGCTCGTCTGTGTCTGGATCGGCGCCGATGCGCGTCCGGCCCACGCGGCGCAGTCGGCTCCCCCCATCGTCTTCGTCATCTTCGACGAGATGCCGACGGTCTCGCTCCTCGACGCCGAGGGCGAGATCGACGCCGCCCTCTACCCGAACTTCGCTGCGCTCGCGGCCACCTCGACCTGGTCGCGCGGCGCCTCGACGGTGGCGACGCGGCTGCTCGAGTCGGTGCCTGCGCTGTTGACCGGCCGCATGCCGGGTCCGGAGCGGACGCTCTCGATCCGCGCTGCGTTCCCCGACAACCTCTTCACCTGGCTCGAGGACGAGTACGAGCTGAACGTGCGCGAGCAGCAGTCGATGCTGGGCCCGACGCGCATGGACGCCGACGGGCAGGCCCGGTGGCTGAACGAAGTGAGGAACGACAGGTACAGGGGCCCCGCGCAGGATCTTCTCTTTCAGCAATTCCTGGAGGTGATCGAGCGACAGGCCAGCGTGGCGGCCGAGGCCGGTGATCAGGCGAAGCCGGCGCTCGACTTCATCCACCTGCTCCTGCCCTATGCGGCCTGGCGCCACTCGGCGACGGGTCGGCTCTACTGGCCGCATCGCCTCGTGGGGAACATCGGCGAGGAGTGGCGCGGCGACGACGCGTTGATCGAAGATGCGTGGCGGCGTCATCTGAACGAGGTGCGCTTCGCCGATGTCTTGCTGGGGCGGCTGGTCGGGACGCTGAAGGAGATCGGCCGCTTCGACGAGAGCCTCGTCATCGTGACGTCGTCCTACGGCGCGGGCTTCTGGGCCAACGAGTCGCGGCGCACACCCGGCCGCACGACGCATCCCGAAGACGTGCTGCTCGTGCCGCTCTTCGTGAAGCTGCCGGGGCAGAAGCAGGGCGTGGTGAACGACGCAGTGGTGCAGTCGGTCGATGTCGTGCCCACCATCGTCGACGTCCTGGGGCGCGAGGCGCCCTGGCCGATGGACGGCTGCTCGATCCTCGACGCATCGTGTGCGCGGCCGGCGAACCGCGCGGTGATGCGGCTCGACGGCACGCGGCAGGCTCGCACGATCGACCCGTACCCTGCCGATCTGCATCGCCGCCGCCCGACGCTCGAGCGCAAGCTCGCGCTCTTTCCCGACGTCGCCCATCTCGACCGCTCGTGGCCTGCCGGCCGCTTCGAGACCTGGATCGGGCAGACGCTCGAGCGCGTAGCGCCCGCGGCCGGCAAAGCGCCCGCGGCCGGCAAGGCGCCCGCGGGCCTCTGGTCGATGGACAGGAGTGCGCGCGACTGGAGGGGCCGCGGGAACGGTGGTCCCCGCTTCGTCGGCAACCTCGAGCTCGAGCCGGGGGGAGGCGACTCGGAGGCGGCGCCCTGGGTCGCCATCGCGTTGAATGGCCGGCTCGAGGCCGTGGCCAAGGCGGTGCTCGACAGGCGCGGGCGCCTCGTCGTGCGCGCGATGCTGCCCGAAGCGGCGTTGAAACCGACGGGCAACGAGCTGGCGCTCTACCTGATCAGCGAGGAAGGCGGGAAGGCGAAGCTCGCGCCCCTCGCGCGCAAGGTGCCTGTGATGAGCAAGAAGAAGAAGAGGCAGCAGAAGAAGCCGGCGGAGAACCCCGAGCCGAGCCCCTAGATCGGCTGCACGACCTTCCAGCCGTTGTCGCGCATGATCAGCTCGACGTCGCCTTCGCTGAAGCCCTCGAGATCGTTCACGAAGTCGGTGGGCACGGCGAGCCCTTCGGCGTGCGGGAAGTCGGAGCCGAAGAGCACGTTGTCGGCACCGATCAGGTCGCGCAGCTCTGCGATGTCGTCCTCGTAGTAGGGCGCGATCTTCACGTGCTTGCGCAGCTGCTCGACCGGGTCGCTCTGGAACGCGTACGGCATCTGACCGTACGCCTTCTTCAGGCGGCGAACGAGGTCGGGTACCCAGCCGGCGCCGCATTCGATCGTCGCGACGCGCGCCCGCGGATGCCGCTCGAACACGCCGTGGCAGATCAGCGCCGCCACCGTGTCGTGGATGGGCTCGGGCGACAGGCAGCCGACCAGCGGATCCCACTGGAACGCCTTGAACTCGCGGTTGCCGCCCCATGCCTCGGAGAAGCGGCGGTAGCCCGCGTCACCTGCATGGAAGGCCACGGTGATGCCCGCCTCGGCGACGCGCGACCAGAACCCGTCGAAGGTGTCGAGGCCGATCGAGACGCTCGTCTCCGGTCCCGTCGGCACCGGGCCCGGCACCATCGAGACGACGCGCGCGCCGAGCGCGAGCACCCGCTCGAGCTCCTTCTCGGCCCACGCCGGGTCCATCAGCGAGATGTAGGGCGCGCCGTAGAGGCGGTCTTGATAGGCGTAGCCCCAGTCGTCCTCGATCCACTTGTTGAACGCTTCGAAGGCGACGCACGCGGCCTCGGGGTCGTGGCGCAGGCTCTCCTGCATGCCGACGCCGAGGGTCGGGAATAGGATCGTGCCGCCGATGCCCTGCTCGTCGAGCTGCTTCACCCGCGCGTCGCGGTCGCGGTACGTGGGCGAGATCGGATCGAGCCGGCCGAAGAGCTCGACCACGCCCTTGCCTTCGGGATTGTGACCGCGGAAGTACTCGTCGAGGATGCCGGGCTGCGCGACCGGGTCGAACGTCGGGTTCGGAATGAAGCGGTTCACCTTGCCGCCGACGAGCAGGCGCTTGCGCCCGCCAACCTCCGCCCACTGCATGCAGCGCGCTTGCATGCGTCGATCGACGTGGCGCGTGAACGCGTCCTCGGCCTCGTAGTAGTGGTGGTCCGAGTCGAAGGCCTGGAAGCCGAGGTCGGCCATGGGGTGCTCCTGGTCTTTGAGTGTGCGCGGCGGGGGCGGGACGATCGTCTACGAGGGTGCGGTGACCCTGCACTCTGGATATTGAATCATCTTGGCCGGTCATTCAATGAATACATGGGATAGAATATTCATTTCATGGAGGCGCCGCGGTCCGTCCGCCGCACCGCCGCCCACGCCTCGGGAGCGCAGGTGACCGAAATCGCGAGTGAATCTGCCACACCGGTGGCGCCGGAGGCGCCGCCCGCCGACTCGGGGCGGGGCGTCTCGCGGCGAGCGGCGAGCGAGGAGAAGCGGCGCCGGATTCTCGATGGCGCTCGCGTCTGCTTCGGTCGCGACGGCTATGCCGGCGCGACGGTCGCGCGCATCGCCGCCGAGGCCGGCGTCTCGAACGGCCTGCTCTACCAGTTCTTTCGCAACAAGGATCACCTGTTCGAGGTGGTGCTCGAAGAGGTGATGCGCGACTGGGTGCGCGCCATGGTGCCGCGCGGCGACGAGTCGGGCGCAGCCGAGAAGCTCGACGGCATGCTCCGGCGCAGCGTCGCCTTCTGCCGCACGACACCACTCCTGCCCGCGTTGCTCTCGCGCGATCGGGCGCTGCAGCTTCAGCGCATCGCGGGCGCGTCCACGCCGCGCGTCGATGCCCACCGCGAGCTGGTGGCCTCGATCCTCGAGGAGGGGATCGCGACCGGCGAGCTTCAGCCGGACCTCGACGTGCGCGGCACGGCCGACGTGATCTGTTTGCTGCAGTCCGAGTACTCGACGCGCGCCTATACCGACGATCCCCGGTTTCCGGCCGACGCGGCAATCATCGATGCCGTGGCGCGGCTCATCCAGGACGCCGTGCGCGTGCGGTAGCCGCGCAGATTCCACCAGCCCCACTCGCCGCACGCGCCCAGGCCGAATCCCAAGGAGAAGCACCGTGCCGATGCCCACCGACATCCCCGTGATCGATCTCATGCTGGGGATCCCGAGCGAGGAGGCGAAGCGCAGCTACGACTTCATGCGCCCGCTCTTCCGTGATGCCGAGAGCCTGAAGAGCTTCGACTTCCCGGTCGAGTACATGTTCAAGGACGTGCCGACGTTCTCGAGCATCGGCGATCGCATCAAGTTCACGCTCGAGAAGATGGACGAGTTCAACATCGAGCGAGCGCTGGTGGGCGTGTCGCTCACGGACGAAGTCTCGCAGCAGGCGGTGCGCGAGCACCCCGACCGGTTCATCCCGTCGGGCTCGACCGATCCGAATCGCGGCATGGAGGACATCCGCGACATCGTGCGATTGCACGAGGAGTTCGGCATCCGCGCCATCGGAGCGTTTCCCGCCGGCTGCGTGCCCCAGGTGCCCATCGACGACAAGCGATTCTGGCCGGTCTATGCGAAGTGCTGCGAGCTCGACATTCCGATCTTCACGTGCGTCGGCGTGCCCGGGCCGCGCATTCCGATGGCGTGCCAGCACGTCGAGCGCATCGACGAGGTGATGTGGTTCTTCCCTGAGCTCAAGTTCGTGATGCGCCACGGCGCCGAGCCCTGGGTCGACCTCGCGGTCAAGCTCATGCTCAAGTGGCCGAACCTCTACTACTCGACCAGCGCCTTCGCCCCGAAGTACTACCCGAAGGCGATCATCGACTACGCCAACACGCGCGGCGCCGATCGCGTGATGTACGCCGGCTACTTCCCGATGGGCCTCTCGCTCGAGCGCATCTTCGGCGACATGCCGAACGTGCCCTTCCGCGATCACGTCTGGCCGAAGTTCCTGCGCGAGAACGCGCTCGAGCTGCTGAAGCTGGTGGACTGAGACCCGGCGATCGGGGGTGTGTCGAGGGGAGGCACACGCCGCGCCTAGTCTTCCTCGCCCTCTGCTTCGCCCTCTTCCGTGCCCTTCGAGCGCGAGCCGAGCGGTACGATCCAATCGTCGGCGACCTGCCCCGCCTGGTGCCACGTGTCCGCGCCGAGCTCGGTGAGTCGCGGTGAGGTCTCGATCTCGAGATCGGTCATCGCGAGCGGTCCGAAGACCGTCAGGACGTAGATGTCCTTGTAGTGGGCCTCGCGGCGTCTGGGATTCGTCGTGCCGATCGGGCTGCCGTCGGGCTCGCGGAAGGAGAGGAAGATCTCGGCACGCCCGCGCTCGGTGATCGATTGGTAGAAGGAGATGGCCTGGCCGCCGCCGCCGGGGATCGGCACGCCGACGTAGAAGTTGTCGATGTCGATGCCGGCGTAGACGACGCCGGCGACCACGATGTTGGCGTCGGTCTCGTCCTGCGGAGCGATCTCGACGCCGAGCCGGCTCAGCCGCAGCTCGAGGGCGGTCTCGATCCAACTCGCGTCCCGCTCCTCGGGCGCCAGGACGCGCACGCGCCAGCGACCCTCGAGCACGTCCTTGTGAACGGCCTGTGCCTGGATCGAGCGCCAGATCGCGGTGCGCGTCAGCTGCTGCTCGATCGCCGAGCGCCGATCGATCGTGACCGAGGGGTTGAAGCAGCCCGCTACGAGCGCTGCGATGAGCGCGAGGGTGGCGCCTGGTCTGATGCGATGATCGTTCACGCGCGCTCCCACCCCGGGTTGGCCTCAACGCTCGAGGCCGCTTCGGCTTCCCGACTCTAGACGACCGGCGCTGCCTCTAGCGAGAGGGGGCCTTCTGCCTCTGCGCTGGCTCATCGGGATGTGACGGACGTAGCTCGAACACATGGCTCGCAACGCTTCGCCCAGGGTCTCGGCGTGAATCAGGGGTCGTACACCGTGAGCCTGAACCAAGCGGGCGATGCGAGTCACGTGACCGGTGCTGATCATGGGAATCGGCTGCATGTCACATTTCCATTCCGACAGGTGCCCGGGATGGCGGGGTGATGATCGAACAGCCAGTTCCCGGGCGCCATTCCCTACACCCGAGGCTTTGCCCGGCGATCACTCCCCGTCCGCGCCGTGCGGTGGGAGCCTGATCGCTGAAGTGCCGAGGAGCTGAGGCTGGCCACCGTGGAGCTTTGCGCGACCGAATGGCCGGAAATGGCAATGCTCCTGCTCTGACCACGGCGATCCGGCGCCCGAGACCGACACCGAGCCGAGTCAGGATGAGTCTCTTCGAGCACAGGTCGTTCATCCCGTCGGAGTCGAAGCGATGCTTCCCGTGTCGCGCACCGGACAAGTCAGCGCCCGAATAGGCAGCCATCGGTCACCCGTGATGACGATCCACGCTTGCGATTCGATTGCCAGGACCTATCGCATTCGGGATGCTCGGGCACGATTCGGAGAAACCGAATCGAATGGTCCCGATCGAGAGGCCGCCCGCGAGATCGTCGACGAACATCGATCGCGCGGCTCAGAGCGAGCACAACCAAGAAGGCACCGCGGTGACTTCGGAGGGATAGACAAGATGCGCGACAAGTCCATCTCGAGCGCCAGGGCGATCGCGCTCATCGCGGCGGGCCTGATGTTCATCGGATCGTTCGGTGCGCAGGCGGACGAGCCGTTCCCGAAGATCACACCGGAGCTGTTCGACGAGCTCAATGCAACCATAGATACGGACTGGCCCGACGATCCCGCGGTTCCGGACATGCCCCCGATGCCGGTGACCGATGATCCGCAAATGAACCAGAACGCTTTTCTGTGGACTCACTTCGACGACAATGTCTACCCGCCCAGGGTGAAGGGTGTGCCCGCGCCCCGTACGCGGATAGTGACAGAGAGCGACTCGATCGAAGTGGATGTCTTCTGGTCGATGCGCAGCCCTTACAGCTACCTGACGTTGAACCGGCTCGTGTGGCTGAACTCGAACTACAACGTCGACGTGAACATTCGGCCCGTCCTGCCCGTCGCCGTGCGCTCGACGAAGGGCGGCAGCGGCAAGGCCGGCGGCCTGTTTGGCCTGCCCTACAAGGTTCCCGATACGGTCTGGGATGCTCGGCGTCAAGGAAAGTACCTCGGCGTGCCGTTCAATTTCCCGGTGCCCGACCCGGTCTGGCAGGTTTGGAACCCGAAGGACAAGGTTCCGGGTCCGGACAATTGGCTCTTCACCCATCCGCCCGAGAAGCAGCCCTACATCTTCTGGCTGACGCGCCTGGCCTGTTATGCCGAGAAGCAGGGCAAAGCGCTCGAGTTCGTCAACGAGGTCTCCTATCTGATCTGGAGTGGTGTCGTTCATCCGACGAACCCGAACGCCGCTGACGATTACGCCAAGGGTCACTGGCCGAACTACGTGAAGGAGTACATGAACCGCGTCGACGGCCTCGACCACAAGAAGGCGATCAAGTACATCCGGAAGAACCCCGAGGAAATCGACCAGTGCTGGATCGACAACGCCGAGGGGATGGCTCGCACGGGTCACGGTGGTGTGCCGCTGATGGTCATCAGGGGTCAGGACGAGCCCTTCTTCGGTGGTGACCGTTTCGATCAGTTCCTCTGGCGATTGAGGCAGAACGGTCTGACGAGGCGCCCCGAGCCGCGTCCCCCGCTCACCACCAAGCCGCTGCGGTGGCCGGCTGGCTACTAGCGTCATCGATCCGGTCGCCGATATCGCGGTAACGCGTGAGCCTCTGCCCGCGGCACGTCCACGGGCAGAGGCCGCGTACCGGGTCTCGCAGACTCGCCGTCGTTGAAGCGACTGGGCCCCGGTCCGCTCACTGAGATCGCCCTGCTCACGGACAGTCCATGAGCCTCGCCACGCAAGTCCTGCTCGGCTTCCTCCTCGGCGTCGCGTCGGGCGTCTTCTTCGGCGAGCTGATCGCACCCGTCGGTGTCGTCGGCGACGCGTTCATCCGGCTCCTGCAGATGACCGTGCTGCCCTACGTGGTGGTGTCGTTGATTCTGGGGCTCGGCGCTCTGAGCACCGATGAGGCCAGGCGACTGATTCGACGGGCGGGGCTCCTGCTACTCGTGATCTGGGCCGCCGCCCTCGTGCTCGTGCTTGCGATGCCGCTGGCCTATCCGGCGTGGGAGTCGAGCTCGCAGTTCAGCACGACCCTGGTCGAGCCTCCGCCCTCGCTGGATCTCATCCGCCTCTTCGTGCCGGCCAACCCGTTCGGCTCGATGGCCTCGGGCGTGGTCCCCGCCACGGTGGTCTTCTCCCTGGCGCTGGGCGCCGCGCTGATCGGCATGGACGACAAGCAGCCGGTCCTCCGTGCGCTCTCCATCCTCTCGGAGGCGCTCTCGCGCGTCGCCAAGTTCATCGTTCGGCTCGCACCGCTCGGGGTCTTCGCGATCACGGCGCGTGCTGCGGGCACCCTGGACTTCCGTGAGCTGCAGGCCCTCGAGGTCTATCTCGCCGTCTACCTGCTGTTCTGGGCGATCGTCGTGCTCTGGTTCCTGCCCATGCTGGTCGCGTCGCTGACGCCGCTCGGCTATCGCGAGGTCGTCGGGCCCTCACGTGATGCGCTCGTGACGGCCTTCGCCACGGGGAGCGTCTTCGTCGTGCTGCCGATTCTCGCAGACCGATCGAAGGATCTCGTCCGGCGCTGTGCGCCCGACTCCGAAGAGAGTGCGGGCGCAGTCGACGTGCTGGTCCCGCTCGCCTTCACGTTTCCGGGCCCGGGAACCCTGCTGATCCTCGGCTTCATCCCATTCGCGGCGTGGACCGCGGGCGTCACGATCGCGGCGGATCAGATGCCCGGCTTCCTGCTCTCCGGTCTCATGACCCTCTTCGGCAGCACGATGGTCGCGATCCCGTTCCTCCTCGACCAGCTGCGCATCCCGGCCGACCTCTTCCAGCTCTACGTCGTGAGTGATGTCTTCACGGGCCGATTCGGCATGCTGGCCTCGGGCGTCTTCACGCTCACGTTCAGCGCGTTGGGCGCGTGCGCGCTGTCAGGCTCGCTTCGGATCCAGAGGCCGAAGCTTCTGGGTCTGGCGGCCGGCACCGCGGGCCTGCTGCTGATCGGCGTGCTGGGCGTGCGCCTTCTCTTCACGTATGTCGTGCCCCACGACTACGTCGCGGGCCAGGAGTTCCTGAACCGCGAGCCGCTCTTTCCGCCGGCGCCGAGCACTCGACTCGAGTCGGTGGAGGCACCGGGAGCCCCCGGCTCGACCCTCGATCGGATCCAGACGCGTGGCGCAGTTCGCGTGGGCTACCGCCGGATGGAGCTGCCGTTCTCCTTCGAGGACGCGTCGGGACGGCTGATCGGCCACGACATCGAGCTCGCGCACATGCTCGCCCACGATCTCGGGGTTCGACTCGAGCTCATGCCGGTGACGCGTCGTGAGACGGCCGAGCTGCTGCGCGGCGGTCACATCGACATCGTGATGTCGGGGGTGGCGATCACACCCGAGCGCGCTCTTCAAGTCGAGTTCACCGCGCCCTACATGGACCAGATCCTGGCGTTCGTGGTCCCGGATCACCGAAGGGGCGAGTTCTCGACCCGGGCGTCCGTACAGTCCCTTCGCGGTCTCGTGGTCGCGGTCCCCGACCTTCCGTACCTGCAGGAGAGAGTCGGCGCCTATCTCGACGACACGGAGCTCGTGGTCGTCGATACGCCTCGGCAGTTCTTCGAGTCACGAGAGCCCGAATGGGACGCGCTCGTCTACTCGGCCGAGGGAGGCTCGGCGTGGACGTTGCTTCACCCCGAGCTCAGTGTGGTGGTTCCGCAGCCGGACGTGGTACGCCTGCCGATCGCATTTCCGATTGCGCCTGGTGATGAGGCCATGCGGGCCTTCATGAACTCGTGGATCGATCTCAAGCGCCGCGATCGGACCCTGGCCCGGCTCTACGACTACTGGATCCTCGGTGAGTCGACCGAGCGCGCGAAGCCCAGGTGGTCTGTGATTCGCGACCTGCTCGGCTGGGTGGAATAGAGCGAAGCTCGGCCGATGTCCTGGCCGCGGCACACGAGGGCGACGCCCGCTCCTCAGAGCAGCCATTCGATCGGCAGCCAGCGAATCAGCCGGACTGCCGCCTTCGGCCCAAACCCAACAGCGAGCCTGCGGTGGGAGCCTCGCGGCGCCGAGCTGGCTGCCCGCGGCTGCGCTAGGGCTGCACGTCCTCGGGGTCACGTCGATACGGCGGAAGCGCCCACGGCACGAACTCGATGTCGGCAATGTCTGCCGGTGTGGAGCTGAGCCAGAGCACCAGCCGGTATCCATCCGTGAAGTAGGGGTCGCCGGTGAGGTTGCCTCGGGGCGCGTCGACCGGGGCTGCGCCCACGCCGAGCGCATAGCCGAACTTCTCTACCGTCTGCGCGTACGCGAGATCCTCGAGCAGATACTCGCGCGTCTCGTCGACGTTGGGATCGATCTTGTGTGTCGTGATCGTCTTGCGCGTGAAGTGCACGCCGATGTCCCGGCTGATCTGGCCGATCCAGACGGGCTTGCCCTCGAACCGCGCAGGCGAGATCCAGAGCCGCAGGTGGTTGCGCTCGTTGATGTTCTCGCGCGCCTTCTGGAAGGCGATGTCCTGCTTGCGGCCGAACGCGTAGAGCGAGCTCACGGGCGAGTAGCGGTACTCGCCGCCCGTCAGGAACGACCTGACCGTCTTCATGGTCGAGGCGCGCGAGATCGTCTCCGTCTCGTCCCAGCCGGCGCGCAGGAACGAGTAGTAGATGTCGCGCGGTGAGCCGATGATGACGATGTTCAGGGGGTCGGCGGTGCCCTCGCCCTTCTTGTCGGTCGCGCAGCACGTGAACTCCGCGATGGCGTCGATCAGGGTCTGCTGGTCGAGCTCCCGGATCCGCTCGGGCGGATACAGCCCGTCCCAGTCGACCTCGTAGTGATCGATCTTCAGGCCGGGTACGGGCACGAAGAACGTGAACGAGACCGGGTCGTTTCTGCCCGTCACGTCCACGTTGAAGGCCTTCGAGCCTTCGTCGAGATTCGTGAAGACGAAGCCTGCACGTCCCTCACCGGGGTCGAGCCAGAGATCGAACGAAGCGTCGAAGAAGTAGCGGTTGCGCCGCTCGTCTTTCGCGTCTTCGACGTCTTCGGCATCGAGGTTCGCGGCCTCGAGGGCCGAGTAGTAGTGCGGGTCGGTGCCGACCGGCAGATAGGTGACCTCCTCGTCTCGCAGATTCTCGATCTCGATCCAGATCGGCTGCACACCGCGCCGATACAGATCATCGGCAAAGAGCGCGCGCGTCTCCTTGCGGCTCGGGACGGCGACGGTCACGCGCACGCCCTCACGCTCCTGCGTCTGCGAGCGCTCGAGGAAGCCGATCTCATCGATGGGTCTGGGATCGAACGAGCCGGCGCACCCGACGAGCGTGCCGAAGATCAGCACGCATGCACAGGTGGCCCGATGCATCGGCGTATCACTCCACCAGTGGCTCATGGCTGAACCCGATAGGGCGCGTCGTCCCATTCGTGCTCGATCGTCTCTGTCTGCGAGATCGGGTCACCGGACAGCCAGAGGACGATGCGCGCCCCGCCCGTGAAGTAGGCGACGCCTCGGAAGTCCTCGATGGGTGCGTCGATCGTGGAGGCCGAGCCCGCCTGCTGCCAGGCGTAGGCCGACAGGGACTGCGCGTACCACATGCGCTGCAGAGTGTAGACGGTGGCGTCGTCGAGGTTGGGGTCGAGGCGTGGGTCGAACAGCGCGCGTCCGAGCTGCGTTGGCCGGCCGAGGTAGTTCGTGATCTGCGCCATCCAGACGGGCTCGCCGTCGACCTCGATCGGCGCGCGCCAGACGCGGAGTTCGTTGCGCTCTCGCCCGCCCCGCCGCGATGTCCGAAATACTGCGTCGGCCGGTCGGCCCTGCCAGTAGAGCTCGGTCTCAGCGTCCACCCCGCGCTCGGCTCGCCCGCGCTCGACGAAGTCGGCCCGCAGCAATGCATTGAGAACGTCGCGACCGGGCCCGACGAGCGCGAGGTTCAGGGGGAGCCCGGCGGCCTGGCCCTCCGCGTCGGTGGTGCAGCAGCCGATCTCACCGAGAGCGGTGCGGAGGCCGTCGAGGTCGACCCGAGCGATGTCCGCCTCGTCATAGAGTGTCTGGAAGTCGATCGCCGCGTGATCGGGCTCGAAGCCGGGAACCTCGAGGAAGAAGCTGAACGTCGGGAGCTCGGTGCCCAGCGTGAAGACGTCGACGTTGAAGGCCTTGGTGCCGGGCTCGGCGTGCGTGAAGACGAAGCCCGAACGGGTCTGGCCGGGCCAGATTACTCTCGGCATCGCGCTCCCTGCAACGGCGCGCTCCATCGCCTCGTAGGCCTCGCCGGCATACTTGCTCTTGTGCATGTAGGCGACTTCGTATGGAGAGTAGTACTCCCGGTCGGTGCCGACGGGCGCGAAGCGGATCCGCTCGTCGAGGTGGTTCGTGATCTCGAGCCAGATGGGCTGGATGCCACGATCGTAGACAGGGAGGCCGAAGATGGCCTGCGACTCCTCGGGACTGGGGACTGCCGCGCGCACTCGAACGCCGCGGCTTTCCTGCGAGACGGCTCGCGTCGTGAGATCGACGTCCGAGAGCGAGGTGGGCGCGTAGGTGCGGCTCGCACAGGCGGCGACGAGCACGATCATCGCCAGAGGGCCCATGCTCCCGAGCAGCGTCGGAAGGGCAACGGTCTTCAAGTGTGACGCCGTGCTTCTCATCACCCCGTCTTCCTCTAGGTGACGCCGTCTTGTCAGAGTAGCCATTCGATCGGCAGCCAGCGAATCAGCCGAACCGCCGCCTTCGGGCCGAACCCCACATAGGGCTCGGCGTCGAGCGTCAGCTGCTCGTCGCCCTCGCGACCATGCCAACGAAGGGATTCCTTGCCACGATCGTCGGTGACCAGCTCCACGCGAAAGGCCAACCGCTCGATGTTCGCGTCGAACTTGTCCGCCGCGGGCCGCGCGATCTCCGGCTGCTCGAACACGAGCCCGATCTCGGTGTTCAGGTAGAGGGACCGCGGATCGAGATTGAAGGAGCCGACGAACATCTTGCTCTTGTCGAAGATCATGGTCTTCGCATGCAGGCTCGACTTGCGGACGTCCGACAGCCAGGTGAAGTAGCGTCGCTCCGCGGCCTGGAGGTGCTCGTTGAGCTCGTAGAGCTGCACGCCGCATCGAAGCAGCGGGATCCGGTACCGGGTGTAGCCCGCGTGCACGGCAGCCACGTCGTTCGAGGCGAGGGAGTTCGTCAGGACCCTCACCGAGACGCCCCGGCGCGCGTGCTGGCACAGGACGTCGACGACCGCGTCGCCGGGCACGAAGTACGGCGAAATGATGATGATCTCGCTGCTCGCCGCTTCGAGGTGCGGCTTCAGCTGGGAGATGAGCAGATCGTCGTGCCAGCCGGAGTACGACTTGTCCCGCTTTCGCCACGCGTCATGGATGATCTCTCCCGGAGACCAATGAAGCTCGACCGTTCCGTCTCGCAGTGAGTTGGCGAACGATCCGTCGCGGACGGCCTGCAGATAGCTCGTCGTGGTGGACTGCGCGTGAAAGTCGCCGGATCGATCTCTCAGTGCCGCGAGGTCTTCGGCCGTGGTCGGCCCAGCCAGCCTCGAGACCGGGTATGCGTAGTCGCTGTTCCAGTAGTCGTTGAACTCGGCCGAGACCGCGCCGACGGCAGGTCCGATGGCGATCACGTCGTTGTCGGAGAAGGCGAGGTCGGGATCCGCATCGAAGTACTCGTCGCCGATGTTGCGTCCACCGACGATGGTCGCCTGATCGTCGACGGTGAACGTCTTCGTGTGCATCCTCGCGTTCACGTCCGTGAACCGTGTCAAGAACTGGAGATACTTCGGCTGTCGCCGCGAGTACGGCGCGAAGAGACGCACCTCGATGTTCGAGTGGGCATCCATCGCCCCCCACGTGTCCTGGCCGTCGCTCCCGTACATGTCGTCGACGAGCAGCCGGACCCTCACGCCGCGGTCCGCCGCCGCGATCAGCTCGTAGACGAGAAGTCGCCCGACGGTGTCCTGATGCCACATGTAGTACTGCGTGTCGATGGAGCGGTCTGCCTCGCGCGCCAGAACGGCTCGAGCCGCGAATGCGTCGCGGCCGTGAGGCAGCTCGAAGACCCCGTTCAGATCGGGGTGCTCGGCCTTGGCGGGCCCGAAGACACGACCGAGCCGCGTGTCCTCGGTGTGACCGAGGACCTCGGATCGCGATCGGTCGATGTTGTCCGGCAGGCCGGTGAATCTCGAGAGAAGGATCATGATGATGACCAGGAAGACCAGCCCAATGCCGAGGCGCTCTCGGGTGGTGGCGGATTCGAGAATGCCCATCGCTGAATTCTAGCGCCTGATCCCGAAGCCGAGGTTGCAAGGGGCTCACGTATGCGCCCCTCGCCGAACCCCGCGACGAGTGCGCGCGACGGGTCGCGACGCGGCTCCCTACCTTGTCCGTCCCGCCCGTGCCTCGATCCCCGCAATCACGATGTCGACGGCGTGGTCGAGGTAGGCGTCGAACGAGTGGGTGGGGTCGCGGCGCGCGACCTCGACCCACCGCTCGCTCTCGAGACCGGGCAGGGCGTCGGCGACGCCGCGCATGTAGCGGCGGACCGACTCGACGTCGCTCGACGCCTGAGCCGACTGCGCCGAGAGCACGGCCGTCACCGTGTGAACGAGGGTGTGCGCCGCGAACACGAGGTCTTCGCCCTCGAGGCCTGCCTCGGCGAGCAGGCGTCCGGCTGCGCCGGTGGCGCTCGCATAGAAGGGGCCGAGTGAGGCGTCGCTCCGCCCCATGACCTGCAGCGCGGGATCGGCACGCAGGCGCTCGGCGAGTGCGTGGCAGAGATCACGCGCCCGCGCCTGCCACGGGCCCTCGTGCCCGACCTCGATCGCGCGCTCGTCGACGGCGTCGCGGGCGATGGCGTCGAGCAGCTCGGCCTTGTCGGCGAAATGCCAGTAGAGGGCGGCGGGGTCGACGCCGAGGTGGCGGGCGATCCCGCGCATGGTCAGCCCCGATGCTCCGCTCGATCGAGCCAGCTCGCGAGCGGCGGCGACGATCTTGGCGCGGTCGAGATGCCGCGAGCGGCCGCGGCCGCTCTCTCGATTCGGGGATTTCCCGTCTGTCTTCAGGGGGTTGGAGATCGGCACGAGGCTCACCTCTGAATTCAACACCGTTGATCTAACACGTCGGGGGTGCTAATTCAACGGCGTCGAGCGCGACCGCTCGCCCGGGACCCTCCTGGCCCGGAGCCGAAGGCCGCGCTCCGCACCGCATCCGACGCGCCTCCGCTCTCATCCGGCCGCAATCGAGGAGCCCCCATGTCCGCCGCCTTCATGAACGACGCCGACAACCACTACTACGAGCCCGACGACTGCTTCACGCGCCACATCGAGGCGCCGCTCCAGGAGCGCACGTTCTGGATCGATCGCTCCGAGCCGGGTCGCCCCGGCCGCATGATGGTCGGCGACGAGCGCTGCAAGTTCTTCAGCGTGGGCGTCGGCGACTCGATCGGCCCGCCCGGCATCATGAAGGACTTCCTGCGCGGCGCGAGCGACGAGGGTGGCAGCCCCTCGCTCAACCCGATGAACGCGCTCGAGGTGCCCGAGTTCGTCGAGAAGTCGAAGCGGCTCGTCAAGATGGACGCACAGCGCGTGCAGCGCACCTTGATGCTCCCGACGATGGGCGTGGGCGTCGAGGTGCAGCTCGCCGAGCCAAAGAACCGCGACATCCTCTATCCCTCCGTCCGCGCGTACAACACGTGGATCGAAGAGGACTGGGGCTTCGACGACGGCCGCATCTACTCTGCGCCACTCGTCTCGCTCGTCGACCTCGACGCGGGCCTCGCAGAGCTCGATCGCCTCATCGCTGCCGGCGCGCGCTTCGTGTGCCTCATGTGCGGCCCCATCGATGGCAAATCACCGGGCCACCCCGACTTCGATCCGTTCTGGGCGCGCTGCCAGGAGGCGGGTGTGAGCGTCGTGTTCCACATCGGCGCCACGTCGGTCGAGCAGGCCTACAACACGCCCTGGGGCCTGCGCCCGCAGCCGCCGTCGCATCGCCACTCGCTGATGGAGTACGCGCTCTCGTTCACCGACCGGCCGGTCGTCGATCAGCTCACCGCGCTCGTCTCCGACAACATGTTCGGCCGCTTCCCCGAGATCCGCGTGCTCTCGGTCGAGTACGGCGCGACGTGGGTCGCTCCGCTCATGCGAAAGCTCGACCATATCGCGCGCCTCTTCAGCAAGGACATGTGGCGCTTCGGTGCGCCGCCCGGCACGCCGAGCGAGATGCTCAAGAAGCACCTCTACGTCTCGCCCTTCTTCGAGGACGACGTCGTCGGGCTCGCGAGCCTCATCGGTGCCGACCGCGTGCTCGCCGGCTCGGACTACCCGCATCCTGAGGGGCTGGCCGAGCCGTGGGAGTTCGCGGAAGAGCTCGACGGCCTCAGCGAGGCCGATCAGTCGCTGATCATGCGCGACAACTTCGAGCGGCTCGTGGGGTAGGGCGAGCGTCCGGTTCGAGCGTGGGGCGGAGCGTGGGCGCAGCGAATGGCTCGCCTTGGCTTGCACGCCCGCGTTCAGGCCATCCGCTTTGAGGTCCGGG
>CAYYSY010000325.1:0-7065 GCA_964474355.1 uncultured Spirochaetaceae bacterium | reverse complement strand
TTCTGTGCATCGATGAAGCGCTCGAAGCCGCGATCGAAGCCGAGGACCGGGCCGATGTTCAGGTTGCTCGCCGCGCCGAAAGTCCGATAGCCGGCCTCGGCGAAGCGCTCCGCGAGTAGCCGCGTATCAGAGGGCAGCCTTGCCAGCGGCTGCACCGCGTGTCCCTCGACGGCACCGAGGCTCTCACGCTGCCGGTGTGCGAAGAAGCCCTCGACGACGCCATGCCGCGTGGGATAGAGCCCCGTCATGATCGACGCGGTCGAGGGTGCGGTCCACGAGCTCGTCGAGTGCGCGCGGTCGAAGACCGTGCCCGTCGCGGCGAGTCGGCCGAGAAACGGCGCCGTCTCCTTCTCGTACCCGTAGACCGAGAGGTGGTCGGCGCGCAGGGTGTCGATCACGATCAGCACCACCCGCCGGGGCGGCGCCGCATCGCCGGCCTCTCGATCGGCGCAGCCGAGCGCGGCGGCGCCGGCCAGGCCCAGGCACACGAGCGGGGTCGCGATCGCCCGCATGATCGGGGTGTCGAAGAGCAGCGCGTGAATTCGTCGGGGCAACGGGACTCCGGCCGGTCGGGCCGATCATGATACCTTCGCGCCCGCCGCGCTCGAAAGAGCCTCAACTGCCGGGCTGCGGCGAGCCCCGATGACTGGGCCACGAGGATTCGAAGTGACGACCTTCCGCCGCCCGCTGCGCCGCGACGCCTCGTCGGGCAGGATCGAGATCCTCGACCAGACGCGCCTGCCGCACGAGACCGTGTGGCTCGGGCTCGACGATCTCGGCGCGGCGGCAACCGCGATCACCGACATGCAGGTGCGGGGCGCGCCGCTGATCGGCGCGGTGGCCGCGTACGGCATGGCGCTCGCGCTCGATGCCGACGCCTCGGATGCATCGCTGGACGCCGCGGCGCAGCGCCTGCGTGCCACGCGTCCCACCGCGGTGAACCTGGGGTGGGCGATCGACGTCGTGCGGGGTGCGATGTCCGATCTCGCGCTCGATGCCCGCGCCGCTGCGGCCCACGCGCTCGCCGATCGCATCTGTGACGACGAGGGCGCGCGCTGCGAGGCGATCGGGCGTCACGGCCTCGAGCTGATTCGTGCGCTCGCTGCGCGCAGGGCGCGCGGGCCGGTGAACGTGCTGACCCACTGCAATGCGGGCTACCTCGCGACGTTCGATTACGGCACGGCGCTTGCGCCCATCTACAAGGCCCACGAGGCCGGCATCGACGTGCATGTCTGGGTCGACGAGACCCGGCCCCTCGATCAGGGCAGCCGGCTCACCGCGTACGAGCTCGGCGAGGCCGGCGTGCCGCACACGGTCGTCGTCGACAACGCCGGAGGACACCTCATGCAGCACGGCCAGGTCGACGTCTGCATCGTCGGGAGTGACCGCACCACGGCGAGCGGCGACGTCTGCAACAAGATCGGCACGTACCTCAAGGCGCTCGCAGCCTTCGACAACGGCGTGCCCTTCTATGCCGCACTGCCGACGAGCACCATCGACTGGAGCATGCAGGACGGTGTCGCCGAGATTCCGATCGAGGAACGTTCGGCCGAGGAGGTTCGGATCGCGCGGGGGCGCGACGAGAGTGGAGCGGAGCGTTCGGTGGTTCGCTTTGCGGAGGCGACGCCGGTTTCGAATCTCGCGTTCGATGTGACGCCGGCTCGGCTGGTGACCGGGTTGATCACGGAGCATGGAGTTTTCGAGGCTTCGCCGCGGGGTTTGGAGGAGCTGCGGTGCGCGCAGGAGGCCGCGAGCGGCTGAGCGAGGGAGCGGTTTGCGGGTTTGGTTGCTCGGGTCGGGATCTCGGGGTGTCGTCCTCACTTTCCGGGCAGCTGCGGGTCGGTGCACCGGCCTATCTGACGAGCGCCTGCTTGGCAGGTCTGCAAAGCCGCCCTCCAAGTTCCGGGCGACATCCCGAGATCCCGAGGCAGACTGATCAGCAGTGCGCTCCGATGGGAGGAGGTCGCACCCCCCTTTCTTTGTAGGGAAGGGACCCTCGGCTTGTGGGCCTCGTGTCCGTTGCCGTGCGGGCGGCGGGACCGGGTAGGTGCCTGGCGCTCGGATCAGACGTTGGAAGCGATGTGGGTGAGGCCGGCGCCTCGTTCGATGTGGCCGATCTCGCATGCGTGGATGTCGCCGGCGGCTTGGAGCTTTTCGATCAGGTGGGTGTAGTCGTTGGGGGCTACGGCCACGAGGAGGCCGCCCGAGGTCTGGGGGTCGAGGAGCAGGTCGAGGGACGGGCTTGCTGCTACGTCGTTCTCGGCGAGTGAGCGGCGGGCTTCGGTGTTCGATTCGTGGGCGGTGCTGTGGATGCCGCGGGCGAGCAGGTCGCGGGCCATCGGCAGGGCGGGCACGACGCTGGGGTCGATCACTGCGTCGACGTTGCTGGCGCGCAGCATCTCGCCCAGGTGGCCGAGCAAGCCGAAGCCGCTCACGTCGGTGGCCGCCGCGACGTCGTGCTCGAGGGCCACGCTCGCAGCCTTGGCCGTCGATCGCAGCATCGACTCGGTCGCGGCCGCACGCACGTGGCCGGGCACGACGCCCCGCATGTCCGCGGCGAGCAGAACGCCGGTGCCGAGTGGCTTCGTCAGCACGAGCCGGTCGCCCGGGCGAAGTCGATCGATCGCGAGCGGTGCGCGGCCCTCGGGCATCGTGCCGGTGACGGTGAGTGCCACGAAGAGCTCGGGGCCGATCGTCGAGTGACCGCCCACGAGCGAGACACCGGCCGCGTCGAGCTCGCGGCGGAGCCCCGAGAGCACCTGGTCGAGTCGATTTCGAGTGCGCTCGGCCGAGCCGCGCTCGACGGTGACGAGCGCGAGCGCGTGGCGAGGTGTGCCGCCCTTGACGTACACGTCGGTCAGCGCGTTCTGCGCCGCGACGCGCGCGACGAGATGGGCGTCGCCATCGAAGGCGCGGAACCCGTCGACGGTCGCGAGCAGCACGTCGCCGCCGGGCAGCTTCACCGCTGCTGCATCGTCCGGGCGACCGAGACCGAGGAGCACCGACGCGTCTTCGGGCGCGGCGTCGAGGCGCGCGAGCGCATCCTCGAGCGGACGCGCCCCGACCTTGGCGGCGCAGCCGCCACAATCCATCGGCTCGTCGGCATCGCTCATCGCAGCGCTGGCCCCGAAGTCGGGTGACGGTTGCCCCTCGGCGTCGAGCACCTGGAACTTCTTCATGAAGCCCCGGTCGATCGACTCCTTCAGCCGCCACATCGACCGGCCTTCGAGGGTGATGCCGTTGCGGCTCCCGATCGCCCGCCCCGCGCCGAGGTTCAGCAGCGCGAGGAAGTCGCCCTGGGGCCGGTAGGGGCGGAGCCCGCGCCCTTCGAGCGTGGCGCGCAGGTTGTCTGCCAGCACGGGCCCCTGGCGCACGGCATACACACCGGCCTTCGGCAGCGGTGAGGCAGTGAACGAGGCGCAGTCGCCGACGGCGAAGAGCGTGCCAGAGCCCTCGACGCGCAGCTCGCGGTCGACGCGGACGAAGCCGGCGTCGTCGAGGGGCAGCGGTGATTCGTGGCAGACGGGCAGGGCGCCACCGCCTGCGGCCCAGATGACGAGGTCGGCGGGGTGCTCGCCGCGCTCGGTCGAGACCGAGTCGCGTTGCACGCCAGTGACCTTCGCATGGGGCACGAAGCGAATGCCGCGCGCGTCGAGTGCGCGTCGCACCGCGCGCTCGAGGCTCCTCTTCGCGCCCTTCATGGGCGCTTCGTCGGAGGACATCAACGCCCAATCGAAGCGCCGCGCGAGATCGCCGAGCCGCGCGTGCAGGGTGCAGGCGATCTCGACGCCGGCTGCACCCGCGCCGACGATCACCACCCGCAACGGCGCACCGTCGGGGTTGGCCTCGAAGCGCGCGCGGAGCGCGTCGACGCGCTCGCCGAGCCGATCGACGAAGCGGCCGATCGGCCGCGTGGCGAGGGCGAAGCGCGTGACGCCGGGGAGCTCGAGTCCGCGCACGGTCGAGCCGACGTCGAGGCTCGCAACGTCGTAGCGAAGCGGCGGCCGGCCTTCGAGCTCGACCGTGCGCGCCACGGGGTCGATGCGCGTCGCCGCCGACAGCAGGGCCGTGCCGCCCGCACGGCGCACGAGCGGCACCACGTCGATGGTGCAGTCGTACGCCTCGAACTCGCCGGCGACGAAGCCGGGCACCATACCGGAGTACACGGCCTCGGCGCGGTCGAGCACGACGGTCAGCCCGACGCCGGGCACCGGCGCCATCATCCACTTCTTGATCACCTGGACGTGGGCGTGCCCACCTCCGACGAGGACCAGGTCGCGCTCGATGGGCGTCGACGGCTGCATGTGCGTGCGCCTAAGCGGTGCGTATGACGATGCGAGTCACCGCCTTCACGTTTGCGCAGGCCGAAGGCGCGTCGGGTACGCCTTCGGGGATCAGTAGACGGAACGGTCCACCCTTCTTCTCCGACAGCGCCTCGCCGCCCTCGCCGTGCAGCAGCACGCCCTCGCGCAGCGCGTGCAGCGGCACGGGCTCGCTCGCGAAGCCGTCTGCGGCGCAGATGACGGCGAAGCCGTCCTTCGGTGCCGCGACCCGCTCGAGCACGCCGGACATGCGTGCCGCCTCACCGGCTCGCTTCGGGAACATCGCGCTGACGTCGGCGATCTGGTCGGCGATGCCGGCGACGTCGTCGCGGCGCAACACCGCCGTGCTCTCGTCGGGCAGCACGATCTCGATCTGGTTCGCCTGGGCGCGCAGCTCGCCTTCATCGAGGATCGCGCCTTCGACGCCTGCGGCGAGCGAATCGAGCAGCGCGTCGCCCGCGCCCGACGCGATGAGATCGACCCGGCTGTCGCGGCGATGCGCCGTGGGCTCGACGTGCGTGGCCCCGGCCGTCCACTCGACGCGCAGGAACCCCTCGCGCGTGCGGAAGAGCCCCTTCGCGCGCGTCAGCTTCCCCGCGCCGTCCTGCTTCGAAGCGCGGGCGAGCGCATCCTCGATCCGGCTGCGCTCGAATACCACGTCGGGCGGCCAGCCGAGCGAGCGCACGACGAAGCCCTCGGTCGATCCACCGAGCCCGTGTGCGTGGCCCGCGTGCTCGTGATCGTGGGGATCGCTCGCCGGCGTCCGTCGCGGCCCCTCGCCCTCGGGCCAGACCATGCGCTCGAAGGGCACGGCGCCGTGGCTCGTGTGCAGCACCTCGAGTGGCGCGGGCCAGAGCGTGCCGGCCCAGGCGTCGAACGCCGCGAGCTCGCCGTCGCTACACGCGTCGGTGTGGTTCGCGACGAGCACGTCGGCGACCTCCGCCTGCTCCTCGATCAGCGCCTTCTCCTCGGGTGATGGGCTCGCGAGGCGGCGCGGGTCGACGAGCACCACGACCGGCTCGACCTCGACCTCGTCGCGATGCGGGCCGCGGCGGATCGTGTCGACGAGGTCCTGGGGACGCGCGAGGCCGGTGGGCTCGATGAGCAGCCGATCGGGCTTCTGCTCGAGGATCGCACCGAGCGCGGCCACGAAGCCCTCGGGCGCCGTGCAGCACACGCACGCGCCGGGGATGTTCGTGATCTGGAAGGGCGCCTCGCCCTCGATCACCGCCTCGTCGAAGCCCGCTTCACCGAAGTCGTTCACGATGACGGCGATCTGCTCGTCCCTTCTCTGGCCGAGCTGGTGCCGGATCGCGCTCGTCTTGCCGGCGCCGAGGAAGCCCGAGAGGATGTGGACGGGGATGGCCATGGGATGCTCCTGGGTGTGTGCTCTGGCTCGGCGCCGGGTGTCATCCCGCGCCGTCCGGTTCTGATTCCACAAGGGACGCAGGCGTTGCCACCGATTCGGTGCACCGGGCTCCGGCTTCGCCTCAGCCGGCCAGCAGCGAAGGCGCGTAGTCCTCGGGTGCCGCGTAGCCGAGCAGCTCGAGCACGGTCGCGGCGATGTTGGCCAGGCCCGGGGCTGCGACGCCGCGGTCGAGCGCGAGGCGATGGCCGGGCGTGAAGAGGTGCAGCGGCACTGCGTTCAACGTGTGACTGGTCTTCGGCTTGATGCGCCCGGCCTCGTCTCGCGACGGCTCGCCGGTCTTCTTGTCGAGCTCGAACATGCAGTCGGCGTTGCCGTGGTCGGCGGTGACGATCAGTGCGCCGCCGAGCCCTTCGATCACGGGCAGCAGCCGGCCGAGCTGCAGATCGACCGCCTCCACCGCCATGATCGATGCCTGCAGGTGGCCCGTGTGCCCGACCATGTCGCCATTTGCGTAGTTGACCCGAGCGTGGCGGTGCCGGCCGCTCTGCAGCTCGCTGATCAGCGCGTCGGTGATCTCGGCGGCCTTCATCCACGGCCGCTCCTCGAAGGGGAGCACGTCGCTCTCGATCTCGATGTAGCGCTCGAGCGCGTCGTCGAAGCGGCCGCTGCGGTTGCCGTTCCAGAAGTAGGTCACGTGGCCGTATTTCTGCGTCTCGCTGATCGCGAGCTGAGGCACGCCGTTGCGCGCGAGGTACTCGCCGAGCGTGCGGTCGATGGCGGGCGGCGCGACGAGATAGTGCTCGGGCACATGCAGATCGCCGTCGTACTGCATCATGCCCGCATAGAAGACGTCGGGCCGGGGCTTGCGCTCGAACGCCGCGAACGCGTCGTTCTCGAAGGCCTGGCTGATCTCGATGGCGCGGTCGCCGCGGAAGTTGAACATCACGACGCTGGCGCCATCGCGGATCGGACCGACGGGCTCGCTGCCCGGACCTGTGATGACGAAGGGCGGGATCACCTGATCGGAGAGGCCGGGCGTCTCGCCCCGCAGCGTCTCGATCGCCTCGCGGGTGCTCTTGAAGGGACGCGCGTCGCCCGCGACGTGGGTCTTCCAGCCGCCCTCGACCATGCTCCAGTCGGCCCCGTAGCGGTCCATGGTGATGACCATGCGCCCGCCGCCCGACGCGATGCGGTAGTCGCGGTCCTTGTTGCTCGACAGCTGCTCGAGCAGCTCTTCGAGCGCATCGACGTAGTCGAGGCTCGTCGTCTCGCCGACGTCGCGGCCATCGAGCAGTACGTGCACGCGCACGACCGGTACGCCCTCTGCGTCGCACCGCCGGAGCATGGCGAAGAGGTGATCGATGTGGCTGTGGA
>CAYYSY010000324.1:0-13945 GCA_964474355.1 uncultured Spirochaetaceae bacterium | reverse complement strand
TAGTGGTCGGGAGATCGATCGTCGCGCTTCATGTCGCTTCTCCTCTCGAGGGCGCCGCGCCGCTCACACGAGACTGCCTCAGCTGGCCCGGATCCACGAATCCCGACGAACCGGATCTGCATCAGAGAGCGACGGCCCCGGGGCGATGGGGCCCGCCAGCCCTCACCCTTCGCCCTCACGAGGACCCCGCGTATGACGTTCTCCCGCCTCGCCGCGCGCGATGTCGCAGTGATCGCGATCGTCGTGGTGTTCTGGCGCCTGGCGGCACCCGTGACCGCCGGCGCCGGTCCCGTGGCAGACGTCCTCGGCGTGCTCGCCGGTCTCGCCGTGACGCTCGCCTTCTACCTGCTCCACGAGTGGGGCCACCTCGCGGGCGCGCTCGCCACGGCTTCCTTCGTGCATCCCCCACCGCGGCTGACGTCGCGCTCGCTCTTCAGCTTCGACTCGAAGCGCAACGACCGTCGACAGTTCCTCGTCATGTCGGTTGGCGGCTTCGTCGTGACGGCGCTGGCAGTCTGGACGGCCTACGCGGAGTTGCCAGCGGAGCTGCTTGCAACTCGCGTGGCCCGGGGCGGCGTGGGCGTGCTCGCGCTTCTCGCAATCTTCGTCGAGCTTCCGTTGGTCTTCTGGGCGCTCCTGCGCTCCGATCTGCCGCCGGTGGAGGCGTTTGCGGTCGCTGAGGCGACCGAGACGGACGCTCGAGCGACTTGACCGGGGGCGTGTGATAGCTTGCCCCCGTGAGGCCGCGATCGGCGGGCCCGACTCGGGTGATCGAGCGGGGCTTCCGAGAGCGCGGTGGATGGTCAGGCGAGCCCCGACGGTCGAGCTTCGAGGAAGGAAGGATTCGCGCACCCATGAGCGACGTGAGTGAGCAGAATCCCGATCGATTCGTCCAGTCCAGGCTGCACTGGCGCGTCGCTTGCGAGCTGGTCGACGACGGCATCATCTACGAGCAGCGCTCGCTCTTGACCCGCAGCGCCACGCGAGTGCCCTTCGAGTCGATGCCGGACGATCCGATCCGCGAGACGCGGATCTCCCGATTCTGGGCCGCCGGCGTCATTGCGAGCTTTGCCGTCCTGCTCTTCTTTCTGCAGCCCCTCGGCGCCACCGCTGCCGGCGTGCTCGTGGCGCCCATCGTCGGTTCGCTCGCCGCGCTCGGCATCTCGGTGCTCGCGCTTCGCGCGCGCAGCGGACACTTCGTGGTGTTCCCGTGCGAGGGCAAGCGCGTGGTGTTCAAGGACGATGGCGGGACGCCGTCACTGCCCGAGTTCCTCGATCGATTGCAGCTGAAGAAGTCGAAGTACCTGAGCGAGACGTACGGCCCGCGACCGAGCGATCCCGATGCCGAGCGCCCGAGCTTCGGCGGCGTCGACGAGACCGAGGACGATCCGGGCGGCTACCGCCACTGATCCTGCTGGCGAAGGTCTGGTGGCGTGCCTCGCACTGCCGCATGCCTTCAGCCCGCCCGCCCGCACCCGGCCGAGACGGGAGCAGCCGCGATGGCATACGACGAAGGTCTGGCGCAGCGCATCCGCGAGATGCTCGAGGATCGACCCGGTGCATCCGAGAAGCGGATGTTCGGTGGCCTGTGCTTCCTGATCCACGGGAACATGGTGGCCGGCGTGGTGGGCAGCGAGCTCATGGTGCGCGTCGGCGCCGAGGCGTACGACGAAGCCCTGGCGCATCCCGACGCGCGTGAGATGGACTTCACGGGTCGGGCGCTCCGAGGCATGGTGTACGTCGCAGAGGATGGCATCGCAGAGGACGCCGACCTCCGAGCGTGGCTCGAGCGCGGTCTGCGGTACGCCGAGAGCCTGCCTCCGAAGCAGCCGAACGCGAAGAAGAAGTCGGCCCGCAAGGCCACTCGAAAGAGGGCCTGAGCAGTGGCGTCGGCCAGCACCGACAAATACGACAACGGCGATGTCGTTCCGCCCCGTGAGCCCGAAGAGAGGCCGAAGCGACCCACTCGTGGGATCCCGCCGGTGCTCGCTGGACTCGTCCTCGATGCCGTCGACTTCGCGACGATGGGGCCGCTCGGGCTCTATGGCGGGTTCGTCCTCGGCGGCCTCGCCGCTGGGTGGGCCGCTCGCCAGGTGGGGCTCGAAGGACGCGTCGTGTGGCTCGCCGCGCTGGGAGGCGCGGTGTACGCCGCCACGCCCGCCACCGAGCTGATCCCGCTCGGCGCGGCGATCGGTCTCGTGTTGCAGCTGCTTCGCCGCTGAGCTGCCGCCAGCCCAATCTGGCAACACGATTCGAGTTCGTGTCCGTATGCAGAAGTTCGCTCGACGCACTCGTGCGTCATGTTAGGGTGGGCACATCCACCGAGGATTCCCCCGGTCGCCGGGCGTAAAACCCCGGCCCGTCGTGCGATTCCAACGGGGAGATGCAGCATGGAGCATCCGCACCTCGACCTCGCCCTGTCGCTCTGGCAGGCGACGTCCGAGAGCGACGTGGCGAGGCTCGAGGAGCTGCTCGATCCCGCCGTCCGTTGGTCGTTCCTCGATTCGGGTGCGCTGGAAGGTGAAGTCAAGGGCGTCGATCAGGTGATCTCGACGCTCGCGCGCTCGGGGGAGCTCGTCGACGACCTGTGCTCCGAGCTGCTCGACGTCTACGCCAGTGACCACGGCGCAGTGCTCTTCTATCGCGTCGAGGCGTCGCGCGGGCTGCGAAACCTCTCGACGGACGTGCTGCTTCAGCTCGACATCGCCGCGGGCCGCGTGGTGGCGGGGCGAGCCATGCCACTCCGATCCGAAGAGAGCCGCCACTTCTGGCTCGCCCAGTAGCTTCATCGCCGGGGAACGGGATTCACACGAAGAAGCAAGAAGAGAAGAGCGAGAAGAGAAGAGATAGAGAAGAAGCAACAAGCGCCCGCCACGAGACCGCATCCATCGAAGACCGCACCCGGAAACGAGCGAGGGACGCAGCCCTCGCGCGCGAGCTCGAAGAGCGCCGAGCGTCCTGGACGTATCGCGGTGACGTGCGCCCCCCGTTCGCCGACGAGCCACAGCCAGGCCAGGTCTCGGTCTGGGACTTTCCGCGACCCCCCCGGATCGAGCCCGAGCCACGCGTCGCGGAGGTGAAGGACGGCGAGGATCTGTTGGCCAGGTCGAGCCGGGCGCTGCGCGTCCTCGAGACCGCGAGCCCTCCCACGATCTATCTGTCACCCGAGGACGTCATCGTCGGCGCGCTGGTGAAGATCGCCGGTGAGAGCCTGTGCGAGTGGAAGGGCCGGGCCGAGTACCTCTGCCTCTCCTCGCGCCCGATCCTCGGTGCGATCGCGTGGCGTATCCCCGAGCCCTTCGAAGGCTACGAGGCGATCGCCGGGTGGATCGCCTTCTACCCCAGTCGGCTTTCATGCCGGCTCGGAGACGATGCGGTGACGCCACAGCCGGGTGGATTCTACGGCGGCTGGATCACGCCCGATCTCGCGGGCCCCTTCAAGGGGGCTCCAGGCAGCGATCGCTGGTAGCCCCCGACTCGATCGGTCGAGGGCGACCCGAAACGCTCCCCTATGCTCCGCATCCAAGGCACCCGGAGCCAGGGGCCGCATCGACCGGTGCGCCGAGGAGATCACGCATGTTCATGGGCAAGTATCAGGATCAGACCTACGCAGCCTTTCGCATCGTCTTCGGTCTGCTGTTCGTGTTCCACGGCACGCAGAAGCTCTTCGGGTTCCCCGCCGCGGGCCCCGATCTCAATCCCGTGCTGGTGACCTCCGGGCTGATCGAGCTCGTGGGTGGCGCGATGGTCGCGGTGGGCTTCATGGCGAGCTGGGCGGCGTTTTTCTGCAGCGGCACGATGGCCGTGGCCTACTGGATCGCCCACGGCTTGAATCATCTCTTCCCGAGCGTCAACAAGGGAGAGCTGGCCGTGCTCTATTGCTTCGCCTTCCTCTTCATCTCCGCAAAGGGCTCGGGCATCTGGAGCGTCGACGACGCGCGTTGAGCCCGCCCGCCCTTCCGATCCGCCGGAGCCGCGCGCGATCGTCAGATCTGCTGTGCCAGGCCCCTCAGCACGAGCTGGTCGTACGTCACGATGCCCATGATCTCGTCGCCATCGATGACGGGCGCAGTCGAGATCCCGAAGCTGTGGAACAGCCGCGCGCAGTATCGGATGTTCATCTCAGGCTTCACCGAGAGCACGGGCTTCGACATGATCTCGTAGACGTTGGTGCGCTCGGGCGAGCGATTCGGCGCAAGCACGTGCTCGGCGATGTCCCGGATCATCACGATGCCGAACTCGTCGTCCTCGTCGCGCTTCGCGACGATGAGGAAGTGCGCGTTGTGCTGCACCATGATGGCGAGCGCCTCGGCGACGGTGGCCACGCCCTCGACCACCTCGAAGTCCTGCTCCATCACGTCGGCGACGCGCAAGACGTCTTTCTTCGTCACAGCTCCTCCTCCTTCAGACTCGGCGTGATGCTCTCGACCTGGTGGGCGACGCCCACCGCGTCCTCCACGTCGACTTGAAACGCGATGCCGGTGCCCGACGTCGAGTCGAACTCGCCGGCCTCTCCGATGGTCTCCAGGATGTGACGAGCCCGGTGCTCCTCGACGAGCAGCAGCACCATGTCGCGCTGCGTTTCGAGTGCGAGACCGAGGAACGTCCTCTTCTTCTTGAGACCCTCACCCCGGGCGTTGGTCAATACGGTGCACCCGGTGGCCCCTGCCTCCCGAGCCGCCTCGGTGACGGCGACGGTCAGGTGATCATCCACCAAGGCTACCAGCAGCTTGAATCTCATGTTCGGCCCTCCTCGGATTCGAACGAATCGGAGCGATCGATGCGCGCGCGGATGCGCGCAGCCCACCACTCCGACATCTGGGCGTAGGTCATGACGGTGAGCATGGGAAAGAGGCTGGCGAACGCGATCAGCCCGAAGCCGTCGATGAGTGGGCTCCGGCCGGGAAGCGACTCGGCGAGCCCGAGCCCGAGCGCGGCAACCAACGGCACCGTCACCGTCGACGTCGTGACTCCACCGGAATCGTAGGCGAGCGGCACGATCTCTCGCGGGGCCACGAGCGTCTGGAGGATGACCACGACGTAGCCCACTCCGATGAAGTAGTGGAGGGGGGCGCCGAGGACGATTCGGAACGTGCCGAGGCTGATGCCGATCGCGACACCGACCGCCACTGCGATCCGCAGGCCCCAGGCGCTGATGGCACCCGCCGAGAGATCTTCGGCCTTCAGCGCGACGGCGATCAGGGCCGGCTCGGCGATCGTCGTGCTGAAGCCGATGGCGAAGGCGAACACATAGACCCAGACGTAGGCCGTGGGATCGACCGCCGAGGCGTCGAGCCCGCCCTCGGTGCCGAGCACCTGAGGCGAGGTGAGCTGAGCAGCCATGGCCTTGCCGACCGGGAACACGGCGTGCTCGAGGCCCATGAGGAAGAACACGAGGCCGGCCAATACGAGGGCGAGGCCCTGCAGGAGCCGGGTCGCGTCGGGCAGCCTCCGGCGAAGCACGAGCAGCTGGAAGACTGCCAGGATCGCGACGATCGGCAGGACGTCGCGGACGGTCTCGCCCACGGTCCGGAGGAGCTCGCCGAGCAGCTCCATCACATCACCATTCCGTAGAAGAGGACGAAGGCGATCGGCGTGAGCGACGCGAACGCGATCAGCCCGAAGCCGTCCAGGACGGGATTGCGGCCCTCGATCGACGAGGCCAACCCCACGCCCAGAGCGGTCACCAGCGGCACGGTGATCGTCGAGGTCGTGACTCCGCCCGAGTCGTAGGCGATGCCGATGATCTCCTGGGGCGCGAAGCTCGTCATGACGATGACGATCAGGTATCCGCCCGCGATCATGATGTGGATCGGCCATCCGGTCACGATCCGGACGACGCCGATCACGATGGCGACCCCGACCCCCACCGCAACGGTCAGCCTCAAGCCGAGGGCGTACTGACTGCGACCTGTAGTCGTATCGGCGATGGCGCCCGCTTGTGCTGCCACCTTCGATGCCTCCTCGGCGATCGCGATCAGCGCCGGCTCTGCGACGGTGGTGCCGAAGCCCAGCGCGAAGGCGAACGCGAGCAGCCAGCCGAGGGATCCCTTGCGGGCGAAGGCGTGCGCCATGCTCTCGCCGAGCGGGAAGAGACCGAGCTCGAGGCCTCGAACGAAGAAGGCGAGCCCCAGCACCACCAGAGCCAGGCCGAACAGAGCGCCGCCGAGATCAGGGAAGGGCTGCTGCAGGACGACCAGCTGGAACAGCGCGATCACCACCACGATCGGCAGGACATCGCGGGCACTGCCCGAGACGAAGCGCAGGAATAGTCTCAGCCACGTCACGGCGTCGAGGATGTCCTCTTGGCGGGAAGTGCGCGCCAGCGAGCATACTGGATCCGGTCGGGGTCTCGGTAGCACGGCCCGCGTCGCGAGACCGCTGCCGGGCGCTTGGAGCGATTGCCCTCACGATCGCAAGGCGTCCGCGGCCGCAACGCTGTCGTTCTCTATACTCGCCCCGCGACCGGGGAAGCAGCGGCGGCATGGATGCATCTGGACTCGGTCGGTTGTTGACCCTCATAGAGCCGATCCGGTGACGCCGGCCCGCGAACGCATCGCCTGACTTCGAGGAGCGCGCCATGTCCCCCACCCCCGGTGCCGACGGCATCCACTTCCGCACCTGTCCCCTCTGCGAAGCCACCTGCGGTCTCGCCATCGAGGTCGAGGGCGGCCGTGTTGCGCGCATCCGCGGCGACGCAGACGACGTCTTCAGCCGCGGCTACGTGTGCCCGAAGGGCGCGACGCTGAAGGATCTGCACGAGGATCCCGACTGGCTGAAGACGCCGCTCATCGGTCGGGGTGCCGAGCCGCGGGAGGCGACCTTCGACGAGGCCTTCGCGGAGGTCGAGCGCCGGCTGCGTCCGATCATCGAAGAGCACGGCCGCGATGCGGTGGCGGTCTACCTCGGCAATCCGAACGTCCACAACATCGCGGGCTCGATCTACGTTCGGCCGCTCATCAAGGCGATCGGCACGAAGAACGTCTTCTCGGCGAGCACCGTCGACCAGATGCCCCGCCACGTCTCGAGTGGCCTGCTCTACGGTGGGCCCGGGGTGATCCCGGTGCCCGACATCGATCGCACCGATCTGCTCCTCATGCTCGGCGCGAACCCGCTCGAGTCGAATGGGAGCCTGTGCACGGCGCCCGACTTCCCGGGTCGCTTGAAGGCGCTGCGCGCGCGAGGCGGGCGGTTGGTCGTGATCGACCCGAAGCGCACCCGCACCGCGGAGATCGCCGACGTCCATCTCCCGATTCGACCGGGCACCGACGTGCAGCTGCTGCTCGCGATGGCCCAGGTGCTCTTCGAGGAGGGGCGCGTGCAGCTCGGCGGGGCCGCCGACCACGTCGAGGGCCTCGACGATCTCGAACGCGCGCTGGCTGCCTGGACGCCGGAGCGCGCGGCGGAGGCCACGGGGATCGCGGCCGACACGATCCGCGAGCTCGCCCGCTCGCTCGCCGATGCGAACGCAGCGGCCGTCTACGGCCGGATCGGCACGAACACCGTCCGTCACGGCGCGCTCACGTCGTGGGCGGCCGACGTCGTCACGATGCTCGCGGGTCACCTGGACACGCCGGGTGGCCTCATGTGGCCGCGCGCCGCGCACGCGCGGGCCTCGGATGGCCGCGCCGGTGGGCGCGGCTTCCTCACCGGGCGCTGGAAGAGTCGCGTCCGTGGCGCACCCGAGGTGATGGGCGAGCTGCCGGTCGCCGCCCTGGCCGAAGAGATCGAGACGCCGGGTGAGGGGCAGATCAAGGCACTCGTGACGATCGCCGGCAATCCCGTGCTCTCCACGCCGAATGGTGCTCGTCTCGCGAAGGCGCTCTCGACACTCGACCTGATGGTGAGCGTCGATCCGTATCGCAACGAGACGACGGTACACGCCGACGTGGTGCTGCCCGTGCCGACGCCCCTCGAGCGCAGCCACTACGACTTCGCGTTCTATGGCCTCGCCGTTCGCAACGTCGTCAACTACTCGCCGGCGATCTTCGAGACCGACCGCCCCCAGGAGGCCGAGGTGCTCGCGCGCCTCGCGCTGATCGCCCAGGGGCAGCCCGCGAATGCCGACGTGCGTCCACTCGACGAGATGCTCGCGGGCGGCGCCATGCAGGCGGCCGTCGCGAACGAGGCCTCGAAGGTGCACGGCGCGGACGCCGCCGCGCTGCTCGCGCAGACCGAGGGCAGGCCCGGACCCGAGCGGGTGGTCGACGCGCTGCTGCGCGGCGGGGCATGGGGCGATGAGCTCGGACTCGCGGCGCTCGAGAACGCGCCTCACGGCATCGATCTGGGTGCGCTCGAGCCCCAGCTCCCCGGCGTGCTGCGCACGGCGTCGGGCCGGATCGAGCTGCTGCCAGCGCCGATCGTCGAAGAGCTCGATCGCCTCGAGACCGCATCGCGTGCCGCCGAGTCGGGATACGTGTTGATCGGCCGCCGCCACCTGCGATCGAACAACTCGTGGATGCACAACGTGGAGCGGCTGGTACGCGGCCGTGATCGCTGCACGCTGCAGCTGAACCCCGATGATGCGAAGGCGCTCGGCCTGGAGCACGAGGGTGCGATGGCGCGCGTGCGCTCGCGGGTCGGCGAGGTCGTGGTGAAGGTCGAGCCGACTGACGCGTTGATGCGAGGCGTGGTCAGCCTGCCCCACGGCTTCGGCCACGACGTGCCGGACGCGCGCCTCGCCGTGGCGTCACGTCACGCCGGCGTGAACTCGAATCTGCTGACCGACGAGGACGCGGTCGACCGGCTCTCGGGCACCTCCGTGCTGAACGGAATCCCGGTCGAGATCGAGGCCGCCACTTCGTGACGCGCGCCGGGTCGTTGCGCACCCTGTCCGCCGGTGGGGCGGTCGCGGTCGCGTCGCTCCTGGCCGTCTCCTCCGAGGCGCTCGCGGGCAAGGCGGACGTCGTCGGCGTGCAGGCGGTCTGTACGACGATCCGTACGTGCGACTTCCACGTGAAGGTGCTCCACGCCGACATCGGCTGGAGCCACTATGCGGACCAGTTCGAGGTGGTCACGCCCGAGGGTGAGGTGCTCGGCACGCGCGTGCTGCGCCATCCCCACGTCCACGAGCAGCCCTTCGTGCGCGGGCTCGTCGGCATCGAGATCCCGGAAGGCGTGCACGAGGTCATCGTGCGCGCCCGCGACAGCAAGCATGGCCTCGGCGGCAAGACCGTGACGAAGCACCTCGAGTTCCCGGACCAGGGGCACGCGCCTACCTCCCCCACCGCACCTACCTCCCCCACCGCGCCTATCTCCCCCGCCGCACCTACCTCCCCCACCGCACCCACCTCACCCGGCGCGAAGACCGAAGCCGGCGAGTCGCCGCCGGGCGATGCGCCCTAGTCGCTGAGCGTGGGCCAGGCGTCGCAGCCGGCCCGGCTCAGGCCGGCCCTGGCGGGCTCGGTCCGGGGGAGGAATGTGAGTCCGGAATTCATGATCTGTTCTCAGGCAGCCCGAGGCTCCCAGGTGGGCGTCGATCGAGGTTGACTGAACGTCAGAAAACGGGCGCTCGCGACCGGCGGCGGCGGCAATGATCCCCTGCCCGTCCGAATCGCCTCATGGTAGGATCTCTCGCCTCGACCACTCACCCCCGACCGCTCAGCCCGCGCGGAGGATCAGATGCGCATCAGCTTCGATCTCAGTGACGCCGACCTCAAGCACTTCCGAGGCGTCATGCGTGACGTGCGCGCCCGCTGCAAGAAGATGAACGAAGAGGAGATCGTCGAGGCAGCCAAGCAGCTCCTCGAGGACATCGAATCCACGTCTGCGCCGGACTTCGTCACCGAGCGCGTGTCGAGGCTGCACGAGCTGATCGAGATGCTCGAGGACGAGGACTGGGCGCTCGGCGGCAAGGATCGCGAGCGCGTCGTGAACGGCCTGGCCTACTTCGCCGAGCCCGAGGACATGATCCACGACAAGGTGCCGGTGCTCGGCTACCTCGACGACGCGATCATGATCGAGCTCGTCGTGATCGAGCTGCAGCACGAGATCGACGCGTACGACGACTTCATTGCCTTCCGGCAGACCCGTGAGGAGCGCTTCGGACGCGAAGAAGATCCGAAGATCCGCGAGGAGTGGGTGGTCTCGCGTCGAAAGGCGCTGCATCAGCGCATGCGGCGCCGGCGCTCGCGCCGCCGCAGCAAGCGTGGCTCGAGTGGCCGCGGGCCGACTGCCCTCTTCTAGTCGCGCGCCCGTCTTCGGGTGAGGCCGCCGACCAATGCCGACCGATCCGATGTGGCCCGCCGCCGCGATGAGCTCGATCGTCGCCATGACCGATGCGTCGCGGGGGCGGCGGGCCTGAGCCCCACGGCTTCACGCACGTGTCTCGATTCGGAGCGCCGACCATGTGGACGCACATCACCGCGCAGCTGAACGTTCCCGATCTCGAGGCCGCGCTCGAGTGGTACCGCGTGTATCTCGGCTGCCGCGTGGCCTGGCGAAGCGAAGACCGAAGCTTCGGCGCCGTCTACAACGGCACGACAGAGCTGTTCTTCAGCGAGTCGGGCGAATCGACGGCAGGGGCGGTGCTCTGTATCCGAGTGCCGGACGTCGACGCCGTCTACGCGGCGGCGAGGGACGCGGATGTGCCCATCACCGACGAGCTCGCCGATCGCCCCTGGAAGATGCGCGAGTTCGAGGTGCGTGATCCGTGGGGGCACAGGCTTCGCATCGGGCAGAGCCTGCTGATGTAGACGGGCCGCGACGGGAGTTGAGGCGCGTGTCTCGTCTCGATCCGGTGATTCCGAAGATCTTCGTGTCCTCGTTCCCGTCCGCGATGGGATCGCATAGGCGCGTTCGGGCTTTCGACACGGATGGTGCCGTTTTCGGCTCGATGCCATGACGACGCGCACGGCGCCGGACAGGCGACTCGAATCGAGCCTGGACGGGGTGTTTCCCCTCGGCTTGAATTTCACTGCTCATGATTGCGTGTTTTCGTTGACCTTCCGTCAACCGGGGCGCTAGAGTCGTGGCCAAGGCAACCCCATGCCGGAATTGCCAAATCGGCGAAAGCAGTTGCTGCTTCAGTTGCGCATGCCGAGTAGAGCGAGGGAAGCCGCACCCGAGCTCGACACGGTTCACAGCAGACCGCCGGGTGTCCGCCCGGCGCCGCGAGTTCTTCTCCCTCGTTGGCGCCCGGCGGACTCCTCAACTCCCCGAGTCCAGACTTCCTTCCACTGAAGATTCGAGTCACGCGCTGAGCGTGATCATGGCGGACGTGCGCTTCGCGCGTGCATGACGACGAACGCGCGTCTCGAGATCAGCTGCTCGGGCGCGTCTCCGCGTCGACCCAGGCCGCGTAGGCGGGCGTCGTTCGCGTGTCCTGCAGCGCAACGATCTTGGGGACGTCGTAGTCATGGAGCGCTTCGATGCGCGCCATCGCGGCATCCGCCCGATCGTCCGAGGTCTCCATCAAGAGCACCGACTCTTCTTCACGCTCGACGCGACCTTCCCACCGGTACACCGACTCGACCCGTGGAACGATGCTCGCGCACGCAACGAGCCGCTCAGCGACGAGCCGCTCGGCCAGGGTGCGTGCATCGTCGGGCCGGCAGCTGACGTAGATCACTCGCATGACGACTCTCCTCTTTGCGCTGAAGACTCTTCATCTGCGTTCTGCGCTGAAGGCTCTTCTCTGCGCTGAAGGCTCTTCATCTGCACTGAAGGCTCTTCTCCGCGCTGAAGGCTCTTCCTCCGGTCTCGAGGCGCTCGGCCACGGCTCGGAGCATCGCTCAGCCGCCGGCGCGTTGCGTGGGCAGGTCTGATCGGGGATCGTTGGCCGCTCGGACCGACCCACCCGGACCCAATCGAGAGGATGCTCCATGAAGCCCGTTTCGAGCCTGGCCGTGCTGCTCGTCCTCGCGCTCTTTGCGTCCGCGTGCGCGGGCAAGAAGGAGCAGGCGGCGCCCAAGCCCTACGCCGGTCCCGACCCGCTCGTCACCATCGACGCCTTCATCGCCGACCGCGCCATCGACACGACCGACCCGAATTGGAAGACGCAGGTGCCGCGTCCTCCCTCGGTCGCGTTCAATCCGAACGAGAAGTACTTCTGGGTGCTCAAGACCAATGTCGGCACGGTCAAGATCGAGCTGCTCCCGATCTACGCGCCGCGTCGCGTCGCGGCGACGATCTACCTGACGCGACTCGGCTTCTACGACGGGCTCGCCTTCCACCGCATCATTCCGAAGTTCATGGCGCAGGGCGGTGACCCGCTCGGGAACGGCGGCGGCGGCCCGGGCTTCCGGTACCCGAGCGAGATCAACAAGAAGGCGAAGCACGACGAGCGCGGCGTCGTCAGCATGGCGAACTCCGGTCCGCGGACGGAGGGCAGCCAGTTCTTCATCCTCTTCGCCGAGGCGCCACACCTCGACGGCAAGCACACCGTGTTCGGCCAGGTGGTCGAGGGCCTCGGCACGCTGCGGTCGATGGAGGTGTCCGGCAGCGAGGACGGCAAGCCCAAGCGCAACATCTTGATCGAGAAGGCGGATATCCTGACGGAGTGATCGGGGCTTCGGCTCACCGCGCACCCGCCGACCGCATCGCCGGAGCGGGGTGATGCGCGGTGCAGCGCGGCTTCGGTATCGTGCTCGGCGGGGGCCTTCACCATCGATCCGATCTTCTCTCTGAGATGCGTGGACTGCGATGCACGGGGTGAGCCGAGTCGTCTCTGGCTGCGGAGGTCCGTCGAGGGGGCGAGCAGCAGAGCCCCGGGGGCTCGCCTCCATCCCGACCAGTACGTCGATCACTACGTCGAGTGCATGAACTGCGGTGCGCACCTGAAGGGCCGCGCCGACGGGCGGATGGAGCCCGTCGACGAAGAGGAGTGGCGCAGCTTCGTCGACGAGGAAGCCACACGCGGCGGCGGCCTGCGGCCGTCCTGAGCAGCGGCGCCCAGCGCGGCGACGCTTCGAGAGGGGTACCCGGCCACCGGACGCCCGTCCGCCCCCGAGCCCGACCCATGAGCCAGCGAGTCCAGTACTTCGATCCCTTCAGCGACGTCCACCCTCCGTTCCGCTGCGGCGAGGCCGGCGTCGTCTGGCTCTCGGAGGAGGGCTTCCTCGAGACCGACACCCGCGTCTCGATCGATCCGAACGCCTATCACTCGCTCTTCGCCCACGGCGTCGTCGACGCGCTCGCGCGCCTGCCCCTCGACCTCGGCCCGCTTTGCGAGGGCGGCGAGGCCGTCTTCGCACCCCCCTCGATGCCCGAGGCGCTTCGCATCTTCTACGAGGCCGATCGCGAGACCTACGGCGCACGCCACGACCTGCTCGTCGCGCGTGCCTGGGGGTCGCCGCCGATCGACTACCGCATCGAGGTCGACAACCGCGAGTACCAGCGCACGCTCTCGCAGCTGCAGTTTCTCGCGAGCCAGGCCGCCCGGATGGGGCAGGGCCTGAGGCTCAAGCTCTGACCGCGCAACGCCCGGAGCAGCCGCTCGCCGAGCTCTCGCTCGAGGGAGGCGTCTCGCTGCGCGTCATGCCCGACGGCCTCCTCGAGATCGATCGGCACGCCGGGGCCATCGTGTCGACGCCGCTCGCACCCGACGCGTCCTGGCCAACGCCCGTCGTCGGCTGCGCCGCCCGATCGGGTGCCTCGGCGCTCGTCGGGTGCGTGCGGCACGACGCGATGGTCTGGGTGCCCGCAAACGGATCGGGCTCGCGGCGCTGCGTCATCGGAGAACGCATCGCGCACTCCGAGCAGCTTCGCATCGTCGCCCTCGAGGGCGGCTTCCTCGTGATCCACGAGAACGGGCTCGTGCGTATCGACGAGCACGGCACCGAGCTCTGGCGCGTCGATCGCGTGACGGTCGACTGGCAGCTCGTCGGCGAGCGCGACGGAGCGGTCTGGCTCTCCGATCACGACGGCAACCTGCTCGGCTTCGACGCCGGCACCGGCTTCGAGCGCTCATGAGCGCATCGCTCGTAGAGCGCGTGCTCGACCGGCT
>CAYYSY010000323.1:0-3182 GCA_964474355.1 uncultured Spirochaetaceae bacterium | reverse complement strand
GCCGCGCTGAGCGCAGTTCGCGCCCGGCCACCCACCGCGCCGCGCTGAGCGCAGTTCGCGCCCGCCCACCCACCGCGCCGCGCTGAGCCGGGCTCGCACTCGCCGTTCGTGATGCGCCGAGCGTCGTGGGGGCGACTATGCTGTCGCGCCTCCGTCTCTCGTTGCGCCGCGCCGGCGTCTTCGATCTCGTTCTGGAATCCGCTCTGCCCCTCGTCTCCCGTCACAGCTCCCTCGGGCCAACCGTGCCGCTCGCGTCCCGAGCGGTCGCGCCGCGCCGGTCCTTCCGGCTCGGCCTCGCATTGCTGCTCGCCTGGTCCGTAGGCGTGCCGAGCGCTCGAGCGCAGGTCGAGGCCGCCGAGGCGGCGCCCGCGCAGCCGGCGCCCGTTCGGATCCTGATCACGTACCCCGACACCGGCGCGACGGTTCGCAACCGCGTCACGATGGCGCCCGTCCGCGGCGAGGTGCAGTCGGGCTCGGGCGAATCGGTCGACTTCGACGTGCTGCTCGCGATCGACGTCTCGCACTCGACGCGATTCCCGAGCGGCATCGACGTCGACGGGGACGGTGACACGGGGTTCAACCCGAAGATGGAGCTGATCGCGCCCGGCACGTATCCCGACGACATGGTCTGCACCGACGCCGAGGACACGATCCTCGCGGCGGAGATCGAGGCGTCGAAGCAGCTGCTCGCGGTGCTCGACCCCGCGCGCACGCGGGTGGGAGTCATCGTCTTCTCCGGCGCCGTCGATCCACAGACGGGCAAGCGCGTCACGTCCGATCAACGCGACGCACTCGTCAAGGCGCCGCTCACCAGCGACTTCGATCACGTGCGCGACGTCCTCGACCAGATCCTCGACGAGGGGCCCTACGGTGCGACGAACTTCGCGGCAGCGATCCAGCTCGGGGTGATCGAGCTCGCCGGCCTGTCGCGCAGCTACAGCGAGCCGCGGCCGGGCGCGCGCAAGGTGCTGCTCTTCCTGACCGACGGCGTGCCGACGTTCCCCTTCGGCAAGGGGGCAAGCGCCGACCCCGAGGACACCGAGGCCGCGATCAGCGCCGCGCGGCTCGCGCGCCGCGCCGGCATCACCGTGAACGCGTTCGCCCTCGGTCGGCACGCCCTGACGAAGCCGCTCGCGTTGACCGAGATGGCGCGCATCACGCGCGGCACGTTCACGCCGGTGCTGAACCCCGGCGACATCACCACGTTCTTGCAGGGCATCACGTTCGCGAACGTCGACGACTTGATCGTGACGAACCTGACGACCGGCGACGTGAGCTTCGACGTGCAGCTCGCTCCCGACGGCTCGTTCACCGGGTTCGTGCCGGTTCGGCTCGGTGACAACGTGGTCGAGGTGGCGGCGCTCGCGAGCGACGGCGGCGAGGCGCGGGTCGAGATCCCGTTCACGTTCGAGGAGTCGGGGCTCACCGAGCGCGAGCTCGCCGTCGAGCTCGAGCGCATCCGCAAGCGCAACAAGGCGCTCATGCGGCTGATCGAGCAGCAGCGCATCGAGGCGTTCCGCGAGCGCCAGCGCAAGCGCGTCGAGATCGAGGTCGAGGAGCGCGAGGACTGACGCTCTCCTGAGTCCCCCTTCGCGTGGCTCCGTCTTCCCTTACCCGCAGAGGCTGCCGCAGCTCGGGGGAGGCCCCGGGGCCGTACGCTCCGACCGTCCCACGGTGGCTCGGGTCATCGGGCTCACGTGTATGCGATGACACGTTCGGGTGGATCGAGTGTCCCCGATCAGGGTTATTCCACTCCCCATCTGCCGTGCTGGACGTCGTTCCGAACTTGCGTACGCGTTGCCGGTGACAGGGCAAACGAACGCTTGACCCGCAACATCCGCATCGAATAGGGTGGCCGATGCGCTGCATCGATGGTGCAGCCGTGTATCCGATCGACCATTTCACTCGCGCTCGGGTTGGCAAGAGCGCGCACGACCCCGAGGACCTTCATGCGCTCGCGATCCGCTGGTGTCATCGCTGCAGCTGTCAGCTTCTTCCTTGCCCTCTCGACGCTCCTGGTAGGAGCGTCCTGGGCAGATACACCGAGGGAGGTGAAGGAGAACGCGATCACAGTGATGAACGCACACCTCGTCACCTTCAACCTCTCGGGGGCGAACCGCACGGGCTACGACCCCTACGCGGCGTTCTTCGACGGCGAGGACAAGCTCCAGACCGAGGCCACCGCCATGGCGCTCTACTACGGCGGCGTCGACAATCTGGGACTTTCACCCACGCAGCTCCAGGAGATCTACGACTTCTTCGCGTACATGCAGGACGTCGATGGCTGGCTCTACAGCGACTACACGACGGCGGCGGGACGCGAGTTCAAGAAGGGGCTCCACAACGCGTGGTCGCTCATCGCCATCGAGATCCTCGAGGGCGAGGGCATCACCGACTCCGCGAACCTGAAGCAGGGCATCGTCGACGTGCTCGAGGCGGCGATCGACTCGAACGGCTACATGGCGGGTGATCCGGACGGCCATGAGGGGCTGCGCACGAAGTTCATCCAGTCGCTGCCCTTCATGCTGAAGGCGGCCCAGGACCTGAACGACACCGGCGCCATCGCCAAGGCGCGCCTGGCCATCGACTTCTACATGGCCAACTGCATCGATGGCAGCTTCGACGTGCACCGCATCAATGCTGCCGGCACCAAGACGACGCTGATCAACGCGCACGAGGCCACCGAGTTCACGCACGGCCTCATGCTCTTCCACGACTACGAGACCGACGCTACGCGCAAGACGACGATCCAGAACAACCTGATCGGCATCATCAACCGCTACACGAGCAGCGTGTGGACCCTCACCAACTCCTTCGGTGAGAAGTACGTCTCCGATCTCGCTGCTGCGGGCACCCTCAACTCCCTCGCGCAGTTCCAGCTGCAGTACATCACCGCGGAGGCCGAGCAGCGCGGATGGGTCACTGCGGGCACCGCGATCCAGTACATGGACATCGTCGGGCGCACCAAGATCACGGGCACCGGCGATCCCCAGCGCGACAACAACTACTTCTACCAGCACGACCCTGACACCGGCGCCCAGGCCAGCGCCAACATCAACTCGTACCTGCCCGGCTACGCGATCTTCGCCGTCGACACGCAGTTCAAGACGATCTCGGGCACCGTGACCGAGACCGGCTCGCCGCTCGCCGGCGTCACCGTGAGCGCCGACAACGGCGGCGAC
>CAYYSY010000322.1:0-20927 GCA_964474355.1 uncultured Spirochaetaceae bacterium | reverse complement strand
CCCTCGGGCGACGACGGATCGGCTGGATCGGGCGAGCAGGAGCGGGGCGACCCGCAGGCGATGGCCGATGCGTCGGCGGGATTCGGCGAGCTCGATGGCGCCGCCGGCGACTCCGAGGCGTCCGACGAGGACGCCGAGGCGCCGGGCGGGCGCGACGCCGAGGAGACGGGTGATGGAGATGTCCGGAGCGGGCCGCTGCCCCCGAGTCGGATGGTCGGCGGCACGCGCAGCGCGAACGAGGCGCTCGTGCAGTCGCGGCCCGACCTCGCCGCGGCCGTCGGTCGCATGGAGCGCGTGCGCGAAGGCGATGCACCCGCGCTGCTCTTCGATCGCATGAATCGGGCCGAGGGGCGCACGCCCGAGCGCGGCGAGCAGGGAGGGCAGGACTGGTGACGCGATCGACGCTCCCTCTCGCGCTTCGTGCTGGCTTCGCGTTCGCCGCCGCGTGTCTCCTCGCGCTCGTCTTCGCCTCCGGTGCATTCGCGCAGGTGGTCCGCTGGAACCCGCCCGCCTCGGTCGGTCACGGGCAGATGGTCAAGATCGAGCTCGTCTTCGAGGACTGCGCGCCCGAGGGCCCGGTCGAGCTCCCCCGGACGCCGGCGCTCGAGCTGCTCGGCGAGCCGACCGAGTCTCGCGTGTTCTCGATGGTCAACTTCGAGACGCGCTCGACCGTGACCCTCGGCTTCCCGGTGCGTGTCATGCACGCCGGCGCGGTCGAGCTGCCCTCGTTCGAGGTCGAGACGAGCGAGGGCCCGATGACCGTCGCGGCCACGCGGCTGAACGTGACCTCGCCGACCCTGCCGGGCGAGCGCGGTCAGCAGCAGCCGCTGTCCGAGGTCGCCGATGCGGCGATGTCGATCGACGACGCCCGGCCGTTCGTCGGTCAGGTGGTGCGTCTGCGCTTCGACGTCGCGGTCGACGATCGGCGCCACGCGAACATCGCCGGTCCCATCGTGTGGGACCCCGATCCGATGGTCATCGAGGGGTGGTCCGAGCCGGCGCAGTACCGACCGCGGCCCGGGCGCAACGGCGTGCGCGTGGGGACGCGCGGGCTCTTCCCGCATCCCGGCACCATCCGGCTGTCGCGCGCCGCCCAGGATCTCAACGTCGAGACCGAGGCGCGGGGCGGCGGGCTGTTCCGGCGCAGGCGCATGCGGACGGTGACGGTGACGGCCGACCCCGGCACGGTGACGGTGCGTCCGCTGCCGACCCCGGCCCCCGAAGGCTTCACTGGCGCCGTGGGCCACTTCGCGATCACGTCGCAGATCGCGCCCGAGCAGGCGCGGGTCGGCGAGCCGCTGACGTGGACGCTCACGCTGAGCGGCCAGGGCAACTGGCCGGACGCTGTCGGCCTGCCGCCGCGTTCGGTGCCCAACGACATCGAGGTGATCCGGCCGAGGACGGTGCGCCGCTTCGAGGAGGGCGCCTTGTTCGAAGGCGAGGTCGGCGAGGACCTCGTGATGATTCCGACACGGGCCGGCCGGCTTCACCTCGAGCCCGTTCTCTTCGTGTACTTCGATCCGGAGCGGGAGCGCTACGAGACGATCGAAGTGACACCACCGCCGCTCGAGATCCTGCCCGCCGCGCCCGGGGCCCGCGCCCCTGCGACGCCACAGCCGGCGCCCGTGCCGCAGCCGTCTGCACCCCAGACCACGCCGCCTCCGGCCGGTGTCCCCGCGCCCGACGTCGGCTTGCTGCCGGGCAGTCGGGCGGAGCCACGCATGCCGCGCGAGCCGGTGCCGGGGGCCGGCGTGCGCGGTGGGCTCGCGGCCGCACCGTTCGCTCTGCGGACCTGGCTCCTGGGGCTCTTCGCCGCCGCGTTGCCGAGCCTCGCGTTCGTCGCCTGGCTCGGTCGCCGGCGCGCGGCGCGCGCCGACCCGCTCGCCTCGCGCCGCGCCGCGCGGGCGCGGCTCGACAGGCTGCTCGCAGAGCCTGCGATGTCGGGCACCACGCCGGCGGCCGCGCTGCTGCTCGCTTGGCAGCGCGAATCCGCTGCGCTGCTCGGCGCCGAGGGGCGGGCACCGACCGAGGCGCGGCTCGAGCGCGCGGGCTGGGGGAGCGGGACGGCCGAGCTGACCGGTGTCGACGCCGATGCCTGGCGCCGGCTCTGGCGCGAGGCCGATGCGGTGATCCATACGACCGAGGCGGACTGGCCCGCCGACTGGACGAGCCGCGCGCGATCGGCGCTGGCGGCGACGCAGCTTCGTGCGGTGCCGCCGCTCGCCGGCTTCCGGTGGGCGAATCTCTGGCCGTCGGTCGCGCACCCCCTCATCGCAATGCTCTGTGTGGTCGTGTGCGCGGGCGCGCTGCCCGCGACGGCCGAGCGCGCTGGGCTCGACGCGTATCGGGCCGGTGACTTCGTGGCCGCGGCCGAGGCGATGGAGGCGCGCGTCTCGACGATGCCGCTCGATTGGAGGGCGCGCTCCGATCTCGGGCTCGCCCACCTGCAGCTGGGCGAGATCGACGCCGCGCTCGCCGAGACGTCGGCCGCCTTCGTGCTCGCACCGAATGACCAGCGGCTTCGCTGGAACCTCGCCGTGGTGAGCCGGCGCGCGGGCTGGATCGACCCCGCCGTGCGCGAGCTGGCGTGGGGTGGAGGCGCGCATGCGATCGCACGCATCCTGTCCGTTGGCGCATGGCAGGCGTCGGCGTGGGGCGGCGCGGCGGTGTTCTGGCTCGCGATCGCCGCGGTGTTCGCGCTGCGCCACGGCGGCCGCTCACCGCGCGCTGCGTGGGCGGTGGCCTTGGCTGGCCTGCTCACTTTCGCGCTCTGCGCCGGAATGGTTGCGACCTGGGGCGAGCTCGCCGATCGCGGCGCGGCCCTGGTCCGCACACCCACGGCGGTGCGCAGCCTGCCGACCGAGCTGGTCGAAGATCAGGTGACCGTCGCGCTCGAGGCGGGTCGTGTGGTGGTGACCGAACGCGAGTTCCTCGGCTGGGTACGCGTGCGGCTCGCGAACGGCGATCTCGGCTGGGTGCGGCAGGAGATGCTGAGCCCCGTCTACCGATCGCGCTCCTCGCTCGTCGCGCCTGCGGCGCGCACCGAGGCGGCGGCGGCGAGCTCGGGGCGAGCCATCGGAGAGGTGGCGCCGACCGGGACCTGATCCGGCGACCCGACCGGCTATCGCCCCTTGAACACGGGCTTGCGCTTCTCGACGAAGGCGCGCTGGGCCTCGCGGGCGTCCTCGGTCTTGCGGAGCGGCTTGCCGAGCTCTTCCTGGCGCTCGTATGCCGTCTCGAGATCGAGGTGCATCAGCTCGCGCACGCCGGCCCAGGTCGCCTTCACTGCGAGGGGGCCATTGCTCGCGATCTGGTCGGCGGTCGCGAACGCGCGGCTCAGCAGCGCGTCGGGCTCGACGATGGCGTTGATCAGCCCGATCTCGAGCGCCTTCTGCGCCGAGAAGGGCTGCGCGGTGTAGAGGATCTCGCTCGCGTGCACCCAGCCGATCTGCTTCGGCAGCTGCACGGTGGCGTGACCGGTGGGATAGAAGCCGAGCGCCACCTCCTCGAGGGCGAAGGTCGCGCTCGGCACCGCGTAGCGGATGTCGGTGGCGAGCATGAAGTCGAAGCCGCCGCCCCGAGCGTGCCCGTTGACGGCGGCGATCATCGGCTTGCCGATGGAGAAGCCGGCGAGCGTCGCGGTCTTGACCGAGCGCAGCCCCTCGAACTCGATCTGGCTCACGCGCTCGCCCTTCGCGAGCCGCTGGGAGGCGGGGATCGTCGTCTTGAGGTCCATCCCCGAGCACCAGACTCGATCGCCGGCCCCGGTGACCACGACGACGCGCACGTCGTCGTCCTCTGCCGCCTCGCGCCAGGCCTTTGCCAGCTGCGCCAGGGTCTCGGGATCGAGGGAGTTGGCGGCCTCGGGTCGGTCGATCGTGACCAGGGCGACGCCCGGGTGGTCCGAGGGACGTTCGAATCGGATCGGCACGCTGGGCTCCAGAAAAAGAAAAGGCTTTGAGTTCGAGGCTTTAGCCATTATTCTCAGCCGCTGCCATGAGCTCTGAAGACGGCGCGACCGACGATCCCAGCCAGCCCGACTCCACCTCTCACAGCGCCCCGGCGTCCACGCCGCCGGCGACGGAGGGGGACGCACGTCCTGCTGCGGCATCGCCGCAGGACACGTCGCTCGTCGGCCGCGTGAAGGCGGCGTGGGCCAACCCGGCCTATCGCTTCGTGATGCTCTTCCTGCCGTACCTCGGCCTCGTGTCCATCGGCTACCCGGCCATGCTCCGCTACTGGGGCGGCTTCGTGCAGGCCTTCATCAACGGCACGGCCTGGATCGAGTGGGCGGTATTCGATCTCTTCACCGACAAGATCAGCATGCACGAGAAGATGGTCACGTACGGCGGCTTCACCGTGACGATCGTCGACGAGTGCACGGGCCTGTACGAGATGCTCATCTACTCGGCGGCCGTGCTCGCGTTCCCCACGAGCTGGAAGAACAAGGTGCTCGGGGTCCTGCTCGGCAACCCGCTGATCTACTTCTTCAACGTCGTGCGGATCGGCATGTTGATCTGGGTCGGGCACTTCCAGCGCGATTGGTTCGACTTCATGCACGTCTACTTCATGCAAGCGACCATGATCGTGATGATCACCGGTGTCTGGCTCCTCTGGATCACCCGGGTCGTGAGGGACCGGGACATTGTCCGGTAACGCGCCGCTGCTCCAGCGGTACAGCGGCTGGCTGCGGGCGCTCGCGTTCGTCGCGATCACGGTCCCGCTCACGTGGCTCTGGATGAATGGCGGTCAGGACGCCTACATGGCGTTCTTCAAGCAGACCGCCACGCCGATCTTCAAGCTCATCGGCGTGACGAGCTATCCGCCGAGCGCCGTGCGAGACCGCTTCATCGGCTTCGTCCCCTTCATCGCGCTCATGCTGATCACGCCCGGACTCGACTGGTCGAAACGGATCGGCGGCATCCTCATCTCGTTCCCGATCGTCTTCCTGTGCCAGGTCGCGCTCGTCTTCGCGGTGTTCAAGATCGTCGTGCAGGGCGGGGGCTACGACGCGGCGGCGCGCACGGCGCTCTTCCCGTTCACGGTGCTCTTCGACGCGATTCCGTTGCTCCTCTGGGCGGTGTTCGCCCACGAATTCCTGGCGGAGCAGCTCCAGCGCATCATTCCGCCTGTGCCGGAGAGCGCTGCGGCCCAGGAGGACGGAGCGCCGCCGCCAGCGGGCGGCGAGGCCGACGACGACGCCTGAGCTCGGTCTGGTCTGCATCCGCAGCGGAACGTTCTAGGACCGCGTTCCCCATGGAACGCCATCAAGCGCAGACCGCGCCTTCAGTATTCGCGCAGCTCTGCAATCTCACATGCATGCTGGAAATCGTGGCGGCTCCCGTTCGGGCCCGTGTGCCATGGCCCCCGGGCCCGGAGCGGCGGCGCGCGGTTCCGGGAATGCCTCGCTGCGGGGCATCGTCTCCGCATTGGTCCCGGGTCCCGGCGACACTGACGCTTCGCGTCGGGTGCCGCTCCGCGAGATCACGTCGGTCTTGCATGGAGGCGCTGCGGGTGACTTCCCTGCACCGCGCGCCGCCGCTCCGGGCCCGGGGGCGCGGACTCCTTGTCGTGACGGTCAGGTGCCGAAGTCGAAGATGCCGAGCATGCGGAGGGCGAGGATGATCACGGCGGCGGCCAGGACCGGCTTGATCAGCTCGTCGCCGCCGCGCACGGCCATTCGGGCGCCGAGCTGGCCGCCGGCGAAGAAGCCGACGGTGAGGGCGAGCGCAGGGGCCCAGGCGACGAGGCCTTCGTAGACGAAGACGGGGACGGCGACGAGGGTGAACGCGCCCACGACGACGACCTTGATGGCGTTCGCGCGGACGAGGTCGAGGCCCGATCTCGAGAGCGCCATCACGAGGAAGAGGCCGACGCCGGCCTGGATGGCGCCGCCGTAGAGGCCGATCGCGAAGAAGACGATCGCGCGGACGGTCGGTGACCATGGGCGGGACGGCTGCGTGTCGGTGTCCGAGCCGAAGCCGCCGCGCAGGGTCGGCCACAGCAGCAGCAGCATGAGGACGCCGAAGATGCGCTCGAAGGCATCGGCAGGCAGGCGCGAGATCGCGACGGCGCCGATCAGCGAGCCGAGGGCGACCGGGACGAGGATCGGCACCGCGCCCTGCAGGCCCGACACGCCGTCTCGGGTGAAGCGCCAGGTCGCACTGGCGTTCTGGACGAGGATGCCGACCCGGTTCGTCCCGTTTGCGACGTCGCCGGGCAGGCCGAGTGCGACCAGCAGCGGCACGCTCAGCAGCGAGCCGCCACCGGCGAGGACGTTGATCGTGCCTGCAGCGAGTCCGGCGAGCACCAGCCCGGCGGCGTTCCACACGTCCACGGAGGGCCTCCATCACCGCGCGCCGTCGCGCCGTCCGCACCGGGTCGCGCACGAGTAGCGCGGACCACGTAACATGTCGCGCCATTGCATCGTCTTCGTGGGGGGACCATGACCGAGCGGGCTCCGTACGGGAGCTGGCGATCCGAGATCGCGTCGACCGACGTCGCCGCCGGCGCGCGTCGTCTCTCGCAGCCGCGCCTCGATGGCGGGCTCGTCTACTGGCTCGAGGGGCGGCCCTCGGAGGCGGGGCGGCAGTGCGTGGTGCGCGCGTCGATCGACGCGCCGACGTCCGGCCACGCCGACGTCACGCCCGCCGACGCCAACGTCCGCACGCGCGTGCACGAGTACGGCGGCGGCGACTACCGGGTGCATCGGGGTCGCGTCGACTTCGTCCGCTTCGACGATCAGTGCATCTGGTCGGGTCGTGACGGGCAGGGCGAGGCACAGACCGCGCCGGGCGCACGCTACGCGGACCTCGTGGGCTCACCCGACGACCGGCTGCTCGTCGCCGTCGAGGAGCGCGACACGGGCGGGGCCGAGCCCGAGAACCGGCTGGTCTGCTTCCGCCGCGATGCGTCCGGGCGGCTGGACCCCACGCCCGTCGTCGTCTTCGAGGGCAGCGACTTCGTCGCGTCGCCCGTCTTTTCGCCCAGTGGCCACCGCCTCGCGTTCATCTGCTGGCGCCATCCCGAAATGCCCTGGGACTCGACGGAGCTGTGGGAGGTCGAGATGGGTGAGGCCGGCCCGGTCGCCCCGCCGCGCCGAATCGCGGGCGGCGACGGCGAGTCGATCGTCCAGCCCGCGTACTCGCCGAAGGGCGCTCTCACTTTCGTCTCCGATCGCTCGGGCTGGTGGAACCTGCACCGCATCGACGACGCCGCGGCGCGGCCCCTGTGCCCGCACCCTGCCGAGTTCGCGGGACCGCAGTGGGTCTTCGGACTCAGCTGGTACGCGTACGCGGACGACGGGTCGATCGTGTGTGTGCGGCGTGAACACGGCCGCGACGTGCTCGGCCGGCTCGCCCCCGAGAGCGGTCGCCTCGACGACTACGAGCTCCCGTTCACCGAGATCGCGTACGTCCGCACGCAGGGTCGGCGTGCCTGCTTCCTCGCCGGGTCGCCGACGGAGCCGTCCGGCGTGTATGTGCTCGACCTCGCATCCGGCGCGGTGAAGCTCGTCCAGCGAGGCAGCTCGCTCGAGCTCGACTCGAGCCGGGTCTCGCGGGCAGAGACCGTTCACTTCGCTTCCGAGGACGGCCGCGAGGCGCACGCGTACTTCTACGCGCCGAAGAACCCCGACTTCGAGGCACCGGCCGGCGAGCGCCCGCCCGTCGTGGTGAAGAGCCATGGGGGCCCCACTGCCGCCGCGTACTCCGGGCTCGAGCCCAAGGTGCAGTACTGGACGAGCCGCGGCTTCGCGCTGCTCGACGTCGACTACGCCGGCTCGACGGGCTACGGGCGTGACTATCGCCGCAGCCTCACCGGCCAGTGGGGCGTGTACGATGTCGAGGACTGCATCGCGGCGGCTCGGGCGATGGCCGCCGAGGGCCGCGTCGACCCGCGCCGCCAGGCGATCAGCGGCGGCAGCGCCGGCGGCTACACGACGCTCTGCGCGCTGACCTTCCACGACGTCTTCGCAGCGGGCGCGAGCCACTACGGCATCGGCGACCTCGAGGCGCTCGCTCGCGACACGCACAAGTTCGAGGCGCGCTACCTCGACGGGCTGATCGGGCCGTATCCCGAGCGGCAGGACCTCTATCGCGCTCGGTCACCGATCCACTCGGCCGAGCAGCTGTCCTGCCCCGTGATCTTCTTCCAGGGGCTCGACGACAAGGTGGTGCCGCCGAACCAGTCGGAGGCGATGGCGCGGGCGCTGGCCGAGCAGGGCATCGCCCATGCGTACGTCGCGTTCGAGGGCGAGCAGCACGGCTTCAGGCAGGCGAAGAACATCTGCACCGCGCTCGACGGCGAGGCGTGGTTCTACGGCCGGGTCTTCGGCATCGACGTCGGCGAGGCGCCCCAGGGCGTCTCGCTCGTACCGGGGAAGGGGATCTTCGAGTGAGATCGAGTGAGCTGGGTGAGGGCGGCCGGTCACTACTGAGATGCGGCATCGGCGCGGCGGCGATGCTCCTCGTCGCCGTTGCGGGCCTCGGCTGCAGCACCGGCGGTGGCGGCTGGCGGATCAACGAGCTCTCGGCCCGGACCATCGAGTGGAAGGGCGTCAAGGGGCAGAGGCTGCCCGACGTGCTGGCGACGCCGAGCATCGAGGCGAGGCGGGTCGACCTGCTGCTCTGCCGCTGGCGACTCGACGGGCCGATCCGCGTTGCGTGGCCCGCGGACGCGAACGAGCAGGAGCTCGCCGCCTTCGAGCAGGCGCGCGCGGCCTGGTCGAGCGTCGTCGACGGTCTCGAGCTGGTGACCGCTGATGCCACCGACGCCGACATCCGCGTCGTGCTGGTCGCGTCGGACGACGAGAACGCACCGACCGGTACGGCCGACACGGTCACCGACTGCATCGTCGACGGGGGCGCTGCGGCGTTCGCCGACCCCGACGATCGCGGGCGCATCGCGTCCGCCCTGATCACGATGCGGCGCGAGAACGTCGACTGGGCGGGCGGCACCTCGCCCATGACCGAGGAGGAGTTCCTCGCTGCCGTGCTCCACGAGCTCGGCCACGCGCTCGGCATCGCGGGGCACATCGGATCGCGCAGCAGCGTCATGTCCGCCGAGCGATCGAAGGTGAAGCGCGTGGCGAGCCGGGTGCGGAAGGGCGAGCGCCTGCGCGAGCCCACGCTCGAGGCGCTCTATACCGTGCCTCTCGGCACGGTCGTCGGGGTCGTCGCGTTCGATGCTCGGCTGCGGCCGTCGATGGACATGCTCGCAGAGCTCGCGGCGCGGTCGGGCTGGCGCGGCCCCTTCGGGCGGGCCGGCGGCGACACTGCGCACGTCTTCTGGCAGACGCCGGAGGGCCGGCACCCGGGCGTGTTCACGTTCGAGTGGACGAACGGGATTCGCGGCAAGCGGGCACTCGACTGGCGGCTCAGCCTGTCGGCGCGCGCGGCGCTCGACGCGGCGCAGAGGGGGGGCGCGCCCTGAGCGCCGCCGTCACTCAGGCCAGCGCGCGCTTCACCATGTCGAGCCACTGCAGTGCGTCGACGTCTTCGGGGTCGAGCTGCAGCGCGTGCTCGAGGTGACGTCGCGCCTCCTCGGGCTCGGAGGGCGCCTTCTTGAAGAGCGTCCAGCCGAAGGCCGCCTGGTAGGCCGCCTCTTCGGGCCAGAGCTCGATGCACGAGCGCAGGAAGGGCTCGGCGCCCTTGAAGTCGCCCATCTTGATGAGGATCTCGCCCTTGCGGAAGAGCGTCTCGGCCTGGGCGAGGGCGGCCGTATCGATCTCCTCGGCACCACCACCGGCCAGCACCTCGTCGTAGCTCTGGCGCTTGCGCTCGTCGCCGAGCACCTCGAACGCCTCGGCGATGCGGGCGAAGACGTCGGCCGCCATGTCCTTGACGTCCTCGAGGCCGATCCGCCCGAGCGCATCCGGGTGATAGCGCTTCGCAGCCTTGAAGTACGCCTTCTTGATCACGCCAGCGTTCGCTGCGGGGTCGATGTCGAGGATGCGGTAGTGGGTGACGTCGTCCTTCGACTCGCCGAGCAGGTCGTGCCGGTCGAGGATCTCCTGGCGGACGGCCTCGGCCTTCTCGTCGATTCCATCCGACGACTTCCGTCTCCGCTTCGCCGCGTGCGGCGCGCCGCCCGGGGTCGAGTCCGTTTCGGGAGCCGCCTCACTCGCGGCCATCTCCTGCACCTCGATGTCGAACTCGAGGTCGCCACCCACGGCGCCGGACGTGGGATCGAAGGCCTCGTCGAGGTAGGCCACCGCGCCGATCGCATCGAGCACCCAGATGCGCGCGAGCGCCCGGGTCGAGCTCATCGCCGCGCCGACGATGTCGGTGAGCGTCTTCGTCCCGTCGATGCCGACCAGCGCGGCCTGCTCGGCGGGGTCTTCGGTCAGGCGCGGCGCGATCTTCGGCAGGCGCTTGGTGCCCTTGGGATAGGCCGCGAGCCGCGGCGTCAAGTCACCGAGCATCCGGTCGACGCCCCAATGCGCTTCGAGGCCCGCCTGCACGAGATCGAGGGGGTCGACGCGAAAGGGCTGTACGTCCTCGCCCACCTCGGCCTCGGGATCGAGCGCGTACTCGCCGTCGGGCCAGCCGAACGCCTCGATCAGTCGGCGCCGCACCTGGTCCTTCAGCGCCTGGAAGAGATCCTTGGGCGTGATGAGCTTCAGCGCGAGGAGCGCAACGCCCTCGCGCGAGCCGCGATTCTTCATCTCGGCGCAGACCTGATCGTACTGAGCGCGGGTGATGAGGCCCTGCTCGACGAGCTGCATGCCGAGGGTCTCGCTCGCGAGGTTCGACTCGGCGAGGACCGGCGAGCCGGCGGCGAAGACGAATCGCTTCTCCGCTCGCTGGCCCGTGAGCTTCAGCTCGCCTTCGAATCGCTGCCGGTGCAGGGCGAGCAGCAGCCGCGGAAGCGGCGTCTCGTTCAGGCTTCCCGAGGCGTCGGGCTCGATCTCGAGAACGGACAAGGAACCGGGCTCCCCAGCCTAGAGGGCGTGCCGCTGGGCTTCGGTGATCTGGAAGGCCGTGGCGATGGCGTCGGGCAGATCCTTTCGCGTGACCATGTGCTGTGAGTCGAGACCGTCGATGACGGGCTCGTTCAGCGGGGACACTCCGGCGAGGATCGGCTCGGCGCCCCAGCGTTCGATGGTCTCGAGCGCCTGCTCGAGGCCTGCGGCGCCGAAGCCCTCGTCCAGGATCGCTTCCGACAGGTCGATCACCACGACGCGCACGCCTCGAGTGTTCTCGTCGCGGCCGAGCATCTCGATCGTCGCGAGGACCTCCTCGGTGTACGTGTAGGGCAGCACCATGACGGGGCCCCAGACGTGCACGGCCTTGTCGTTCGGGTCGACCTCGTAGGCCGGCCTCGGCGAGGACGGCTGCCCTGCGGACGTGGTGGCCGCCGGCTGGGGACGGTGTGCGAAGAGGCCCTTGCGCAGATCGATCCCGGCGATGTCCTTCGAGCGCGGATCGTCGAGCCAGGCACGGGGCTCCCGTGCCTCGAAATGACAGCCGACGCCGCCTGAGGCGATGCACTCGGTCTCGACGACGACCAGCTCCCGCTCGGTCGTGACCGACAGCCAGCCGCTGGTGTAGCCGGCGCTGAGGTGGCAGCTGGGCGAGGTCGACAGGCCGACGCGCTGCAGGCGCGCCTCGGCCTCGTGGAGGTCGGGCCAGTGCCCCGAGAGATGGAAGCCGGGCGCGGTCGGGCCGAGCGCCAGGGCGAGGGAGGGCGCACGCGGCGCGCGCCCGTCACCGGGAAGGTCGGGCACCGTGGCCGAGAAGCCGTGCTGCAGCGCGACCTCCGCCTCGCGAAGCCCGTGCGCCAGGCCGATCTGGAAGAGCGCCGCGCCGGCGAGCTCGACCCCGAGCTCGGACTGGAACTCGGCGAGCAGCGCGGCGAGGAACGTCCGGTCGACGAAGAGCTTCGGATCGTTCATCAACGCGGTGTCGGGGCCGAAGCCGAGACGCGCGAGCAGTGCCTCGTCGCAAGCGTCGATCGTGTGGGATTCGTTGCGGTCCGACATGTCTGGTGTCAGCCCCCGATGAAGGCGTAGATGTCGAACATCTGATCCCGGGAGACGAAGGCGTCGCCTTCGTCCTCGAGCAGGGCGAGGAACGCCTCGACGCACACCGGGTCGAACTGGCTGCCGGAGTACTTGTGCAGCTCCTGCACCACGGTGTCGATCGGCAGGGCCTTCCGGTAGGGGCGGTCGCTGGTCATGGCCTCGACCGTGTCGGCCACCAGGATCACGCGCGAGGGCAGCGGGATCTGATCGCCGATCAAGCGGTCGGGATAGCCGCGATCCGATCCGTCGAACCACTCGTGGTGGTGACGCACGCAGGGCACGATCTTGCTGAGGAACTCGACTGGCTCGAGGATCTTCGCGCCGATCTCCGGATGCAGCTTGATCTCGTCGTACTCCTCGGCGTTGAGTCGCGCGGGCTTCGTGATGATCGCGTCCGGGATGCCGATCTTGCCCACATCGTGAAGCAGGCCCGAGAAGTAGATCCGCTCGATGAGATCCTTCCCGAGGTTCATGCGCCGCGCGATGCGCGAGGCATAGACCGCGACTCGCTCCGAGTGGCCGCGGGTGTATGCGTCCTTGGCGTCGATGGCCTCGGCCAGCGCCCGGATCGTCTGGATGTACGCGGTACGAAGCTCCTGGTTCTTCAGGTCGAGCTGCAGCGTGCGCTCCCGGACCTTGCCCTCGAGGTTCCGGTTCATGTCCTGAAGCTTGAAGTTCTGCTCGCGCGTCACCTGGTTGAGGCGCTTGATCTCGCCCTTCAGATCGTAGTGGTCGAAGGCCTGGCGGAGCGTCGCCTTCAGCTCGTCGTCGTTCCACGGCTTGGTGATCAGGCGATAGATCTCGCCGCGGTTGATCGCTTCGACCGCGATGTTCATCTCGGTGTAGCCGGTCAGCATCATGCGGACGATGTCCGAGTGCCGATCGCGCACCGCAGAGAGCAGATCGACGCCGCTCATCTCGGGCATGCGCTGATCGCTGACGACCACCTGGGCTTCCTGGCGGTCGAGCATCTCGAGCGCTTCCTGCGGACGCGAGGCGGTGAGGACGTTCATCGGCTCGTGGCGGAGCAGCCGCTGGATCGCCTTGAGGATGTTCACCTCGTCGTCGACGAAGAGGACGGTGTGTTCGTGCACGATTCCATCTCCCCGAGATGCGGGTCACCCGCACCGCGCCGGAGCGCAGGCGGGCTAATTCAGGAGACTCATCGGCGGTTGGGGTGGGTTTCGTTAGGACTGGCGACGGCGAGCCGGGGCGGGGCGGTGATTCATGGGACGGGACGTCGCGCTGAGGCGGGCCTCAGGCCCGGGACGTCGCGTCGCTCACGCCCGCGGCGTCGCCCCCCTCACGCCTTGCCCGGGAGGCCGCGGCGGCTGCGGGCGCTGCCTTCCTTCTGGACGGCCTCGCACCAGTCCCGGTTTCCGAGATACCACTCGACGGCGTGTCGGAGACCGGACACGAGGTCGTGGCGCGGGGCCCAGCCGAGCTCGGCCCGGGCCCGGCTCGCGTCGATGGCGTAGCGGCGGTCGTGGCCCGGGCGATCCGGGACGAACGTCTTGAGGTCGCGGTAGGCGGCGACGCCCCGGGCGCGCATGGCCTCGTTCTCTCGGGCCGGACGGAGCGCCTCGAGGGTGTCGCAGAGGGCGTCGACGATCTCGAGGTTGGTGCGCTCGGCGTCGCCACCGAGGTTGTACTTCCGCCCGGGCTGCCCCGATTCCAGCGTCATGAGAATGCCGCGGCAATGATCCTCGACGTGGAGCCAGTCGCGGATCTGCCCCCCGTCGCCATAGATCGGCAGGTCCTTCGCTTCGAGAGCGTTCAGGAGCACCAGCGGCAGGAGCTTCTCGGGGAATTGCCGCGGGCCGTAGTTGTTGGAGCAGTTCGTGATGATGGTCGGCAGGCCGTACGTCTCGTGGTGCGCGCGCACGAGGTGGTCGGCCCCGGCCTTCGTGGCGGAATAGGGTGAGTTCGGGGCGTAGGGTGTGTCCTCGTTGAAGGCGCCGTCGGGCCCGAGGCTGCCGTACACCTCGTCGGTCGAGACGTGCAGGAAGCGGAAGCGCTCGCGTTCGTCGTCCGCCAGCGCATCGAAGCGGCCGCGGGCAGCCTCGAGCAGCCGGAACGCGCCGACCACGTTGGTGTGGAGGAACGCGTCGGGGCCGTCGATCGAGCGGTCGACGTGGCTCTCCGCCGCGAAGTTCACGACGGTGTCGAAGGGCTCGCGCTCGAAGAGCGCGTCGAGGAGCGCCACGTCCGCGATGTCGCCTTCGACGAGTCGGCAGCGCGAGCTCGCGAGCGCCTCCTCGAGGCTCTCCACGTGGCCCGCATAGGTGAGACGATCGAGCACGACGACCTGCGCGCCGGTCTCGGCGAGCAGCAGGTCGACGAAGTTCGAACCGATGAAGCCGGCGCCGCCTGTCACGAGCACGTGCTGCATGGTGGGGATGCTCCGATCGTTTTCATCGGCAGGGGGAAGGGCGCGACGAGGGCCGAACGGGCCGTTGTGCGTCCGCGAAGCCCCCGATCGGCTACAGGTAGTTCCCGCCGCCGTTGGCCGCGCTGATGCGGCGCTGGGCCTGGTGGAATCGCTCGACCTCGCTCCAGAGGTCCGCGGTCGTCACCGCCAGCGGTGCCTCCTGGGACGCTTCTGCGCGGGCCTTGCGGCGCAGCACGCCATGCAGCACGCGCACCCAGTCGCCGATGGGCGCCTCCTTCGACTGCTCGACGATCTTCAGCCAGTCGATGTCGTCGAAGAGCGGGCGATTGGCCCGGGCCTCTGCCTTGCGCGCGTGGATCGCGAGCGCATCGACCACGTCTTCCGGAAACGCGGGAGACACCTCGACGACGCGGTCGAGGCGCCCGGGCTGGGCGAACGCGTGGCGGATGCGCGCGGGGTGGGCCGTCGCGCCGACCACGAGGTGCTGGCCGCACGCGATCGCGCGGTCGAGCATCTCGAGCAGGAAGTCCATGATCGGGCCGACCGGCAGGTCGCCGCGCACGCCCACCTCGCGCGCCTGCGAGAACTCGAGCTCGTCGAAGTAGAGGGTGAGCGGCGGCAGCTCCTCGAGCACCGCCGACCAGCCCTTGATCAGCTCTCCGACCTTGCCGCCGTGGTGTACGACGTCGATCACCATGCGCGGCGTGTCGATGCTGACGTAGGCGGTCTCGGTCTGTGTGGCGAGCGCCTGGGCGAGCAGCGACTTGCCCGTACCGTGCTCACCGATCAGTAGCATGCCCGATGGCGGAAACGTGCCCCAGCGCTCGTAGACCTCGGGCGACGTGGCGGCGCACGCGTACGTGAGGATCTCGTCCTTCGCCAGTGAGAGCCCGCCGATGTCGTCCACGCCGACCTGCGGGTCGACCTCGATGCACGCGCTGCGCGCGAAGGCCTCGTGGCTGCGCACGAAGCTCGTCCAGAGGTTCTGGGCGCGTTCCTTTGCGATCGATCGCTCGTCCATGGCCGGGCAAGCTAGCTCGAAAGCCGCCGGCCGGCGTCGCGGATGCGCGCAGTGCGGGGAGGGGGCGTCTGGGACGCTCCGGATGGGGCTCAGGGTGGCGGCTGGGCGATGGCACCATATATTCCCGGCGCCGACAGGCAGCGTCCCCATCGTCTATCGGTCAGGACTCCAGCCTTTCAAGCTGGTAAGGCGGGTTCGATTCCCGCTGGGGACGCCATCTCGCCGCGCTGCGGACTCGCGCCGGCCCCCGAATGGACCGAAAGCCCCTCAAGATCCTTCCGCGACCGGCCGATGGTTCACGCGTGGCACGCTCCTTCTCCTTGTGGCGCGCTGCAGACTGTCTCGACGCACGGATCGATTGCCGCGATCCGCTGCATGCGAGGCGCCGGTGGACCGCATCCCGACGGCGACTCGAATGAAGACATGAAGCATCGAGCCGGTCCGGATTCATCCGGGCCGGCTCGATTCGTTTCGGGTGCTCTTCTCGGGCGGGCAGCGCCGTCAGGCAGCCGCGCCGTAGGGCCCACCGGTCGCGGACTCGAGGCGCTCGAGATAGGCGACCAGGCTCGGTCGCGCTGCGAGCATCTCCTTCGACCCCGGGATCGGGCCGTGCTGGATCAGCACCAGCATCCCGAACACCGCCAGGTCGGCCATCGACGGGCTGTCGGAGTGGAAGTAGTTGCGGTCCCCGAGCAGTGCTGCGAGATCGTCGAGGCGTCGCGAGATGCCGTCGATCACCTGCAGCTCGAGCGCGTCGTTTCGGCTGGCGCGTACCCCGATGCCGAGGCTGCGGCCGAGGCTCGCGCGCATGCGCTCGAGGAAGCCGGAGTCGGGCGTCTCGGCCTCTCCTTCCACCGGCTCCTCCTGGCTCGCGAGCCAGCGATTCCAGTAGAAGGCGAACGAGCTGTCGCTCCACTCGGCGAGGCTGCGCTGCGCCTCGGCGACCTTCGAGTCGCTCGCGAGGAGCGGCGGCTCGGGATAGCGCTCGTCGAGCCAGAAGAGGATCGCGCCCGACTCGGGGCGTCGCTCGTCGTCGATCTCGAGCACCGGCAGCGTCAGGGTGTCGGGGCTGTAGTGCCGGATCTCCTCCGGCTCGCTCACGACGACGCGCTCGAACTCGACCTTCTTGAGAGAGAGGGCGCGGGCCACCTTCTCGCTAAAGGGATTGCGCTCCTGGGTGATCAGCCGGACCCGCGCGAGCTCCGTCTGCTCGGCGGGCTCGGCGCCCGCGCTCGGCTCGTCCGCGAGTCGTCCCTCGTCGGCGTCTCGCTCGATCGTCTGCCCCTCGATCGCCATTGGCCCTGGCCTCTCGTCGCCATCGCTGCCCGTGTGGACGCGCGACGTCCAGATTTTGGATGCCGGCTTCGTCAGGGAGATGCTGGACGGGTGGGCCGCACTGCCGCCCGGGCTCGGCATCTGGTAAGAGCACCGGCATGTCGGTCGAGCTCCATCACAGCTGCAGAGCCTGGCCGTGGCTGGCCGGGCCGATCTTCCTGGCGTTCGTGGCCGTGGGCGGGGCGCTCGGGTGCGATGCCGAAGAGCCCGCCGAGCCGGATGCGAGCTCCGTGCATCCCGCCGTGGTGCCGACCCCTCGATCCGATGCGCACTCGCGGGAGCGTCGCGCGGCGATCCGCGAGCGCGCTCTAAGCGGCGACCCGGTGCGGCTGGTGCTCCTCGGCGACTCGATCACCGAGCGCTGGGGCGGGGCGGGCGTGGAGATCGATCGCCGCGAGCTCGCACCGATCGGCACGGCCAATCTCGGCATCGACGGCGATCGGACCGAGCACCTGCTCGGCCGACTGCACGACGGTGAGCTCGATGGCATCGATCCCGAGGTGATCGTGCTGCTGATCGGGACGAACAACCTCGGCCGCGACGGGCCGGAGGCGGTGGTCGCCGGCATCGGCGCGATCGTCGAGTGGCTCCACGAGGCCCGGCCCGCCGCGGATCTCTGGCTGCTCGCGCTCCTGCCCCGCGGCTTCGCACCCGATGGCTACGAGCGCCACGTCGTGGGCATGACGAATGCTTCGCTCGAGCGCGCCGCGCGCACGTGGCCGGTCACGTTCATCGACGTCGGCCATGCCCTGCTCGAGCCCGACGGCCGCTTGTCGCGGCGGGTATCACCCGACGGCGTGCATCTCAGCCAAGAGGGCTACGCGCGCTGGCACGCCGCGATGCGACCCATGCTGTCGAAGGCGTTCGGTGAAGCAGAGATGCCGAGCCCGCGCGGCGCGGCGCCGTGAAGGCAACGCCTCAGACGCCGCGCGGCTCCGGGCCGGGGAACAGCGCGTCGATCGCCGCGAGGGTCTCGGGCGCGAGCCGGCGGCCCGAGGCCTTCACGTTCTCCTCGAGCTGCCTTGCGCTCGATGCGCCGACGATCACGCTCGAGAGCCCGTCCAGTCGCAGGCACCACGCGAGCGCGAGCTGCGCCAGCGAGAGTCCTTCGGCGTCGGCGAGCGGGCGGAGCCGTTCGACGCGGGCGAGGGCGTCTTCTTCGAGATAGGCGTTCATCCACAGATTGCGCTTCGAGTCGGTGGCGCGGCTGCCCTCGGGCCGGGCACCGCCCGCGTACTTGCCCGTCAACGCACCCTGACCGAGCGGCGAGAAGACGAGCTGGCCGAGCCCCTCCCGCTGGCTGACGGGCAGCACCTCTCCCTCGATGCCGCGGCGCATGATCGAGTAGTTCGGCTGGCTCGAGATGGGTCGGTAGCCGCCGGTCGCGTCTGCGATGTGGCAGGCCCGGCTGATCTGCTCGGCCCGCCACTCGCTCACGCCCCAGTAGAGGATCTTGCCCTGGCGGATGAGGTCCTCGTACGCACGGACCGTCTCCTCAATGGGCGTGCTCGGGTCGGCGCGATGGCACTGATGGAGATCGATGTAGTCGGTGCCGAGCCTTCGCAGCGACGCGTCGACGCTCTCGAAGACGTGCTTGCGAGAGAGGCCCCGATCGTTCGGCCGCTCGGACACCGCGAAGAAGCACTTGGTGGCGACGACCAGATGCTGCCGTGGGAACGTGCGGAGCGCGCGGCCGAGCGCCTCCTCGGCCGCGCCCTGCGCGTAGACGTCGGCCGTGTCGAAGAAGTCGATGCCGAGGTCGAAGGCGACCTCGATCATGCGCTGCGCCTCGACCGCATCGATCCTGCTGCCGATCGTGAGCCACGACCCGAGCGCGATCTCGCTCACCCGGAGGCCGCTCCTGCCGACGTGTCTGGATTCCATGCGTCGAGGGTATCGCGCGGGGCGCCGCGATACCTCCGCGCGCGGCGCCCGGTTGGCGTGAGCTGTCCCCTGCGCCTCGTCGGGCGCAACCGCCGCTGCGCCGTGGCCCGGAGCCGGCGATGCTCCTAGACTCGCCGCCCGATGCTGAACCTGGCCGCTCCCACCGATCCCGCCTGGCTCGACCGCGTGCGCACGCACCTCGACGACGTGCTGCTCGATCACGCGCACTGCGAGAAGAAGGCGGCCGGCGCCGCGGTCAAGCTGCTCTTCGCCTACCCGCAATACGGCTTCATGCAGACACCGCTCTCGGCCCTGGCGCGCGAGGAGCTCGAGCACTTCGATGCCGTGCTGGCCCTGCTCGAGAAGCGCGGCGTGCGCTACCGGAGCCAGTCGCCGAGCGAGTACGGCGCGCGCCTCCACGCGCACGTGCGCGGCGGTGATCCCGAGCGCGCCCTCGACGTGCTGCTCGTCGGTGCGCTGATCGAGGCGCGCAGCTGCGAGCGGTTCAAGCTGCTGGCCGAGGGGCTCGAAGATGCCGACCTGGCGGCGTTCTACGAGCGGCTGCTCGCGTCCGAGGCCCGGCATCACGGTCTCTACGTGCAGCTCGCGCGCGAGCTCGTCGGCGACGCCGAGGCGAACGCGCGGCTCGAAGAGCTCGCGAAGATCGAGGCGGAGATCCTGGCCGAGCCCGGCCCCCGGCCGCGGCTGCACAGCTGATGGGCGTGCGCGAGACGTCCCTCATGCCGGAGCACGCGCGATGACCGATGCGTCCCCCACGCGGCACCTGAAGCTCGACGGGCTCGAGCTCGACGTCGACGACCTCGGCGAGGCGAAGGGGCTTCCGCTCGTCATGCTCCACGGCTTCACGGGCCACCGCGACGACTTCGAGCTCGAGCGCGACCGCCTCGCGACGTGGACGCGGGTCATCATCCCCGATCTGCGCGGGCACGGCGGCGCGAAGCACGGCGGCACCCCCGACGGCCACGAGTTCGAGCAGGCGGTCGAAGACCTCGTGCAGGTGCTCGACGCCCTCGACGTGCCGCGCTGCCATCTGCTCGGGCACTCGATGGGCGGCATGATCGCGCTTCGGTTCACACTCGCGCATCCCGAGCGCATCGCGTCGCTGATCCTCATGGACACCTCACCGCACAAGCCCGGCGGCATGCAGGCCGAGTCGTTGCTGAAGGCCGGGCAGATCGCGCTCGCCAAAGGGATGTCGCGGCTGCAGCAGCTGATGGAGAAGCGCACGCGCGAGGTCGGGTCGGACGATCCGGCCGACGCGCACGTGGAGCGCTGGGCCGACCGCTACTGGCCGCACATGAAGAAGCGCTACGACGCCATGGATCCGAACGCGTACATGGGCTTCGGGCAGGCGATGGCGAAGCAGGAGACCCTCGAGGATCGCCTCGGCGAGATCGCGTGTCCGACCCACGTGATCGTGGGTGCGGACGACGGACCCTTCCTCGCCGCGGCCGACGCGTTCGAGACGAAGATCTTCGACGTGCGCCGCTCGACGATCCCGAACGCCGGCCACCACCCGCACCAGGAGAACCCGGACGCGTGGTGGCAGGCCATGGAAGAGCACTGGGCCCGCGTGCACGCGCTCACATGAGCTGCGGCCGCGCTCGTCGGGCGCGAGCCTGGAGGCGCCGCGGGGCGCCGTACCCAATCGAACCGGGAAGGAGATCCCCAACATGACCGTCACTACCGAGAACGTCACGATCGCCGTCGGAGGAGACGAGATGGGCGCCTACGTCGCCCGGCCCGAGGGCGGCGATACGCTGCCCGCCGTGATCGTGTTCATGGAGATCTTCGGCGTGAACGATCACATCCGGGACGTCACGCGCCGCGTCGCCGAGCTCGGCTACGTCGCGATCGCGCCCGACTACTTCCACCGCACCGGGCCGGGCATGCAGCTCGCGTACGACGACAGCGGCATGGAAGAGGGCATGAAGCACCTGAACCAGCTGGACGCCGATCAGATGGTCGCCGACGCCCAGGCGACCCTCGACTACCTGCGCAGTCGCGCCGACGTGAAGGGCGATGCGATCGGCGCCATGGGTTTCTGCATCGGCGGTCACATGACCTATCTCACGGCGGCGGCGACCGACGTGAAGGCGGCCGCCTCGTTCTACGGGGGTGGCATCGCCGGCCCGGCGGGCCCCGGCGGCGCGATCCCGACCTTCGCGAGGACCTCCGGAATCAGCGGCCACATCCTCTGTCTCTTCGGCGGACAGGACCAGCTGATCCCCGATCACCAGGTCGAGACG
>CAYYSY010000321.1:0-14141 GCA_964474355.1 uncultured Spirochaetaceae bacterium | reverse complement strand
AACGGGCTCGAGGTGCCCTTCGTGTTCGGAGAGTTCCGCTATCAGCCGGCGCGTTTCGGGCACATGGTCTTCGACGAGGCGAACGCACCGGGCCGGCGAGGCCTCTCCGAGGCGATGATGTCCTACTGGGCGGAGTTCGCGTGGACCGGCGCACCCGGCCGGGGCCGCGCCGGAGCGCTGCCGGCATGGCAGCCCTGGGACGAGGCGGGCCACGTTCCGGGCCGCTTCCTCATCCTCGACTCGGTGGCCGGCGGTGGCGTACGCATGACCTCCGGCAAGGTCACGTCCGACGACGTGCTCGCCGAGGTCGATGCCTCGACCGAGCTCGCGGCGGCCGAGAAGTGCCACGTGTTGCGTCGCTGGCGCGACGAAGCCAACTCGATTCTCGCCCCCGACGAGCGCGCGGCCGTCGCTGCGCGGGCGCGCGCCTGCGCGCCCGAGGTGACGAGCCCGCTCTGACTCCCGCGTGCGAGGGCCGCCACCGGGCTTCGTGACGACCGGGCTTCGTGCACAGACGAGTGATAGACTCGGCCGCCCTTTTCGGAGCGCGCCATCCCATGAGCACCGCCGACATCCTCGACCGGCTCTACGCCGTGATCGAAGACCGCGCTCGCGAGCGGCCGGGCGACAGCTACGTCGTGAAGCTGCTCGACGGCGGCGTGGAGGCCATCGGCGCGAAGGTGCACGAGGAGGCGGGCGAGGTGGTCGAGGCCGCGGCCAGCGGCGACGCCGATCACCTGACCCGCGAGGTCGCCGACCTCGTCTTCCACACCTGGATCATGATGGCCCGCAGCGGCGTGCGACCCGCCGACGTGTATGCCGTGCTCGAAGACCGCTTCGGCGTGGGCGGTCTCGAGGAGAAGCGCCGGCGCGCGCCGGACGAAGGAGCGGATGATGCTGGGTGAGAGCGGACTCCGCATCGCGATCCCGTCGAAGGGCCGGCTGCGCGAGGACTCGATCTCGATCCTGCAGGACGCGGGCCTGCGCTTCCGTGTGAGCGGCCGGCGGCTGGCCGCCCCGTGCCAGGCCACGGGCGCCCGCATCATCTTCACGAACCCCGCCGACGTCCCGGGGCTCGTCGCCGAGGGCGTCGTCGACCTCGGCATCACCGGCAGCGATCAGGTCGACGAAAAGGGCGTCTCCGTCGTCGAGCACCGCAAGCTCGGCTTCGGGCGCTGCCGTCTCTCGGTGGCCGTCCACAAGGATGCGCCCTTCGAGCGCCCCGAAGACCTCACCGGCCGCGTGGTGGGCGCCAAGTTCGTGAACCTCGCCCGCCGCTACTTCGACGCCCGCGGTGTGGCGGACGTGCACGTGCTCGAGATCCAGGGCGCGGTCGAGGTGATGGTGCTGCTCGGGCTCGTCGACGCGATCGTCGAGATCGTCGAGACGGGCAGCAGCCTCGTCGAGAACGACCTCGTCGAGCTCGACGAGGTCGGCCGTGCGGAGGCCGTGCTGATCGGGAACGGGAAGCCGCGGGACGAGGCGGGCCGCGACCGCCTGCTGCGCCGCCTCGACGGCGTGCTCGCCGCCCGCCGCTACACCCTGCTCGAGTACAACTGCCCGGTCGATCGGCTCGACGAGGCGCGGGCCATCACCCCCGGCTTCTCGTCGCCGACGATCCAGCCGCTCCATGACGCCGACTGGTGCGCCGTCAAGGTGCTCGTCGAGCGCACCGCCGCCCAGGATGCGGTCGACCGGCTCGAGGCCATCGGATGCGTGGCGATCCTGGAGACGGGGCTGCGGCACGCGCGGCTGGTGGACGAAGGCTGACGGCGCGAGTCGATCCTGCCGTAGCGTGTTGCCAGGCATCGTGTGCGGGCATTACGCTCGCGATGGAGCGAACCGGTGCGCGATGCCCGGGTTCGCAGTGCGAGGCGGGCAGGGCCGTCCCGAGGGATGGCTCTACTTCGCGGATCGGTCGGCCGATTGGCCGGGTGGATCCGACGTCAAGGAGGGGGTGACATGGCGAAGCGAGACGAGCGACTCGACGCGGCAGGGGCGAGGCGAGCGGTGACCGCGGTGGCCGTCGCGTGTGCGCTTCTCGCGGGGCTCGTGATCGGGCTGCCCATGGCGGCGATCGCCCAGGTGAACCCGATGATGAAGGAGCAGCTCGACCGCATTCCGACCGGCGAGTCGGGCGTCAAGCAGATCCTCGATCCCATGACGCAGCGGCTCTCGCTCACCGACGAGCAGGTGGGTGAGGTACGGCCGATCATCGTCGACCTCGTCTCGAACATGGCGTCGGCGAAGTCGAAGCTCGAGTCGGGCGAGACGACGATCATGAAGTTCATGATGGAGATGAACATGCAGGGCGAGGCCGCGGCGACGCAGGTCGAGCAGCACCTGAACGAGGCCCAGCTCGCCGAGTACACCACGATGCGCGAGGAGCAGAAGCTGCGGATGATGGAGGAGCGGCGAAGCGCCATGCAGCAGATGATGAAGGCGCGCCAGGCAGAGGCCGCCGCTGCCGCAGCCGAGACCCCCTAGCCCCCCGCTGCCTCACTGCCCGTTCGCGTTCTCGGCGTCGTCGGGCTCGACGAACTCGCTGCGCTGCGGCCAGGGATGCGTCGCGACGCGGGGGCGGTAGACGTCCATGCGCGTCTGCATCGCCTCGAGCGTCGCCCAGACGTCACCACCGGGCCCCGGTGAGAGATTGCACACATAGGTGAGCGACAGGACGCCCGGCGGCGAGTGCTCGGCGTGGGCCTTCGCCGCGTAGCAGATCGTGCCGTCACCCGTCTCACTCGCGGCGGCCTCGATCCCTTCGGGCATGACGAGGAGCCGTTGCCGCTCGGACCACGGCCCGACGAGTGACAGCGCCGTGCGCACGAAGATCGAGTTGGCGTCGAGCGCGGGCGTCGGCGACGCCGAACCGTCGCCGCCCGTCTGAAGCGGCGCGCCGTAGACGGCGAAGTAGCGGCCGGTCTGCTCGCTGCGGTCGATGCTCATCTCGGTCGCGTTGTCGCGCATCAGGACGCGCGCGTTCGGGGCGTGCAGACCCGGCTCCCACGCGCCGCGATTCGAGAACGTCTCGAGGGCCGGGCGCAGGTCTTCGGGCCAGTCCTCGACGACGTCGATGGGGAGCCGGACGAGGAAGCGCGGATGCGCCCCCTGGTCGCCGTTCGGCGTGGCCATCATGTGGACGAAGCCGTGCTCGACGAAGACACCGGGAGTCAGCAGCGGCCCGCCGTCGTCGGTGAGTGGACGCAGGTCGACCCGCCAGTAGGCGGGGGGATCGTCGGGGTTCTCGACCCGTGCGACGAGGCTCCGGGTGATGCGGATCGGCAGGCCGAGCGGCCCGCGCGGCGTGTCCTCGCGCACCTCGAGCAGCAGCACGTAGAGCTGGTCGCCGAGGAAGAACCCGTCGAAGGGCCAGACGTAGTGGCGCTCTCGGCCCGTCTCGAAGATCGCGCGGGGCTCGCCCGTCGCGTCCACCCGCCAGCCATACTCGAGCTCGAAGGCGTCGCCGCCCCTGCACTCGGAGAGACCCACCGAGTTGTGGATCAGCGTCGCACCGGCTCGATCCTTGGCGCCCGGCTCGCCCACGTACGTGTCGCCGAAGATCCAGACGGTCTCGTGCCGGGACGCTCCGCCGGGCACGGGCACCGAGTACACGGCGTCGCCGCCGAGCCAGCCATCGGCGTACGCGAAGTGCGGCACGCACGCGGGGCTGCCCGAGCCGAGCGGGCCTGGGATCGACGCGCAGCCCGCGAGCGCCATCGCGACGACGGCGATCCATCCGCACCACGCGAGGCGCGGTCGGGCGATGCCGCGGTGCGGGCTCTCCATGGTGTGCGAGGCATGAACGCGATGCGAGGCGTTCGGCACGACTCCCTCCCCCGATCGGGCCGGCCGATCCGGCGCCGAGTCTCGCGAGGTTCGGGGAGCGGGGCAAGCGTCCGGTTCCGATCCCCGTAGCCGGCGCTCCGGGTCGTCAGCGAGAAGAGCGGAGCGAGACGACCAGCGTCCCCCCGATCACGAGCGCGGCGCCGAGCACGGTGGTCGCGCGGATCGGCTCGGCGAAGAAGAGCACGCCGATCGCCGCTGCGAAGACGACCTGCACGTACGAGAGCGCCGTGCCGCGCGACGCGGGCAGCAGCGACAGGCCGCGGGTGAGCCAGACCTGTCCGGTCTGCGCCGCGAAGCCGACGCCCACGAGGCCGATCCACTCGATCGGCGTGGGCCAGACGAGCTGCCCCGCCACGGTCGGGAGCGTCGCCGGCACCGCGACGAGGGGGAAGTACATGACGATCACGAGCGGATGTTCGGTCGCGCTCAGGCGCCTCACCGTCACGTAGGCCGCAGCGCTGAAGAACGCGCCGCCCACACCGAACGCGACGGCCAGTGGATCGAGGCTCGCGTCGCCGCGAGTCCCATCGAGGCCGAGCGACGCGAGCAGCCAGGTCGGCTGCGCCACGAAGGCGACGCCTGCGAGGCTGACGGCGCTTGCGAGCAGCAGGCTCGCGCTCGCCCGCTCGCCGAGCAGCAGCCACGCGAGCATCGCCGTGAACGTCGGGTGCAGATACTGCAGCACCGTCGCCTCCGCGAACGGCATGCGCGTGATCGCCGCGAACACGCAGGACAGGCCGAGGAAGCCGAAGAGACCGCGCAGCAGGAGCAGCCCGCGCCTCTGACCGAGCGGGGGCACGCCTGCGCGACGCAGGAGTGCGTAGCTGAGCACGAGGCTCACGGCGGCGCGGGCGAGCACGATCTCCTGGCTCGGCAGCCGGGTGCCGACCGCCTTCACGAGGGCGCCCATCACCGCGAAGGCGGCCGCGCTGCCGATCATCCAGAGCGCGCCGCGCGCCATCACGCCCGATGCATGCTCCGGCGGCGTGGGGGGCGGGGGAGGGCTCAAGGGAGGGTTCCGGGGTGCGCGGGCGGGTCGAAGGCTTCGATCGAAGAGGGGCGGGGCAGAACGCCTCCCCCTTCGGGGTCACGATAACGCAGGCCGCGCGTCGCACTTTCGCGCCGTGCGGTGTCGCGCGCACGCCGTCGATTTCACTCGCGCATGCACGCCGGGGCCTCCATCATGAAGGCATGCGGGCTGGGTACGCATCACACTGCTCGCAAGCTCGAGACACGAAGCCGCTGACGCAGCACGCCCCGCAACCCAGGAGAGGCCACCGCACGAACGACGAGGGCCATCGAAGAGAGGTCCGAACCTGACGGACCACACGGGAGGAACGGACATGCACAACGTCCAAGTCGGCCAAACCCGCAGCTTTGCCCTGATCGGGCACGCCGGAGACGGCAAGACCTCACTTGGCGACTCGCTGCTTCACGTAGCGGGCGCCACCCCCGAGCAAGGACGCGTCGAGGACGGCTCCTCCGCGTTGAACTCCCTCCCTGAAGAGAACGACGGTCATCACACCCACACCGTCACGTCCCATCTCTTCGCCTTCGATTGGGACGACTACCACTTCACGCTGGTCGACACCCCCGGCGACCCGAACTTCCAGGGTGACGGCGAGCTGGCCCTGCAGGCCGTCGACGGCGCCGTGCTCGTGATCGACGCGGTGGACGGCGCCAAGTCGGGCACCTCGCGCATGCTCCACATGGCCGAGGCGAACGACGTGCCAGTGCTCGCGTTCCTGAACGGACTCGACCGCGATCGCGCGAACTTCGACTCCGCGCTCGAATCGCTCTCCGCCCTCGATGCGAACCCGGTGCTGCTCAGCCTGCCCGTCGGCAACGAGGACGAGTTCAAGGGTGTCGTCGACCTGATCGACCTCTCCTGGCACGGTGTGCCCGAGGCCGCGGGCGATCTGCCCGACGACGTCTCCGCGGCGGCCAGGCGCCTGCGCGAGGCCTGCGTCGAGGCGGTGGCCGAGCACGACGACGAGCTGCTCGAGAAGTACCTCGAGGAGGGCGACCTCTCTCGCGAGGAGATCATCCGGGGTCTCGCCGCGGGCGTGCGCAAGCACGCCATCCTGCCCGTCGTCTGTGGCTCGGCCCAGCGCGAGCTCGGCGTCGACATCATGCTCCGAGACCTCGAGGTGCTGCTGCCGTCTCCGAACGAGCGCGGCGAGTGGGACGCGAGCGACCTCACCGGCGACGCGCCGGTCGCCGTGAAGCCCGACCCCGATGCGCCGTTCTCGGCCGTCGTGTTCAAGACGATCCTCGACCGCTACGCCGGCACGCTCTCGGTGCTGCGCGTCGTGTCCGGGACCCTCCGCCCCGATCAGACCGTGCTGAACGCCACGCGCGACACGCGGATGCGCGTCGGCAAGCTGCTGATGCCGCAGGGCGAGAAGCACGAGGAGGTCGAAGAAGCGGGCCCCGGTGACGTCGTCGCGGTGGCGAAGCTGAAGGACGTGCATACCGGCGACGTGCTGACGTGTGAGAAGGGCGGCGTGCACCTGCACGAGCTGAAGATGCCCGAGGGCGTCATCAGCTATGCGGTTGCCGCCCACGACCGCAAGGACGAGGACAAGGTGTTCGCGTCGCTCGCGAAGCTCGCCGAGGAGGATCCGGCGCTCTCGATCGGGCGCGAGTCGAGCACGGGCGAGTTCCTGCTCTCGGGTCGCGGCGAGCTGCACATCCGCACCACCGTGCACAAGCTCGAGCGACTCTTCAACGTGTCGGTCGACCTCCGCACGCCGAAGGTGCCGTATCGCGAGACCATCAAGAAGAAGGTCGAGCACGTCGAGGGCAAGCTCAAGAAGCAGTCGGGAGGCGCCGGCATGTACGGCGTCTGCTTCATCGATCTCGAGCCCCTGCCGCGAGGCAGCGGCATCGAGTTCGAGGACAAGGTGGTCGGCGGCGCGATCCCGCGGAACCTGATTCCGGCCGTGGAGAAGGGCGTGCGCGAGGCCTGCGACGCGGGCCCGCTCGCCGGCTACCCGGTGGTCGACGTGAAGGCGCGGTGCGTCGATGGCAAGTACCACAGCGTCGACTCGAACGAGATGGCGTTCAAGCTCGCCGGCTCGTTCGCGTTGCGAGCCGCAGTCAAGGCCGCGCAGCCCGTGCTGCTCGAGCCTGTGATGACGGTCGAGGTCACGGTCCCCGACGAGCACGTGGGCGACGTGATGGGTGACCTCGCTTCACGTCGCGGCACGGTGCAGGGCACCGAGTCTGCCGGCCGCGACGCACTCGTCACCGCGAGCGTCCCGATGAGCGAGATCCTCGAGTACGCGAGCGTGCTGACGAGCATCACGGGCGGGAAGGGCGAGTTCCACGTCCACTTCTCTCACTACGACGAGATGAGCCCGAAGCTCGCAGCGAAGGTGATCGAGCAGGGAAAGGCGAAGAGCGGATGAACGACGGACCCGGCAGCGGGAGAAGTCGCTGCCGGGCCCGTGTCATCGGAGCCGACGAGAGGCCGTCTCTGCCGCCCCGGTCGCAGGGTGCGAGCCGATCTGAGACATGGTCTCGAGGGCGCTGACAGGGCCGCCCGTCGTCAGCTCGCGGTCGGTGTCTCGCTGGCGCTCGTCTGCTCTCCCGGCTCACCTGGCTTCGCGGCGCAGCGCAGCCGGCGCATGCGCGCGACGAGCCCGCTGCGGGCGCCCGCCTGGACGTTGCCGAGCAGGAGCGCCGTCGTCGGTCCCTCGCACGTGTTGCGCCACGAGTGGGGCTGGGTGCCCTTGAAGTGGATCGTGTCTCCCGGGCCGAGCTCGAACACGTCGTTGGCGACGCGCACCTCGAGCCCGCCCGTCTCGACCATCAGCACGACGTCGCCCGAGAGGTGCTTGATGCGCTCGCCGCCGAACGAGAACGCCTCGGGATGGGTGATGCGCCAGAGCTCGACCTCGGGCGCGAACGCCTCTCCGACCAGCCACTCGATGTGAAGACCGCGACCGGTCACGAGCTGGGCGCCGGTACCGGCGGGTGTGAGGACCGCGCCCGACTCGCCATCGGCGTCCTCGAGCAGCTCGGTAGGTCGGCGTCCGAGACCCTCGGCCAGCTTCAGCAGCACCGCGATGGTCGGCACGGTCTGTCCGTTCTCGATCTTGTGGATCGTCGAGGGGGACACGTCCGAGCGATTGGCGAGCACCTGAAGGCTCATGCCCGCAGCGGTTCGCCAGGTCTTGATCCGGTGCGCGATGCGGTCGACCTGCTCGGAGACGGGCAGCGCCGCCTCGGTCGGCGTCGGCGTCGGCTTCGGTGTCTGCAGGGCCGCGCCATCCCTCGTCGAGGCGTAGGGGAGATTGGCGGCGCTCATCGTGCATCTCTCGGTTCAGCTGTCATCATGCAACTCCACAATTCAGTTCCGCGAAGGTCCAGCTCGGCGCAGCTCAGCTCTCGTCGGGTTCTCTCTGGGTTCTCTCCGGGTCTCTCGGGCTTGCTTCGACGCCCCGGCTCTCGCATGCCACGTGGCACTCAGGGCGTCGAATGAGACAATTCCCCTCTTATTCAGGGCATGCGATCACCCTAAAGGAACGGCTCAGCCTTGGCAAACGTTTCCGTATCTGAGATTGGCAACAGCCGTGCCTCGGAGTTCATTCGCTCCAGTCTGCGAGTGGCCGGGTGCTCGCCCGAGGACGCCGGATGAGTGACTTCTCCAGTGCGATCCGGCATTTGCGCGACTATGTCGCGATCCCGTCGGTCAATCCCATGGGTCGCGACGACGTGCCCGACGCCGTCGCCGGCGAGACCCGGCTGGCGCTGCACCTGGAGTCGGAGCTCCGGGCCCTCGGCGTCGATGCGGTCCGAGTGGGCGAGGGCGCCCGCCAGAGCGTGGTGGCCGAGATCCGGTGCAGCGTTCCGGAGGCCGACACGGTGCTCGTCGCCTCGCACATCGACACCGTGCCCGTCGATCACATGGAGATCGACCCGTTCGAGCCGGACGTGGTCGACGGCCGGCTCTTCGGCCGGGGCAGCTGCGACACGAAGGGCGGGATGGCGGCGCTCGTCGCGGCGCTCGAGCGCGTGCTGCCGAGCGGTGGTCTGGCGCGCAACGTCGTGGTGGTCGGTGAGGCCGACGAGGAGCTCTCGAGCACCGGCGTGCAGGACGTGCTGCGCCATCTCGGGGGTCGGCGGCCCGACTGGGTGCTCGCCACCGAGCCCACGAATCTCGCCGTCGTCCACGCGCACAAGGGCGTCGTGCACGTACGGCTCGAGGCCGAGGGCGATGCCGGTCACGCCTCCGAGCCGATGGGCCGCCGCAATGCCGTCGTCGAGCTGTCACGGGCGGCGGTGGCGCTCGCCGACCTCGGACTCGCGTTCCAGGGCGAGGAAGGCAGGCACGACCCGGTGCTCGGCGCCGCCACGCTCTCGGTTGGACGCTTCGGAGGCGGCCAGGCGCCGAACATCGTGCCCGACGCGGCCTGGCTCGTCGCGGATCGCCGCTCGCTGCCGGGCGAGACGCTCGAGTCGGTGCGCGCCGAGATCGAGGCGGCACTCATTGCGTCGGGCTGCGAGGGGGTTCGGATCGCGAGCTGCAGCGTCGAGAAGCCGCCGCTCGGGACGCCGGCGGATCATACGAGCGTCCGGCACTGCCGTGCCGCTCTGAAGCAGATCGGCCACGCGGACGAGATCGGGACCGTCGCCTTCGGGACCGATGCGGGCGTGTTCGCCGACGAGGAGATCCCCGGCGTCGTCATGGGGCCGGGCTCCATCGCCCAGGCGCATACCCACCGCGAGTGGGTCGACGTCGGCGAGGTCGATGCGATGGCGGACTTCTTCGAGCAGCTGCTGCGCACGCGCGCTTGAGGCTCTGCGCTCTGGTTTGGCCGCGGCGCACGCGCGCTTGAGGTTCTGCGCTCTCGTTTGGCCGTGGCGCACGCGCGCCTGAGCCGGGGCGCTCTCGAGCGCCTGTGCAGTGTCCTCGCGCCCGGGTCTTCATTGAGACGGAGAACCGCCCGGCGCGGCGCGGGTGCGCCGGCCGGGCGGGCGAGTCGTCCGTGAGGTCCCGAGTGCTCCCCCCGGAGTCGGCCACCCTGGCCTTCCCGGGACCCCACGGCTTGCTCGTTTCAGCGCGCGGTCAGGCGCCGCTGTGTGACGCGAGCTCCCCGCTCTGCTGCTGCCGGTCCGGGCGGTTGGGCTCGCGCGAGAGCAGCAGCTGGGGCTGGTTGAACTCGCGCTGCTTGCACCGGATCGTGTGAGCCCGCTTGCGGACCCACTGCACGTTCCGGCCGTTGCCCAGCGCCGCCACGATCTCCGGCCCCGTCGGTGGCTGCGTGTTCTCCTCGATCAGCTTCAGGTAGGTCGCCAGGAACTCGCGCTCGTGGCTGGTCCACTCCGGCTCGGTCTGGATGCCGCGAAGCCACTTCGACATCTGTCCCTTCAGCACCAGCGGCAGCTGCCGCGCCTCGATCTGCTTCCAGCGGATGTTGTGGACGAGGACGTGCACGCCGGTTCGGTCCACGTCGCCGAGCACCTCCGCCACTGCCTCCGCAGTCGGGAACGCCCCGCCAGCGCAGTCGACGAGATCGAGGTAGAACCTCGCCACTCGCGTCTCCTTCGGCGTCAGCGCACCCTCCTCGATCGTGGCGCGCAGCGACTCGCTCACGAGGTTCGAGAGCGGCACCGGCTTCGGGTTCTGCCGGAAGCGGCGCACGCTCTCCGCATCCTGATCTGCGCCGCGCAGGCCGAGCCCCTCGCGCACGCACTCGAAGATCTCCTCCGAGCCTCGGCCATGGGTGTCGGTCGGGCGGTTCAGGTCGATCACGACCGCGAGCCCCGAGAAGAGGTAGTCGGCGATGCGGTAGGCAATGTCGCCGGCGCCCGAGCTCGGCGGCTCGACGAACGCGACGAAGAGCTCGCCGATGCGCACGCCGTCGTCCGGCTTCGCCTCGATGTCCGCGGGGCCCTCGGCGGCGTTGTCGACCACCCGCGGCGCGACGCGGCGAGCGCCGAGACCCGCGCGCAGGCTCAGTGCGCCAGCGCGAAGCACGGGGTCGTGGCTCGTCTCGAAGGTGTGGGTGAGCCGGAGCTCGAGGTCCTCGATCGCCTGGAGCACCTGATCGACGACCGCCTCGTGCGGATCGATCACCGCGGCCTGGCGCGTCTTCTCACAGGCGACCACGTACGCGTGGCGGCCATCGATGCCGACGTTGAACTGTCGAAAGATCATCTGGTCTTCCTCCTGGTTGGCTTCGCGGCCCCGCCGCGATGGTCCGGGGTAGAGCGGGCCGTCATCCGGCCCCGATTCCCGGGCAACCGTGCAAATTGCACCGAACGTGCCAACGCGAGAAATCTGAGATTCACCAGGTATTTCAAGTGCTTATGGAAATGGCGCAGATTCGTCGCCGTGGTCGATTTGAGCCATCCGGACGAATTCGCGGTGCATCCGAACCGGGGCGGAACGGTGGCCCGGGGGCCTCAAGCCGCCGCCGGGGCTGGCCGATTTCGAGAGATGGCGTGGTCGGGCCAGGCGGGCCCGTGTGCGCCCTGCCACGAGTCAGGGGCTCGGGTGAGCACACGCTCAAGGGAGGTCAGCCGTGCAAGATCGGTTTTTCGGGATCCTGCTCGCCGCGCTCGTCGCGGCGATCGCGTCGGGCTGCGCGAGCGTCGACGGCGGCTCGCCGGAGTCGGGCGCGGACGGCGAGACGCCGCAGACCGTCCGCGCGGCCTGCAAGGTCAAGGTCGACGACTACCGCGGAACCGCGATGGTGAGCTGCGGCGAGCGCCAGGGTGAGCTCGAGCTCGTCGATGGCGACTCGGTCTATCGCGCGCATCTGCGTGGCATGGCGAATCGCGGTGGCGCCGAGAGCTTCCAGCTCTACGTGTCGACACGGCTCGACGAGGGCTGGCAGAACTTCCGGGCCGCCCGCGATCAGCACGAGATTCCGCTCGACGTGAGCAAGATCGACCGCAAGAAGAGCTGCAAGAGCGAGAACGACTGTACGTACTACGAGCACTTCGGCGTCGCGTTGACGCGGCCCTACCTCGAGGCACGCAAGGTCCGCGGCGTCTCGCTGCGCGTGCGAAGCCACGCGGGCGAGTCCGTGATCGAGCTGCCGGCGGCCTACGTCGAGGGCTTCATGATGCGCTTCGACGAGGCGCGCGGTGGCTCGCCGGCTTCGGCGCGCGCCGCGGCGAGCGCGAATCGCCGATCGTTCTGCAAGGGCAAGTATGGCAGCGACGCCGAGGCGTATCGTTTCTGCGAGCAGCAGGCACGGGCGTCCTACGACCGGCTCTCGCCGGCGCTGCATCGCATGAGGAGCGACTCGTTCACCGCCGAGGCGAAGGCACTCGATCAGTGCATGAAGCGGCACGGCAGCCGAATGGGCCTCGACTGGATGATGGTCGAGCACTGCTATGGACGCGCGATGGGCCTCCCCCCGGCGTCGAACGGCAGGTAGGACGCTCGGTCGTGGACCCGACCTCGAGTCGCTTCCTGCGCGCCGGTCGCGACGCGCCCTCCTGCGCGCTGCTCTTCGTGACGGCGCTCCTCGTCGCCTGCCAGTCGGGTCCGCCGCCGACGCCCCTCGATCGCGGCCATGCCGCGTTCGCCGAAGGCCGTACGAAGGAGGCGGGCGCGCTCTACGAAGAGGCGATCCGCACCCAGCCCGACCGGCTCGCAGAGGCGCTCCACGGCTCTGCTCGGGTCCAGACGGTGAGCCGGCAGCCCGAGCGGGCGCTCGCGCTCTACGGCCGGGTCGCGAAGGCAGACCGCGTGTACTTCCATGCCGAGGCGCGCAGTGACTACGCCCAGGCGCTGCTGCTCGCCGGCCAGTCGCGGCTCGCGAAGAAGAAGCACGAGTCGGCGATCGACGCGCTCGAGGCGCTGCGGAAGCTGGACCCCGACTACCCGGGCGTGTCGAAGACGCTCGCGGCGGCATACACCGGTCACGGTGACGCGCTCGCGATGCACGCCCGCCGCACCGAGGCGATGAAGCGCTACGAGCAGGCGATGGCGTTGCGTCCCCAGGCGGCCGATGCGTGGATCGGCGCAGCGGAGATCCTGATCGCGACCGGCCGCAAGAAGGAGGCGCTCGCACTGCTCGGCGATGCGCGCCGGTACAACCCGAGCGACGGACGCGTGCGCGCGCTCACCGTGCAGGCCATGGGCGTCTACTGACGCCGATCGCTCGCCCCCCCCCCTCAGAGACAAAAAAGCAGCCATGGCCGACCACGAGCCCGACATCGACTCATCACGAAGCGACTCGGTCGGCGGGGCAGGGGAGGGCGCACCGCGTGGGCTCTCCGGCCGCGTTCACCCGGACTTCGCGCCCGTAGCGAACCTGCTTCGCCGACAGCTGGCACGTCGGAGCGGCTCGGGCGCGGCGATCTGCATCTTCCATCGCGGGGAGTGCGTCGTCGACATCTGGGGAGGCGTGCGCGACGAGGCCGGCCGGCCCTGGGAGCGCGACACGCTCTCGCTCTCGTTCTCGACCACGAAGGGCGTCGTCGCCACGTTGCTGCACGTCCTGGTCGATCGCGGTGCGCTCGACTACGACGACCGCGTCGCCGCGCACTGGCCGGAGTTCGGAGTGAGCGGCAAGCAGGACATCACCGTGCGGCAGCTGCTCTGCCATGAGAGCGGGCTCTACGACATTCGTTCGCTCATCGCGCATGCGAGGCAGATGCTCGACTGGGACGAGATGGTCGCCCGGCTCGAGACGGCGACGCCGGCGCATGCCCCGGGCGAGCGCCACGGCTATCACGGCCTCACATGGGGCTGGCTCGTCGGCGAGCTCGTGCAGCGCGTCTCGGGCCGCTGCGTGTCCGACGCGGTGCAGACCGAGATCGCGAGGCCGCTCGGCCTCGATGGGCTCTTCGTCGGTCGGCTCCCGGTGGCCCACCGCGCGCGCCGCGCTGCGCTCGTCGAGCATCGCATGCGGTCACAACCGCTCGAGGCCGCGCGGCGGCAGGCGCGCCGCCTGGGCCGCGGGCTTCGCGCCGCGAGGCTGCCGTTCGACCTCGATCGCCTCGAGGGTGCGCTGTTGCCGCCGGGCATCGAAGAGCTCGACTGGAACTCGGACGACGTCGCAGACGCGTGTATCCCCGCGGCCAACGGCTACTTCACCGCGCGCAGCCTCGCCCGCATGTATGCGTTGCTCGCAGCCGGTGGCGAGCGCGACGGCGTGAAGCTGGTGAGCCGCGAGACGCTCGATCGCTTCGCGACGGTGCAGAATCGAGGGCTCGGCCTGGTCGTGCCCTTTCCGATGAACTGGCGGCTCGGCTATCACCGCGTCCCGGTACCCGGGCGCGAGGGACCGCGGCCCTTCGGCCATTTCGGGTTCGGGGGCTCG
>CAYYSY010000320.1:0-4172 GCA_964474355.1 uncultured Spirochaetaceae bacterium | reverse complement strand
TGATCGGCCCCGACACGGTGAACACCGTGCCCGCCGCGACCTTCGAGGCGTTCAAGACGAGCGGCAAAGTGAGCAACGCGCTCGGCGCCGACTTCGACGCACGGCTCGCCGACGCCGAGACGACGCTCTCGAAGCTCGACGAGGTCGGGATCTCGCTCGACACGGTGACCGACGAGCTGCTGACCCAGGGCTGTCAGCTCTTCGTCGACGCGTTCGATCAGCTGCTCGCCGCGGTCGAGAAGAAGCGCCTGCAGGTGATGCACGCAGATCAGGGCGCCGCGTGAGCGACGCAGCTGGCCCCGAAGCGAGCGCCCAGGCGGCGCTCGAGCTCGTCCAAGACGGCCAGACCCTCGGTCTCGGCACGGGCCGAGCCGCCGCCGCCTTCGTGCGCGCACTCGGCGCGCGCGTCGCGCAGGGGCTCTCGGTGCGAGGCGTGCCGACGAGCGACGCGACCGAGGCGCTGGCGACCGAGGTCGGCATCCCGCTGCTGACGCTCGAAGAGGCCGGGCACCTCGACGCGACCTTCGACGGCGCCGACGAGGTCGACCCGAACCTCGACGTCATCAAGGGCTACGGCGGCGCGCTGGTGCGCGAGAAGATCGTCGCCGCCTCGTCCGACCGGCTCTACATCCTGGTGGGCGACGAGAAGCTGGTCGATCAGCTCGGCCAGCGTGGCAAGCTGCCCGTCGAGGTGGTGCCCTTCGCGCGCTCCCTCGTGCAGCGGCGGATGATCGAGCTCGGCTGCAAGGGCATCGAGCGCCTTGACGAGAGCGGCGCCTCGTATCGCACCGACAACGGCAATCTGATCCTCGACGCCGAGGTCGGCGCCATCGACGACCCCGCCGCGCTCGACCAGGCCCTGCTCTCGATCCCGGGTGTGCTCGGCACGGGGCTCTTCGTCGGCATGACCGACGCGGTCGTCGTCCAGCACGGCAGCGACGTCGAGGTGCTGCGACGCGGCTAGTCGCCGCCGTGGCACACGGCTACGACGCCAAGCTGCGTATCGCTTCGCATGAGTTGCGCACGAGCTGCACATTCCGAAGCGCCCTGAGCGGGCTTCGGAACGCGGCACTTTTGGGCTCCGCTCGCACCCGAAACGATCGCGTCTTGGTAGAATCGCCTTCGTCGCGCCCCGTACGAGAGACCCCCCGGCCATGCCCAAGCGTCCGTTCCTGGTCCTGCGAAATCACGAGTGCGTGCCGCTCGAGGGGCCGTACCGCGTCGAGTGTCACGACGAGCGCTGGTTCGTACTGGGCCACAACGAGGCGCACTCGACCTCGGGCCAGTCCGAGGCCCGCGCGCTGCTCGAGCGCCTCCGCGACGACGAAGAGGCACATCGCCTCGCGAACGAGGCGCTCGAAGGGCTGAACGGCGGCGAGTTCGAGGTGCTGTCGATCCAGCGCTGAGGGCCGTTCCCGAGATTCGAGCGGACCAGCGCTGAAGCGCGTTCGCGTCAGCCCGCCGCGTTCAGCTCGCGCGACACCCGCTCCACCTCTTCCATGACGCGCAGCAGGTTCTCGCCGAGCACCTTGCGGACCGTCGCCTGGGACTGACCCCGCTCGAGCAGGCCGCGGGTCAACGCGGGCAGCTTCGAAACGTCCTCCATGCCCTCGGGCATGCTCGGCACGCCGTCCCAGTCGGCGCCGATGCCCACGTGGTCGGGGCCCGCGACGGCAATCGCGTGTTCGAAGTGATCGAGCAGCACCGACAGCGGGACCTGCGGTGCGGGATCGGCCGACGTGAGCGCGCGATACGCCGCACGCCGCTCGGCCCCTTCCGGCAGCTCGGCGAAGATCCGCTTCATCTCGGCACCGTTTCGCGCGAACCAGGCCTTGGTCTCTGCGCTCGCGCTCTCGTCGATGTAGGCGGGATAGAAGTTGATCATGACGACGCCGCCGTTCTCGGCGAGCGCCTTCAGCATGTCGTCGCTCATGTTGCGCCGATGATCGGCGACCGCGCGCACCGACGAGTGCGACGCGATCACCGGCGCCTTCGACACCTCGATCACGTCCCAGAACGTGTCGTCGGCGACGTGCGAGACGTCGACCATCATGCCGAGCCGGTTCATCTCGGCGACGACGGCTCCGCCGAAATCGGTGAGCCCGCCATGCGCGGGCTCGACGTCGTCGCGGGTGCCCGACGCGTCGGCCCAGCTCGTGTGGAACGAGTGGGTCAGCGTCATGTAGCGGACGCCGAGCGCGTGAAACATGCGGAGCGCAGGCAGGCTCTCCTCGATGATGTGCCCGCCCTCGATGCCCATGAGCGCGACGAAGCGGCCGGCCGACACGGCGCTGCGGATCTCGTCGACGCTCGTCGCGAGCACGACGTCGGGCGCGTGGCGGCGCACCATCTCGTGCACGGCGTCGATGCGGATGAGCGCCTTCTTGATCGCTGCGCCGTCGCCTTCGGTCCGGCCCATGTAGATCGAGAAGAACTCGACGTTGAGGCCGCCCTCGCGGATCCGAGGCAGGTCCATGTCGCCGTCCGAGGCATCGTGGCGCTCGTCGAAGCGCCAGCTCTGATCCTCGAATCGAGGCGTCGTATCGGAGTGCGTGTCGACGACGACGGCGGCGGCGTGCAGCCGTGACGCGACGGTCTCGGTGTCGCCGCCACACGCGACGGTGTGGACCGCCACGCCCAGCAGGACACAGCCGGCGATCACTCGTCTTCGATGCATGTGGGCCTCCCGGTCGCTGCGATGGGCGGGTCTCAGTCGAGGGAACGTACCACCGGCCGCGCGGTGCGACGGATCGGGACCCATCCGGCGCGACGAAGATCGGGGACGGCCCGGCGCCGCGCGCGATCCATCGCCGGCGGACACTTCCCGGCGCTTTTCGCTGGGCCGCCGAGCGTGCATGGTGAGGACCATCGGGCCGACCGCCCACGTCGCCCGTGACCAGCAGGCCGCAGCCCCCTCATCCCGCAGCTCCCACACCCGGTGGTCCCATCGAAAGGAGCCCCATGCCCCCGATTCGGACCCTCCTGTGGATCGGCCCGAGCGATGAGATCGCGTGCCTCGGCGTGCTCGACGCGCCGACCCTCGACGTCGTGTGGATCGACCACGTGAACGCCCTCGGCACCCTGCCGCCCCTCGCGCTCGACGCTGCGGTCCTCGGCCGCGCCGCGGACGGCCTCGACGCCGTGCTCTCGGCCCTCGCCCACCTGCGGCATGCCGGGGTCGGCGTCCCCGCGCTGGTGCTTCGGTGTCAGAGCACGCCGGCAGAGCGCGCCCGGCTCGAGGCCGCCGGCGCACGCCGCGTCCTCGACACAGGGGTCGACCTCGCGGAAGCGGCGGCCGGCGACGCCGACACGACGCCGACCCGCACGACGCAGCCCCTCCTCTCAGCCGTCGAGTCCATGCTGCAGCGCGAGACCGGCGGGTCGGGACGGGGTGGCGCGGCACCGCGGCGCTCGCGCGGCGGTGGCCCCCCGCTCATCGGCGGCAGCCGCGCGATCCAAGCGGTCGAGGCGGCGGTCCGCTGCGCGGCGGGCTCGTCGGCGCCGGTGCTCGTGCTCGGTGAGACCGGCTCGGGCAAGGAGATCGTGGCGCGGCGCATCCACGCCCAGAGCGGTCGCCGCGATCACGCCTTCGTCGCGGTCAACTGCGCAGCGTTCGCCGAGACCCTGCTCGAGAGCGAGCTCTTCGGGCATCGGCGCGGGGCGTTCACCGGCGCCGAGCGCGATCGCGTCGGCCTCTTCGAGCGCGCCGAGGGCGGCACGGTCTTCCTCGACGAGATCGGTGAGACGAGCGCGGCGCTCCAGGCGCGCCTGCTCCGCGTGCTCCAGGAGCGCGAGGTCCTGCCCGTCGGTGCCGACCGGGCGCGCCCCGTCGACGTGCGCGTCGCCGCAGCGACCCACCGCGACCTCGGCGCCGAGATCGACGCCGGACGCTTTCGCGAAGACCTCTTCTATCGACTGGCCGTGCTGCAGATCGAGGTCCCACCGCTGCGCGAGCGGCGCAGCGACGTCGCGCGGCTCGCGAGCCACTTCCTCGACGTGCACGGCGCACGCGAGCGCAAGCCGGACTGCCGGCTCTCACCGCGTGCGCTTCGCCTGCTCGAGCAGCACGACTGGCCGGGCAACGTCCGCGAGCTCGAGAACGAGATCCAGCGCGTGCTCGCGCTCGCCGAGCCGAGCGAGCTGATCACGGCGCGCCCGCCCTCCGCGCCCCC
>CAYYSY010000319.1:0-2525 GCA_964474355.1 uncultured Spirochaetaceae bacterium | reverse complement strand
AGCTCGTACAGTGCCGTCACACGGTGGCCCGCTCCGATCTCACCCGCGTCCTTCTCGTCGTCGTTGAAGTCCTCGGCGCGCAGCACGCGGTTCTCGTAGCCGATCAGCCGGTAGCTCTGAACCTCGGCCGGGTTCAGCTCGAGCTGCAGCTTGACGTCCTTGGCGACGGTGACGAGGGTGGCGCCGAGCTCGCGGACCAGGACCTTCTTCGCTTCGTTCAACGTGTCGATGTAGGCGAAGTTGCCGTTGCCGCGATCGGCGAGCTTCTCGAGGGTCGAGTCCTTGTAGTTCCCCATGCCGAAGCCGAGCACGCTCAGGAAAACGCCGCTCTTCGCCTTCTCCTCGATGAGTCGCGTCAGGCTGCCCTGGTCGGTGACGCCGACGTTGAAGTCGCCGTCGGTCGCCAGCACCACGCGATTGATGCCGCCCGGGATCAGGTTGGCGACGGCCGTGTCGTAGGCGAGCCCGATGCCGGCCCCGCCGTTCGTGGAGCCGCCGGCGCGCAGTCGCTCGAGGGCGCCGATGACGCGCGCCTGCTCGTCGCACGACGTCGACGGGAGCACGAGGCCGGACGAGCCGGCGTAGACGACGATCGCGACACGGTCGTTCTCGCCGAGCGACTCCACGAGCAGCCGCAGCGCCCGCTTCAGCAGCGGCAGCTTGTTCGGGGACTGCATCGAGCCCGAGACATCGAGCAGGAAGACGAGGTTGCTCGAAGGGCGCTCATCGGCCGGGATCTTCCTCGCCTTGAGGGCGATGCGCAGCAGCCGATGCTCGGGACGCCAAGGGGCGTCGGCGACCTCGACGGCCACCGAGAACGGCTGCCCGGCGATCGGCTCGGCGTAGTCGTACGAGAAGTAGTTGAGCATCTCCTCGATGCGCACCGCGTCCGGGGGCGGCAGCATCCCCCGGCTGATGAAGCGGCGGACGTTGGCGTAGGACGCCGTGTCCACGTCGATCGAGAACGTCGACAGCGGATGCCGCCTCGTCTCGAGGAACGGGTTGTCCCCGATGCGGTCGTAGGCCTCGGTGTTGAAGGCCGGGCTGCCGAAGCCCTGTGGGATATCGGGACGCCTCGATCGGACGCGTGACCCGAGCGTTTCGTAGCCGCGCGGCGGCGGCGCCGAGGTCGCCGCCGGTCGTGGCGCGGGAGGCGGCGCAGCGCGAAGCACCATGGTGGCAGGGGGCGGCGTCGGTTCGGCCTCGGCGCGTCGGTTCGTCTCTACAGGCGCCGCTGGGGCCGCGCTGCGCTGCGGAGTGACCGCAGTGGTGTCCAGCGTGTCCATCGGGCTCTGGAGAGCGAGCTGTGTGAGGCTGGCGATGGCGAGCACCGCGACGGCGGCGACCGCCAGGGCACTTGCGGGTGCGATCCAAAGCCGGCTCGACTTCGCTCGGCTCCGCGCCACGATCGCCGCGCGCTGCTCCTCCGATAGCTCGAGAGCCTCGGCGTCCTTCAGGGCGTTCCTCAGGGCCGCGCTCTTTCCGCGCAGCTCCTCCACGGCACGTCGAGCCTCGGGTGAAGCATCCAGCTCCCTCTCCAGCTGCTCGCGCTCCTCGTCGTTCATCTCTCCCACGGCGTAGCTCGTCAGTCGTGGATCGTTCGGTTCCAGGCTCATCTCGCTCTCCTCAACGACACGACGTCCGCCCGCGCATCGAAGCGTCCGCGCAGGCGCCTCAGCGCCGTGTGGATCAGGTACCCCACGTTGCCGACACTCACGCCCGCAATCTCGCCGATCTCGCGGTAGCTCAGCTCGTCCTGGAACTTGAGCCGCAGGACCTGCTGCTGTCGCTCGGGCAGGGCGCTCAGCAGCGCTTTAACGTCCTGCCGGTTCTCCTGTTCCTCCAGGGCTTGCGCCGGGGTCGGCTCGTCGCTCTCGAGCGCCTCGAACTGCCCCTCGGCCAGCGAGCCCGTCCGACCCGATCGCTTCGCGACGTCGAGGGCGCGGTTCCGACACACGGTAAAGAGCCAGCGCGGCAATCCCTCCCGGAGTCGCTCTGGGTCCTGCTTGCACAGACGCAGGAAGGTGTCCTGCACCACGTCCCGCGCCAGCTCGTCGTCCCGGGTGATGCGTCTCGCGTGTCTGAGCAGGGGCCGCTCGTAGCGTGCCAGTGCCGTCTCGATCCATTCCGGCTTCGTCATGCTCGCCCCGCTCAGGCCCTCCGCGCCGGCCCTCTCTGACAATAACGATCGGGCCCCGGCTTTCTTAGGGTGGCGGCTGCGTTTTCTGGCCGGCCTGGTGCAGATTCTCGAGCGCTCGGTCTTGGTCGCCCATGACCTCGAGCGTGAACATCGAACCCTCGCCGGCTCTCGATCCGGGTCGTCCAGATGCTCACGAAGATCCATCAGAGGCTGGTGTGAGCACAGAACGCCCACCTCTTCTCGACGCGCCAGGACGACGACCCTGGGGGGTTCGGGCGTCGCGGTCTTCGGCCCTCATGAGGCCTATTCGCCTCGCGCAGGCAGGAATAGAAGCTAGTCCTCGAGAGGCAGCTTACGCCAGCGGATGCGCGATCGATCGACTACC
>CAYYSY010000318.1:0-5416 GCA_964474355.1 uncultured Spirochaetaceae bacterium | reverse complement strand
CGCGCTCGTCGGCGAGTCGGGCTCGGGCAAGTCGATGACGGCGCTGTCGATGCTGCGCCTCGTGCCGCGTCCGGGGCGCGCGACGTCCGGCAGCGTGAAGCTCGGCGGCGAGGAGATCATGGACCTGCCGGTCGAGGCCATGCGGAGCATCCGCGGCCGCCGCATCTCGATGATCTTTCAGGAGCCGATGACGAGCCTGAACCCGGTCGTGCGCGTGGGCAATCAGGTGGTCGAGGCGATCCGGTTGCACGAGAAGGTGTCGAAGGCCGAGGCCTTCGAGCGCACCCGTGAGCTCTTCGGACACGTCGGCATCCCCGACCCGGAGGATCGGCTGCGCGCGTACCCGCATCAGCTGTCGGGCGGGCTCAAGCAGCGGGTCATGATCGCGATGGCGCTCTCGACCCGGCCGGACGTGCTGATCGCCGACGAGCCGACGACCGCCCTCGACGTCACGATCCAGGCGCAGATCGTGAGCCTGCTCCGAAGGCTGCAGCGCGACGACGGCCTCGCGATCCTGCTGATCACGCACGATCTCGGCATCGTGAACGAGCTCGCCGATCGCGTGGCCGTCATGTACACGGGCCAGGTCGTCGAGAACGCCGCGCGTGAGATCGTGCTCGGCCGGCCCCGGCACCCGTACACGGAGGGGCTGCTGCGCTCGATGCCGGCCCGCTCGACGCACGGAGAGCGGTTGCCGGAGATCGCGGGCGTCGTGCCGTCTCCCGGCCACTGGCCGAAGGGCTGCCGCTTCGCGGAGCGGTGCGAGCGGCGCTTCGACCCCTGCACGGTCGAAGAGCCCGGCGAGACGACCGTCGCCGAGGGCCACGTCCTCAGCTGTCACGCGGTCGCGCGCGATCAGCAGGGCTCCGGGGAGGGCGGGGCGTGACCGCGAACGGAGACGAGCTGCTGCGGGTCGAGGGCCTGCGTACGTGGTTCCCGATCAAGCAGGGCGTGATGCGCCGCACGGTGGGGCACGTGCAGGCGGCGACCGACATCGACCTCGAGGTCGCGGAGGGCGAGACGCTCGCGCTCGTCGGCGAGTCGGGCTGCGGCAAGACGACGGTGGGGCGCTCGATCCTGCGCCTGGTCGAGCCCCAGCAGGGCCGCATCATGTTCGAGGGCACCGATCTGCGGACGCTGTCCGGGTCCGAGCTGCGCGAGCGGAGGCGTCGCCTGCAGATCGTCTTCCAGGATCCGATGGCATCGCTCAACCCGCGCATGCGCGTCCGCGACCTCGTCGCCGAAGGCATGCGCTCGTTCGGCATGGCGAGCGACGAGGCCGAGCTCACGCGGCGCGTGGGCGCGGCCCTCGAGCGCGTCCAGCTCGATCCAGGGCAGATGTGGTCGTACCCGCACGAGTTCTCGGGCGGACAGCGGCAGCGCATCTGCATCGCGCGAGCGCTCGCGGTCGAGCCGAAGCTGTTGATCTGCGACGAGTCCGTGTCGGCGCTCGACGTCTCGATCCAGGCGCAGATCCTGAACCTGCTCGCCGATCTGCAGCGCGACCTGGGCCTCGCCTATCTCTTCATCACGCATGATCTCGGTGTCGTGCGCTATCTCGCCGACCGCGTCGCCGTCATGTACCTCGGTCGCATCGTCGAGACGGCGCCCACCGACGCGCTCTTCGAGGATCCGCGCCATCCCTACACGCGCGGCCTGCTCGATGCCGTCCCGTCCGTCGACCCGGGTCGGCGCAACGAAGACCCACCGATCCTCGGCGACGTGCCTTCGCCTTCGAATCCGCCCGCCGGCTGTCACTTCCACACCCGCTGCCCGGTCGCGCTCGAGCGCTGCGCCCACGACGATCCGCCGGTCTTCGAGGTCGGGGCGGGGCGCCGCGCGCGGTGCTTCCTGGCCGATCCCGCCCAGGCAGCCGACACAGGGAGCTGATCGGCGCTGCGGCGCGATTCGAGGGCTCTTCCCCTCGGTCGATCGGGCGCCCGCACCGCGGTCTCGCTGAACTGCCCCTACGCTGCCCGTCGCGCTCAGGCCCTCGCCTCGTTCGCCGATGAGCCGTACAGCGAAGGAGGCATGCACGATGGCCGGAAGAATCCGGATCGGCGAGATCCTGCTGCGAGCGGGCGTCATCGATCAGCACCAGCTGAACGCCGCGCTCGGCGAGCAGCGCCGCTGGGGACGACCGCTCGGGGCGACGCTCATCAAGATGGGCTTCCTCGAGGAGCGCTCGCTCGTGCGTGCACTGGCGAGTCAGCTCTCGCTCCCGGTCGCGAGCCTCGAGGGCAAGCGCATCTCCGCCGACGTGCTCGAGCTGGTGCCGCGAGCGCTCGCCGAGCGGCACATGGTGCTGCCGCTCTTCGTCAAGAAGGCCGACCGCCGCACGACGCTCTTTCTCGCGATGGAGGATCCGGGTGCCCTCGCGGTGCTCGATGCCCTGGCCTTCCGCACCGGCCTGCAGGTGAAGCCCGTCATGATGTCGCCCTCCGAGCTCGCCGAGGGCATCGACCGCTACTACCGCGACGCCGCTGATGAGCTGCCCGCTGCCGCGACGGAGACGGGTCCGTCGTCTGCAGCTGTGCCCGACCCAGCCACGCTCGGCGAGGTGGCTCTCGATCTGCTGCAGCAGGAGGCGACGCCGCCCGAGCGGCCGAGCCCGCCTGCCGAGACCGAGCCGGCCGCAACGCCGCCGACCTCCACCGCGCCCGCCGCCGACGCACCGGCTGGCACCGAAGAGCTCGTGCGCCACTTCATGGGGGGAGACGAGGGCGAGCAGGCCGCGCCGCCCACGCCCGACTCGGCCCCTGCAGTCATGCCCACGTCGATGCCCGCGTCCGAGGCGGCCCCCGCGGTCTCGCCCACACCGCCCACGCCCGACTCCGTCTCCCCAGTCACGCCCACACCGGTGCCCGCACCCGAGGTGGCGCCCGCGATCACGCCGACGCCCGCACCCGAGGCGGCACCTGCAATCACGCCCACGCCCGCACCCGATGCGGCACCTGCAATCACGCCCACGCCCACGCCCGCCCCCGAGCTGGTCGCTTCGGCTTCGCCGAGCGCGGCGGCGGCACCGCCGGAGCCCGTCATGGCGCCCGCAGCGACCGCCTCGTCCCGGCAGCCGGATCCCGTTGCATCGGCCCCGCCGGCCGTCCTGGCTCGGTCGCCGGAGCAGGACGCGGCTCACCCGAGCTTCGACGAGGCCTCCCTGTCCTCACCGCCCCCGCGAAGGACCGAGGCCGGCGAGACGGACGCGCCCCGGCATCCTCCGGTGGAGAGCCTCGCGAGCTACGAGGCGAAGACGCGTACGATCCTCCACGTGCTGACCCAGCTGCTCATCGAGAAGGGCGTCATCTCGCGCGAGGAGTTCCACTCTCGCGTGTCGGCGCTCGCGTCCGTCGACCACGCCGACCCCCACGACTCCGACTGAGCTCGCCGCCCGAGCGGCGGCCTTGACACTCCACGGGCGGAAGGCGACCTTGCGGCGCCTTTCGAAGGGGTCCCTCGTCCAGAGGACGCGGTCCAGGAGCACAAGCATGCGTCTCGAATACAAGCTCGACCTCGATGACATCGACGTCCCCCGCTTCGCGGTCGAGGCCGTGGAGGGCATCGGCAAGCTCTTCTCGCTCGCGGCCCTCGTGCTGAACGTGCTCGACTCGCGACCGAAGGTCGAGATCGTCTTCCACGGGCTGAACCCCGAGGACCCCGAACGCAAGATCGCCGGCTTCAAGCAGATCCTCGAGAGCAGCTCCGACGATCGCCAGATCGCCTTCGATCCGGGCCACAGCGGGCGTGTGTCGGGCTCGTCGAGCTCGTTCCAGTGGCTCATGGTGTCACGGGGCTGAATCGGGGTGCCGCCTCGAGTGGCGGATCAGCTCTCGGCGTTGTGCCGCCTCGAGAGGCGGATCAGCTCTCGGCGGCTCGCACGCGCCGCCGCGCCAACGCCCACATGAGCAGCGCACTCGCACCGAAGGTCGAGGCCTCACGCATGGGGTCGCTCGGGCGGGTGGGGCAGAAGGCGCCCACCGGAATGGGGCGGCCGACGTCGGCGCCGGCGAGCGGGAGCACCGTGATCGGCTGTACCGCGTCCGAGGTCTCGAGAGCGCCTTCGGCGTCGAGAAATCCGGCCGACGCTACGGGCTGCGGCGCGGCCTCACCGGCCGCACCCGGCGACGCGATCGCCGGCGACGTGATCGCGATCACCAGGGTGACGGCGAGCGACACCCGCCAGGGCGTGGCATGGGCGATCTGGCGCGCAGGATGTGTGGGGCTGGCCATCTGCCGAGGATAGCCCCCGGCGAGGCGTCGAGCCCGCAGCGCGCGTTCCGGGCGACTTCTCGTGACATGAATCGCGAGCCCGAGCGCCGGCTTGGGGGCGACTTCGCCGGTTGACCGACCGGCGGCGCGCCTCATATCATCCGGCGCTCGCACCGAACCAGACACGCCCAGATCGATCCCGGAGCCCATGTCCAGCCGAGCCACACGAGAGAGTGACCGCAGCCGAGCGGGCCGCGACAAGCGGAATCTCATCCTCGATGCGGCGATCAAGGTCTTCGCGCGAAACGGCTATCACGGCTCGCGCGTCTCCGACATCGCGAACGAGGCCGGCATTGCCTATGGGCTCGTCTACCACTACTTCAAGAACAAGGAAGAGGTGCTCGACACCATCTTCGACGAGCAGTGGACGGGATTCCTGGACGCGGTGGAGGCGATCGCCGATGGCGGCGGAGACACCGAGGACAAGCTGCTCTCGGTGGCGGCGCTCATCCTCAACGCGTACCGGGTGCGGCGCGACTGGGTCAAGGTGCTCGTGTTCGAGATCCAGCGCTCACCTCGCTTTCACGACCGCGACCGGCTCGAGGCCATGGGGCGGCTCTTCGGCCTCGTCGGCCGGATCCTGGCGGAGGCGCAGAAGGCGGGGGAGCTGCGGAGCGACGTCGAGCCTCGAATGGCGTCATATCTGTTCATCGGGGGGCTCGACATCGTCGTCACAGGCCGCGTGCTCGACGTGCTCCGCGTCGAGGGAGATGCGGACGACGAGTCGACGTACTACATCAAGGTCGCGCGCACGGTGGTGGACCTCTTCCTGAACGGCATGCGGCCGCGGGGATGAGGGGTCGGCCGGTGCGGCAGGGGGCGGCGTTGAGCTCTTGGGGGGGCCAGTGAGCGGCGAGGCAACGTTCGGCATCGAGGTCGAAGGACTCTCGAAGCGGTATGGCGAATTCGACGCGGTGCGCGACCTGACGTTTCGGATCGGGCGCGGCGAGGTCGTCGGCTTCCTCGGCACCAACGGTGCGGGCAAGACGACCACCATGCGGATGCTGACGGGGTTCATCCCCCCGACGGAAGGCACGGTGCGGATCGACGGTCACGACATCTTCGAGGCTCCGCTCGCGGCGCGCCGCGCCATCGGGTACCTGCCCGAGAGCCCGCCGCTCTACCCCGAGATGACCGTGCGCGGCTA